>DAOMZH010000281.1:0-11325 GCA_035437985.1 Polyangium sp. (in: bacteria) | reverse complement strand
CGACCCGACGACCCCGATGCCGGTCAGCATATTGGCCTTTTTGCCGGCAATTTCCTCCCTCCGGTCGGCGGCAAACCCGGTCTTCTCAATATGCGCGAAGTGGAGACCATTTTCCACGAGTTTGGCCATTTGATGCACCATGTCTCGAGCCAGGTGGATGTCCGGACACTCGCGGGGACGAACGTTGCTTGGGATTTCGTCGAATTGCCGTCGCAAATCATGGAAAACTGGTGCTGGGAGAGTGAAGCGCTCAATCTTTTTGCGCATCATTACCAAACGAAAGAACCCATTCCGGAATCGTTGTTTTCTCGTCTGCGTGCGGCGCGCACGTTCCGAGCTGCGAATGCCATGATTCGACAAATCGGGTTTGCCGAGGTCGACTTGGCTTTGCACATGGAATGGGACGCGGAAAAACACGGTGATCCTGTCGAGTTTGGCCGGGAAATTTTCAGTCGCCATTCGCCGGTGGGTTTGCCCCTGGAACATGCCATGTTGGCTGCATTCTCGCATTTGTTTGCCAGCTCCGTGGGTTATGCGGCGGGCTATTATTCGTACAAATGGGCCGAAGTGCTCGACGCCGACGCATTTTCTCGCTTCAAACGAGAAGGCATTTTCAGTCGTCAGGTTGGGGAAGCATTTCGTTCCCAAATTCTGGCGCGTGGCGACGGCGCGGATCCCATGGATCTTTTCCGTGAGTTCATGGGCCGAGAACCGAATCTGGATGCATTGCTCAGTCGAAGCGGCCTGTTGCCGGAAAATGCGGTGAGCCCATGAGTGGAGCAGGCGAGAACACTGGGGATCGCGCCGTTCGGGCCATGACCAACGATGGTGCATTTCGCATCATTGCGGCGGTCACGACGCAAACGGTACGCGGGGCTGTGCAGGCGCAAAACGCCCGAGGCTCGATCGCTGCGCATTTTGGCGAATTGCTCACGGGAGCGATTTTGATTCGCGAAGCCATGAGTCCCACGTTGCGGGTGCAAGGCATTCTCAAGATTCCGGGCGGTGGGAGCATGGTCGCTGATGCCCATCCTGATGGGAAAACGCGGGGAATCGTTGGCTTTTCAGGTGCTGCGGCAACCACGAACGGCACGCAAATGCTCCTCGAAATGATGCGCACGCTGCAAAATGGATCATTGCAACGCGGAATCGTCGAAGTCACGTTCGATGAACGTAATGGGGGTATTTCCGGAGCGCTCATGCAGTACATGCAGCATTCCGAGCAAATCGTTTCGACCATTGCGGTGACCACGCAAATGCAAGGCGACGAAGTGATTGCTGCCGGTGGCTACATCGTGGAGCTCTTGCCCGAGGTCGAGCGAGGACCGCTGATGCTCATGACCCAGCGACTCGAAGATTTCCCCACGTTGCCCGAATTGATGCATAAAGAAGCAAAATGGACCACGCATTTGATCGAGGAACTCCTCTATGGCATGCCCTACACCATTTTGGCCGAGTCGGACTTGGCCTACGGGTGCCAATGCAGTGAACTTCGAGTGCTGTCCAGCCTGATTACCTTGCCGCGTTCGGAAATCAATTCCTTGCTCGAAGACAGTCGCGTCCTCGAAATCCAATGCGACTATTGCGGAAAGGATTATGCGATTTCTCCCACGCAGCTCCGGTCGTTCTTGACCCCGAGCTAATTCGATGGACGCATATCCATTGCAACCAATCCAGGTTCCCCACGAGCGTTACGCGTTTGCCGGCAGAGTCGCGGAAGAGTTCGGGGTTTCGGCGGGCACCTCAAAGTAAAATATCGTGCCTCCCCCTTCACGATCCTCGAATCCAATGACGCCTCCGTGCAGTTCGACGAGGCGTTTGGCGATGTTCAAGCCAAGCCCACTGCCTTCCTTCTTTCGTGTCGATGACGCGTCGCCCTGGGCGAATTGCTCGAAAATGCTACTCCGGAATTCTTCCGGAATTCCCGGTCCACGGTCACAAACTTCCACGCGCACCTTGTCGTGAGCAGCATAGGCGCGTAAAGTGACGTCCGTTTCGGGTGGTGAGAACTTGATCGCATTCGATACCAGATTCGTCACGATTTGAATGAATCGATCACGATCCATCGACACAGTGCCGAACGATTGTCCGGGCTCCAGGGTCAAACGAACCTTGGCAGAATCGGCCATACTCCAGTTTTCTGCAATGATCGTCGCCAACAATCCGCGGACGTCAATGTCTTCGCGATGAATCTCGATTCGGCCAGCGCTGAGTTTCTGCACGTCCAGTAGGTCATTGATGAGCCGAACTAGGCGCATGCAGCTTTCATTGGCAATCGTTACCATTTCGAGCACTTCCGGCGATAATTCACCGACGACGCCATGTTGCAACAATCCAAGCGACCCACGAATGGCCGTGAGAGGCGTGCGTAATTCGTGACTCACCGTCGACACGAAGTCGTCTTTCAATCTCGTGACCTGATTGCGTTCGATCACGCGCCCTAGCTCCGTGCCGACCGTCTCCATCGCTGCGAGCAGACGTGTGTCGCGGGCATCGAGTTTTTCCACGTAAAACTGCATGACCCCAACGACGTTCGAGCCCACGAGGATCGGGAATGCGGCAATCGGTGCGTCTACGATTGCCATCGCGGTTTCGAGCGCCCGACCCGAGACGCCCTGACCTCGTGCCAGCTTGCTCGTGGGCAATGCGTCAGGCCACGACTGCGCCTCGGCAATATGGCGGATATTCGTTGGCTGCAATATTGGCGGATTTTCCCCCGCCACCACGAAAACAATCGCTGCGGGAGCACCAATCAAAGTGCAAATTTTCTGCAATGCATCCGATAATGCATTTTCCGGCGATGCCGCTTCATTGGCAATGGCCGTGACGTGAAAAAGCAATTCGAGCAAGTCTTTTTCGCGCTGCAACGCTCGTCTTTCGGCTTGAAGATCCGCCGTTCGGCTGACGACTTCTCCCTCGAGACCCCGAACCATTTCGTCGATTCTGGCAGCCATGGCGTCGAATGCGTGAGCCAATCGCCCAACTTCATCAGGACCGTGCGCCAACGCGACTCCACTCCGTTTGCCCTGGCGCAATGTCTCGGCCTCACGAGCGAGCGCCGAAAGTGGGCGCGTCACCCATGAATGCAACATCAGCCCCAACGCGGCACACAAGACCACATAGCCGCCCATGGTAACGCCCAACAGCGTCTCGGCGCGTTGGGTTGCCGTCGCTTCGATTGCATCGAGGTACAAGGTGATTTCGGCGATGGCTACGATATCGCGTTGCGAATCATTCGATTGCGCGCGACCGCGTAGAGGCTCGAGAATGACCAATGCATCATCGGTGAGGTGTGTCGTTCGCGAAAAACTCTTGGATTGCAAGAAAGCCGCAACCTAGGTGGATGTTGAGGCTCGGTCGACGTCGACGCGGTCGGTCCCCGCCAAAGATTGACCCTGACGGTCGATGATGGCACTTTTCTTGATTCCGGCAATCGTGCCATAATTTTCGATCACCCTTTGCATCGTTGCCCGCGGAACGTCGGCGAGTGTCGTTTCGAGCGAATACATCATCGCATCGACGAGAGCGTGTTTTTCTTGAAATGCATCCCGACGAATCAAGATGTAGGTTCCCGCGGTCACGACACAGGTGACCAAGGTCAACGACAAAGCCATTGCGCCGGCAATTCGATAAGAAAGCCACTTGCGAAAGAATGAAATCATAAAGTACCCTACAAGAATAAACCAAGAATTAGACTTTATCCGCCAAAACATGCTCCATGAATTGCGGATCCAACAATTCCGAAGCGACCCTCGGTCGCTCCTCGAAGAGTTTCGCCTGGGTCATGAACGCGCTGGTTTCCTCGAATGACCGACGTGCTGAAGGTCCATTCGATCCGTCCTTGAAGAGACGCGCGTTCGCTGCCAAATCGAGCAATTCCAGGCCCTGGAAATCTTCGTGTAAACTCGCCGCAGTTCGTCCGGGCATCTGGGTCGCCATAAGCGCTTCATGGTCGGCTGGTTTTTCTCGCCAAAGGCGCATGGAACGTTCCCAGCCCCTTAACAATGCTTCTACGTCTTGGGGGCGTGATTTCGCCAATTCGTTTTGCACGATGAGCACATCGATGACTTGACCGGGAATGTCTTTGCTGGTGAAGATCTTTCGGGCACCTGGAAGCGCAGCTAGGCGGCTCAAGTGCGGGTCCCATACCGTTGCGGCATCGACCTTGCCCGTCTTGAATGCTTCCACGCCTTCGGGAACCGACAAATTCACGATCTGCACGTCGTTTTCGCGGAGCCCCGCCGTTTTTAATGCGGAAAGAAGCACGAAATGGGTGATCGCGCCAAGTTCCGCCGACACGCGTTTCCCACGCAAATCGCTGATCCCGCCGATCCCCTGCGCGCCGACGATGCCATCTCCCCCTGCCGAATAATCGAATAGCAATACAATCTTCAAGTCCGCGCCGCCATCCGCAATCTTCAGCGCATCAAAGAGCGGTGTGGCGAGCGCATCGAGGTTTTTTTTGGCAAATGCCCGATTCCGATCGAAATTCGAGCTGAAACTCTTGATTTCGACGGTTGCAGGGGCAAACATTCCCAGCTTCTGCGCGCCATAAAATGGCGCGTGCCCGGGCCAATCCGACAACCCCAACCTCAGCGGCGGCCCGGTAACAACGCCGCGTTTGCATCCACTCATGGCCGCCAAAGGAGCAACGGACGCCCAAATACCTGCGCCAAGCGCTGCACGAAGGACGTTCCGTCGATCCATGCATCCGCCATATCACCCCAGAATCTGGAAGGGAAGGTATTTGTAGAAGCTCTGACGACTTTGGCTACCAGAGGACTGTCGGTATGACCACCCCCAAACTGCCTGCTCGCCTTTGAATGGTATCCGTGCCGGCGCTATGCTCCACAAGAGCACCGGTGAGAATCACGCGATTCGATTTCATCTTGGTATATTGTGAAAATGGCCCACCCGCCGCGCGAATCCTGCCCATTCGCATGTCTAGCGCCGGAGGTTCCCCAATACACGAACTCCGTCGAATTCGATTACCCAGCCCGCACGGTTTTCCGGCCGTTGTTCATTCCCAAGGCAATGCGCAACCCATCGCGCAGACTCCGGCACGACGTCGCTGCGCCAAAACTCCCCCCAATCTCGACGATCGTTCGGGCAACCGCAGGCTGCACGCCCGTCAATATACCCCGCGCTCCGAGCAATTCCACCGCTCGCAAGATATTCGTCAATCGTTCGGCGCTCTCGCCTTCGAGCGTCTCCACACCGGTCAAATCCAAAAGCACGATCATGGATTGCTTTTCCACCACCGCCGCCAAAAGCCGCTCCATGACCAATGTACTCCGCGTTTCGTCGAGACTCCCAATGATGGGTACCGCGACAACCCCTTCCCATAATTCCAAAATGGGGCTCGACAGTTTCGCGATTTCAGCAGTTTGTTGCTTGATGAGGTCGAATTTTTGGTCGAGTTCCTGAAGCAAGCGATCTTTTTCGGCTGCTTCAGCAGCAGCTTCGTGGACTTTGAGCTCGAGCTCTCGGGCCGTATCCAGCATCGTCCGTTCGTTCCGGCGTTGTTCCGTGAGGTCGTGACAAAGCGACCATACCCCTACGAATTTCCCTTCGCCATCGAAGTATGGCAAATTGAGCCATTCGCAGATCAAAATGTTTCCCTTGTTGTCCACATTTTCATTGACGTTGCGGGTGGCCAGACCCTTGTTGACCAACTCCTTCCAATAACTATCGACGACCTCGCGCACCAAGCCATGCGAGATGAGGTCCGTGAAATGCCGGCCCTTGGCCTCTTCCGCTGTAAAACCAAATATTTTTTCCGCTACCGGGCTCCAAAACGTGCACTCGAACCGAGCATTCCATTCGATAACGCCAAGCGGCGACTGATCCACGAAATGCTTCAAGCGACGTTGCGCTTCCTGGCGCGTCCGTCGTTCATTCTCGAGTTCGGTTACATCTCGGAAGTAAATCACTGTTCCCGCGGAAATTCGTTTGATGCGTGCTACGAGCCATTGACGTGAATCACCTTCTTCGCGTATGCGGAAAAAAGTCTCCACGGCATCGTCGAGTTCACCGCGCACGACCGAACCAAGCGTCTTTCCGAAGGTCGCCGCGGCCGGACCACATGCTTCCACGAGTTGCGACATGTTCGGCACAGCGCCTAATTCGAGCTTGTCGAACGCGGTATTCGTAAAGCCTACGACGCCAAGTTTGTCAAGAAACACCACCGCATCAGGGTGCGCTGAAAGTGCTTCGCGCACGACCCCATCCGATTCGCCGTTATTGTCGGGCTGCGACTCCGTATGCGTGACCATCGGGCGATCCTCCCCAGGTATCGAGTTATTGAGGCGTATCAGCGCACAGGTGGCCGTTCGCGTCAAGCGCCTGGATTGGCCTTCGGAATGATCATGTGTCGGGGGACCAGCGGGAGAATCGTGGCCGGGGCGGGCATTACGGCATTGGAACGACGGGCACCGGGCTCGGTAGGTTTGTCCACGTCACTTCAATACGCGCAAACCGACGTCGAGGGGTTCACAGTGCAGACCATATTGACGCATTCGAGGGTGCCGAGGCATTCCAGCGTATCGCTGCAAGCTCCGCCTTCGACCGGGCGCTTGCGACACGTGCCTGCGTCACACGTTGCATACTCGGCGCATTTGCCATCATCCGTGCAGGGTTTGCCATCCCCAGGGAGCGCTGTGCATTTTCGATCCGTCGGATGGCAATAATCGTCGAAACGGACGCACGCTCCAGCTTTTAATGCAGGATTGCAGGCACTCCCGCGCGTCGACAAAAGATAACAAGTGGGAGCACTGCCGTCGACATCACAACGTTGCCCCTCTTTGCATTGCCCTTGGGCGTCACACACATCGCCATTGCCTTTGCGGGCTTTGCAGGTGGGCGGCATGGCCGATGCGTCGCAATAAGCCGTGTCGACACAAGGGTTTGTCGTGCAATCACCCCCGAGCGCCACGGCGGCAGGTTTTTTCTGGCAAACTCCAAGACAACACGGACTGTTGCCCACGCACATGTCGACGTTGCACACGCCGCCCCCAGCGCATTCGTTGTTGTACAAACACGACTGGCCCTCGGGTACTGTCCCGACAAACATCTTCGCGCAAGCATCGTTCAGCGCCTTGATGGTCGTTTGCTGGTCGTCACAGTTCCGATTCCGAATCGCTTCCACGCATGTGCGCGCACCCGCCTCGTCGTACGTCACGCGCCCGAGCACCGCGTCCGTGAACAGTTGCAACGTCAGACGACTATCGCCTTGCACCTTGTCGCATGTCGCTTGATCCGGCATTTGTCCGCAACGGACGTACTGATTGCAGGTCGCCGTCGACAGTTCGTCGCGGAGTTCGTCGAGCGGAATCGGGCCGGGACCAGCTGGAGCTTCGGCACAGCCGACGACGTTCGAAAACGCTGCAAATAGAGCCGAAAAAGCAAGAACCGCGTGACGAGCACGCCGGCGTGAGGAAACGGGCGAGGCGTAGTTGGGCATGATGCCGCGAATCATACCCAGGCCCGCGTTGATGATAAGCGGATTGTTTCGTCGCGCGCGATGTTGTCGATTTCGCCCACCGTTTTACTTGGCGTCATGCGAGGCTTGGCGTATCGTCCGAGCCCGAACACCAGGTATCGGTGGAGGTTTTCCCATGACGCGCTCGCTTTTTGCGGTCCTCGTTTCGTGCGTTCTCATTTCCGGATGCGGCGGCTCTGGCAAGGATCCAGCCACCTCCGACGATGCAAAAAAGGACGACTCATCCGCCGGCAAATCCGACGGATCGGGCGATTCGGAGGCCAAGTCGGAAGGGGGCGGGGAAGGCGACGCAAAACCCGCTGGCGGTGGTGAAACATCGGGCGACTCCAAACCCAAGGAGCCCGCAAAGACCGAAAGCGAAACGGAAACACTTGCACGCGAGGTCGTCAAAGGCGGCGGACGCCGGATCGGTTTTTCCGCGAACAAGAAAATGTTTGCAGTACCAAATGAAAAGCGTAACGAGACAAACTTTGGGCTCGACGTGTTTTTCTACGGTGAAGACGGCGCCAATCGCGATCCCATCCGGGTTTGCCAGATGGGCGAATGCGAAGAACACCTCAACGAAAAGCTCACGGAAGTCCTGCCCAAGATCGTGCAAAAACTCGATGAAGGCGGTTATGTATCCGTACGCGGCATCGGTTGGCCGGATGGTCGCGACGAACTCGAAGTCAGCAGCCTCGGCATGAAGCTCAAGTTCAAGAGCGGGCGTCTCGAAGGACTACGCGAAGGCAAGCCGCCGGTCGTGTTTCAAGTGCAGGGCGGACGCCTCGACATCGCCGAAATCAAGGCGATTTACATACCGACCGACAGCAAACTCATGGGGCTTTTTGGGAAACCGTCCCGACCCACGGGTTCGGTTCAATCGTTCTATGTGCTCAAGATTCCGTGAGTGGGTGTTGACCAGGCTGCGGCACGTCATGATGCGTCGCTCGCAACGCCTGTTGAATACCTTCTGATTCCGAGTTGCAACTGCAGCGTTCGATGGGTAGGACAGAGTCAAGATGATCGACGACATTTCCGAGTTTACGGCGCGACATACCTACGGCACTTGGCGCGCTCAACGTGGTTGGAAACCTTTGCACGTCACGCGTGCCGAAGGTTGTTACTTCTGGGATGCCTCGGGCAAACGATACCTCGATTTTTCGTCGCAGCTCGTATGCTCGAACTTGGGACATCAAAACCAAGCCGTCATTGACGCGATTTGCGCCCAGGCCAAAGAACTCGCGTTCATTGGTCCCGCATATACGTGCGACGTGCGCGCCAAGACCGCCGCCAAACTTCTCGAAGTCATGCCCAAGGGCCTCGACAAGTTTTTCTTCGCTACATCCGGCACCGAAGCCAATGAAACCGCCATCAAGATGGCTCGGGCCGTCACCGGCAAATACAAGGTCATTGCGCGGTATACCTCGTACCATGGTTCCACCGCAGGCTCGATTGCCGCAACGGGTGATTGGCGCCGCTGGTTCGCCGAACCCATGGGCAAAATCCAAGGCGTCATTTTCGGCCCCGAAACGAATTGTTATCGCTGTCCGCTCGGACGAACCTATCCCGAATGCAACGTTGCTTGTGCTGATTACCTCGCGTACATGATTGACCATGACGAGAACGTGGCGGCGATCATCGTCGAGCCGGTTGTCGGGACAAATGGCGTGCTCGTTCCGCCGCCCGAATATTTTCCGCGATTGGTCGAGCATGCGCGCAAGCGTGGGGTGCTCGTGATTGCGGATGAAGTCATGACGGGTTGGGGCCGGACGGGCAAGTGGTTTGCCGTGGAAAACTGGGGCATCACGCCCGATATTCTCACGACGGCGAAAGGCGTGACGAATGCTGCCGTGCCGCTTGGGATTGTCGCGACGAGCCGGGCGGTGTCGAATTATTTCGACGACAATTATTTTGCGCATGGGCATACGTACGAAGCGCATCCGCTCACGCTCGCGCCGGCGATTGCGGCGATCGACGAATATCGACGTCTGGGCCTCATCGAGCGTTCGGTGGAGATGGGCGCGCTACTCGGCCAAAAACTCCGCGCTCTGGCGGAAAAACACCCGAGTGTGGGTGATGTCCGGGGCCTCGGGCTATTTTGGGCCGTGGAGCTCGTCAAGAATCGCCAGACGAAAGAGCCGTTTAATACGCCGCAGGACAAAGCAGCGCGTAAGCCTTTGGTGATTGATCAGGTTTCGGCGGAAATGACGAAACGTGGCGTAACCGTGCTTTCCTGGGTTAGCCACCTCGTCATTGCCCCTCCGCTCATCGTCACAGAAGAGCAACTCGACGAAGGTATTGCAGCCCTCGATGCGGCGCTTTCGATTGCCGACGCGCTCGTGACCGGCAGCTGAATCGCGGTTTGAACATTTCATCCGCAAACCCACGCATCAAAATCTTTTCGTTCGTTACGTCGTGCTGCTAGAGTGCGCGACCATGCGACTTTTGAGCGTCACGCTGTTGGCGAGCGCCTTGTTTCTTGGCGGGTGTGGTCTATCCGCCACGAAGCAAGCTCCGCGCGGGGTGGAAGCGTTTTCGTACCAGGCATCGCGCGTTCCGGTTGGCGTCGTGTATCACTATGTAAAATCCAACCTCGATGGCTCCACGCCGGAGCGTGTTTCTCTGTATATGCCGGATGAAACGACGCTCGAGGCGTATCGGTGGCGCGAACCCAAGCCGCAAACGACGTCTTATGTCAAGGCGACGATGGATTGGGGGCGGCTTTCGGCCGTGCGTCTCGAATCGCAACGCAAGACGCGCTGGCAGGGTTCGCAAATGAATGCGCTTGCCGAATATTCGCCGTCGCTGCGCACGATGTCGATTGAATTTTCGGACAAGACACGTTACTCGGTGCCGATCGAGCACATCCCATTTCATTTTTATCAATTCGATTTGGCGAGCCTGAATGTGGCATTTCGCCAACTAGCGGACCCGACGAAACCGTTTGATGTGGGGATCGTGAATCCGACGTTTTCGGAGACGGGTGCAGCGCTCGAGTATCGGGGCATTGTCACGATTACCTTCGAGAAAGAAGAAAGGCGTTTCGAACTGCCGTGCCGACGATATCGAATCGAAGGACCGGGGGTAAAAAATCAAGGCGGAACGATTTGGGTCGAGCGCAACGAGGGGCACATCATCGACATCGAAATCAAAAACCCGAATCACCCCGATTGGGTTTCTTTCAAGCTGAAGTTCGTCGGAAAAGAAACGATGACGCCGACGGAATGGCAAACGTTCATGCGCTCGCGTTTCGACATGTGACGGTCATTCGCATTTGCAGCGCACCTTGCGGCAGGCGGGAATCAAAAAGCATTCCGAGCTGGAGATGGTTCCGACGGTGAAAACGATATCGCCTGAACCAAGTGCGCAGGTTTGTCCTTCGAGCATTTGGCATTGGCCGGATTCATTGGGACAGTTGCAGAAGAAGCAACATTCGAGGTTTGCTCCGATGCCTTGGCACGTGGTCATTCCGCCGCAGTTCCATGTGCCCGTGCAACCTGGGCAATCGCCGCCGCAATCGACACCAGTTTCATTGCCGTCTTTGATTCCGTTCTTGCAGCCGCAGGAGCTTTCACGGCAAACGTCGTTATCAAGGCATTCGGTATCTGGGTCCTTGCCGTCTTCGATTGGGGCACAAATTCCGCTGAGGCCTCCGGTACTGGCGCCGTTGCAAGACATACATTGCCCGGTGCATTCGCTATCGCAGCAATAACCATCGATGCAATAAGTGCTCGCACATTGCTCGTTGGTCGTACAAGTTTGCGGCCTGGGGACGCATTTGCCCGCGTAACAATCCGAAGTGGCAGCATTGCAGGCTTGACACAATCCCTGCGCCGTACAGG
>DAOMZH010000280.1:0-11327 GCA_035437985.1 Polyangium sp. (in: bacteria) | reverse complement strand
CGAACATGATGACGCCCAGCGCATAAAGATCGGCCGGAGGTCCGGCGTCCGACGAAGTCGCGCGTTCTGGAGCCATGTATTCAGGCGTGCCAAACACTTCTCCCGCGCTCGTGAGCCGCACGTCTTGATTGCAACGCGCAATGCCGAAGTCGAGGAGTTTTACCCGGTCACCACGCATCAAAAAAACGTTTTCCGGCTTGAGATCCCGGTGCACCACCTCGAAATCATGCGCGCGAGCCAGGGCGCGGGTCATTTGCACGATGATAGGCAGCGCGCGTTCCAAAGGCGTCGGACCCGCGGCAATCAACTCGGACAAACTTTCGCCTTGGAGCAGTTCCATCACGAGAAACGGTGTGCCGTCGCTTGTGTCGCCTTGGTCGAAGATTTCGATGATGTTTGGATGAGACAAACGCTGCGCATGGCGCGCTTCACGTCGAAAACGTTCCCGCGTCGTATCATCCAGCGCAAGCTGCGGGTTCAGTAGCTTCACCGCGCAAGGCTGATCGTTGAGGAGAATGCGCGCCCGATACACCGTCGCCATGCCTCCGATACCCACGAGTTCGTCGAGTACATACCGACCGGCGATGGTGTTTCCAAGCCACGGATCGCGCAGTCCAACGAGTGTGGATCCATCGATGAAGCACGTCGTGCTGTCGATCGGATACCGAAGATTGCATTGCGGACAGGATTTCATGCAGAGCCGTACGTCGTGAGACGCCGTGGCGTCGAATGGTCCTCACGCGCGTGCGCGTTGCGAGGACCCATCGAAGTGGTTCGTACGACCGAGGTTAGAGCAATTCGCCAATACGTTGCAAGAAACCGCCACCAGAGAACAGCGCCCGCAGTCCCTTGCGAAACAAACCGTACGATTTTGCCGTGTAGGGGAATTGCAACGGATCTTTTTCACCCATTGCAATGCGCTCGACGCTGATGTGTTTGACGAAACACATTTCGCGCAAACTCTCTTCACCCATCGCCCGACCAAATCCGCTCGCCTTGATGCCTCCAAAAGGCGCATCCGGCGTGCCTCCGTTGGTCAATACGTCGTTTACCAGTACGGCGCCCGCGTTGACGCGTTCCGCGAGGCGTTTGGCCCGATGCCGATCGCTCGAGAACACATACGCGTTCAGTCCGAGATGTGAATCGTTGGCCAGCTGCAAAGCTTCCTCTTCGCTCGACACCCGCATGATCGGCACGATGGGCCCGAAGATTTCGTCGGTCATCACGGTCATCGTGTGGTTGCAACCGTCGATCACCGTCGGCTCGAAAAATTGTCCGGTCCCTTCTTTACGTTTGCCGCCCGTTCGTAGAGACGCACCTTTGCCGACTGCATCGGCGATGTGTTTTTCTGCGATGTCAATCTGATGCGGGAAGATGATCGCTCCAAGATCCACGAAATCTTGGGACGGATCGCCCTGACGCAGCTCCTTCGTCAACGTCACGACACGGTCGACGAGCGCATCGTGAATGTCCGCATGCGCGTACACGCGCTCGACCGACACGCAAACTTGTCCCGAGTTCGAGAAGCCGCCGAACACGATCGAACGGGCCGTTCGCTCGATGCTCGCATCCGAACACGCAATGAGCGGCGCTTTGCCGCCGAGCTCCATCACACACGGAATGAGGCGTTCTCCGCACGCAGCAGCCACGCGTCGACCCGTTGCAACACTGCCCGTGAGCACCACGAAGTCGGGCATCGCGTCGATCAGCGCCGCGCCTGTCGGGCCAAACCCTGTACACACCTGCAACAGATCCTCGGGCAAACCCGCTGAATCCCAGACTTCTTTGGCTTTGAGCGCGATGAGAGGCGTCACTTCGCTAGGCTTGATGATGACCGCGTTGCCCGCGAGCAGCGCCATGATCGTGTCGCGCATGGGCAACTGAAACGGGTAATTCCAAGGCGAAATCACCGCTACGACCCCACGCGGCACGTAATGCACGAAGCTGCGTCGATGCTTCAACAGATGCAAAGTGAGCTCGTGGGGAGCGAGTATTCGGGACACTTCTTTCGCAAAAAATGTCGCCAAATCAGCCGCCACGAGCACCTCGTGCAAGAGCGCCTCATGACGCGGTTTTCCGCACTCGCGGACGAGCAAATCGATAATTTCGTCGGCTCGATCCACGAACGCGTCGCGAAAACGCAAAACCCGTTCGGCTCGAGCAGCAGGCGGAAGCGCACCCCAGGCTTCTTGCGCCCGTCGAGCCTTCGCCATCGCTTCCTTTACTTCTTCCGCCGTCCAAACTCGCGCTTCGCCAATCAACTCCCCCGTTGCCGGCGCATAACTGCGAATGCGATTGGGTGTTTGTCCGTTGGAACCAGCGCTCGCGTGCGTGCTACTTCCGTTTCCTCGGTTCATCACGACTTGACCCATGATCGGTATTCCTCCGTATCGGCAGATTTCGGCGAGCGCTGCTTTCGTCGCAGGATGCGGCCCGCGGCGCGCAGAAGGCTAGCTGCGGAAAGCACGACGTTCAATCGAAGAATGCAAATATATCGTGCTCGGATGCGCCGCAGAACGGACACGCACGACCCTCGCTCCCGCTCTCATTTCGCGTTACGGTGCGCCCTCGCAAAGGTCGATACACGCGTGAAACACCCTGATTTCGAGCGCATCATCGCGGGCGATCATGCCGATCCGCATGCCCTCCTCGGTCCGCACGTCGAAGATTCGGCGCTCGTCATTCACGTGTTCCGTCCGGGCGCCACGCACGTGATCCTGCGACCGGACGACAGACGCATCAAAGCCCGCTCGATGACGCGCGTGCATCCGGGAGGGATTTTCGCCGCCAAGTTTGTCGAAGCGCTACAATCGTTTCATTACCGTATCGAAGCGCGTTCACCTCGCGGCGTCACGGTCACCCGCGATCCCTACGCGTTTTCACCACGGTCCGAAAATCAACAAGACTTCGATCCGGCCGCAACCAAAGCCTATTTGTCCTTCGCCTCGCGCCTGGGAGCCCACGTGGTCACCCGCGATGGCGTGCTCGGGACGGTTTTTACCGTTTGGGCACCAACGGTTCGAAGAGTCAGTGTCGTGGGCGATTTCAACAAGTGGGATGGGCGCAAGCACGCGATGCGGCGCACCACGTACGGCGTTTGGGAAATTTTCGCGCCGGACGTCGAAGAGGGCGCGACGTACAAATTCGAGATCAAAACTGCAGAAGGGATTGTTTTGTTGAAAAGCGATCCCGTGGCTCGCGCCGCAGAAGTGCGCCCGAATCATGCTTCAAAAGTCGTGGTGGAGCGCCTTGCTTTCGCGGACGAACCTTGGATTGCGTCGCGTACTCTGGAAAACCCCGCGGAAAAACCGCTGAGCATTTACGAAGTGCACCTCGGTTCATTTCGCCGCGTTCGGCGTGCGGACAAACTGCTAGATTGGGCATCTTATGGCGAACTTTCCAGGAATTTGGTGGATCATGTCGCCGCGCTTGGTTTCACCCATGTGGAGCTTCTGCCCGTGATGGAACATCCATTCGACGGCTCGTGGGGGTATCAAGTCACCGGGTATTTCGCGCCGACCTCGAGGTTTGGCTCGCCAGACGATTTGCGCCGACTCGTCGATCTCTTTCATGCGCGAGGAATCGGAGTCGTGTTCGATTGGCCTCCGGCGCACTTTCCCAAAGATGCTTTTGCGCTCGGACGATTCGAAGGCACTCCACTTTATGAATACGCCGACCCACGCCTTGGTGAACATCGTGAATGGAATACATTCGTGTTTGACTATGGAAACGCTGCGGTTCGGAATTTTTTGATTGCGAGCGCACTTTACTGGATTGAATCGTTTCACGCCGATGGTTTGCGGGTCGATGCCATTTCTTCGATGCTTTATTTGGATTACGGAGCCCAGGATCCGAGCGAATGGGTGCCGAACGAAAAAGGCGGGCGCGAGAACCTCGACGCTGTCGCCTTCTTGCAAGAACTCACGGACGCAGTGCACGAACATTTTCCGGGTGTCTTGATTTTCGCAGAAGAATCGACGACGTGGCCCGGAGTGACGAAGCCGACGAAAGATGGAGGGCTTGGATTCGATTTCAAATGGAATATGGGGTGGATGCACGACAATTTGAATTACTTTCAGCTCGATCCATATTTTCGCTCGAAACATCATCAAAAAATCACGTTTGGTATGATGTACGCCTATTCGGAAAATTTTTTATTGCCTTTGTCGCACGACGAAGTCGTCCACCTGAAGAAATCTTTGCTGTCGAAAATGCCCGGCGATCGCTGGAAACAACATGCGAATCTGCGAGCCCTCTATGGTTGGATGTGGGCGCACCCCGGGAAAAAATTGCTCTTCATGGGTGGCGAAATCGGACAATGGCAAGAATGGAATCACGACGCCGAACTCGATTGGAACTTGCTCGCCGAACACGATCACGCCGGCCTGAGTTTATTGCTCCACGATTTGAATAGCACGTACCGGAAATACGTAGCCCTCTGGCAGCTTGATGCGCATCCCGCAGGTTTTACCTGGATACATGCCGATGAAGCATTGCTGAGCGTCGTTTCGTTCGTCCGTTTTCCCAAATCACCTGATGGATTGGACGAACCTTGTCCCAAACGTATTGCGCAAGGCATTTTTGTCGTATGCGTGGGCAATTTCACGCCAATCGTTCGTCACCGCTATCGCGTCGGAGTGCCGCGAGCATGTTCTTATGTCGAAGTGCTGAATACGGATGCGTTGGTCTATGGCGGAAGCGGCGTTGGTAATTTAGGTGTGGTCGAACGGGAAAACGTACCTGCTCATGGATTTCCGCAATCCATTCAACTCACATTGCCACCGCTGGCCGTGCTGTATCTCGTGCCGACAGACGATTCTGATCCTGCGGACGTTTCTGTCGTTGGGCCGACGGGGGAATTGGAGATCGTCGGCGAGTTACCGGGCGAATTTGATAAATTGGTGCCGAGTGTGGCGCAGCATAACGATGAGATCGAATTGGATTGAATGGAACTCGGGCATTTTCGCCCGTGATGATCCACCTCTTGACGGTTTGCGCAAAACTGTGGCAAGAAGGAACCATCCCAGTGCGAACATTTTCAAGATCGGTCGATCGGACCACATTTGCTGTCTTTTTCACGGGTATTTTAACAATTGCGGGACTCGAGTGGTCGCAACGTCTCACCGCCCGCGAATCCGCGCGTAACGAGGTCCAGCTCACGACGCTGGCGACGACCAAAGAGAATGTGCTTCTCGCGCATCTTTGGTTTGAAGAATGGGTGGCGGGCGATGCGAGTATCAAACTCGACCACGATGTATTTCCGCAGCTCGACAAGGCCATCGCTGTGCTCACGGAATTGTTGCAGAATGCTGGGGTTGACAACAACGAAGTCGTGTTGCATCCCGGGGTGATTCGGGACGATTTCGATAAATTACGAAATGAATTGCGAACGCTTCGGGCGAGCGCCGAGGCGCGATCCCAGGATCGTGTTGGTACGGGGCACGTCGGTGGAATGGAGGATCAGCAATTCGATGAGATTTTTCGGTCGATTTTGGATCGCCAGAATGCATTGACGCAAAGAATTGGAGTATTGGTCAATGGTTCCAAGCGCGTAGCCAATTGGCGGCGCCAAGGTGTGATGGCGGGGCTCGCGCTGCTTTTTTTGGGCCTCGGATATCTCATTCATCAACGTCGCCAAATGCTCGAATCTCGTAATTCCGAACTCGAATCGCGCGTTCAAGAACGGACCGCCGATTTGCGCCGGGCCATGGAGTTGGCAGAAGCTTCGAGCCGCGCAAAAAGTCAATTTTTGGCGACGATGAGCCACGAAATTCGCACGCCGCTCAATGCCATCATTGGAATGACGGGGTTGCTCCTCGATTCCTCGCTCAATTCACAACAAAAAGAATTCGCCGAAACGGCCCGCACGAGCAGCGAAGCGCTCTTGGCGCTCATTAGTGACATCCTCGATTATTCCCGAATCGAATCCGGCAAGCTGCAACTCGAGCAAAGTGTTTTCGACGTTCGGGCGTGTATCGACGAAGCTTTGGATTTGGTCGCCGACACCGCCTCCAAAAAGCAGCTGGAGATTGGTTGCGTATTCGAGCGAGGCACGAGACCCGTCGTCGTTGGTGATATCACCCGAGTGCGTCAAGTTCTCGTCAACCTGCTCAGCAATGCCATCAAGTTCACCCGCGAGGGGGAAGTGCGCGTTCGCGTGTCTTCGCGAGACCTCGATCAAGATCGCACTGAATTGCATTTCGAGATTTCTGACACGGGGATTGGAATTCCCGCGGATCGTTTGGACAGGTTGTTTCAATCGTTCAGTCAGGTCGATGCGTCGACGACTCGAGAATATGGGGGCACGGGCCTAGGGCTCGCCATTTGTAAACAACTTTGCAGCCTGATGGGCGGCAAAATTTGGGTCGAGAGCGAGGTCGGTAAAGGTTCGACATTCCATTTCACCATCGTCGTCGATTGTGGTCACCTGTCGGAGGATTCTCAGGAGGCCGAACGTACGAGCATTCTTCGAGGCAAACGAATGCTCGTCGTGGATGATAATGCCACGAATCGTCGAATCGTCGAATTACAAACGGAATCGCTCGGTATTGTCCTACGTATGACGACGTCTGGGGCCGAGGCTCTTACGGCCATCGAGAGCAGTGAAACATTCGATGTCGTGCTTCTCGATGCTCAAATGCCGCAAATGGATGGGTTTGCTGTCGCCACGGCCATTCGCAAAAATTTCGATCGGCACCAATTACCGATCGTGTTGTATAGCTCGTCGGTCATGTACGATGAATCGACGGTTCGTACAGACCTCGGATTGGCCGCAGTGCTCATGAAACCAGTCCGTCGATCGCGGCTCATCGATGCTCTCGTTTCCGTATTCATCAAGAAGGACGAGAAGTCTGGTTCGCTGGAATCGAAACCCTCGAATTCGGTGCAACTAGGGGAAGCGCATCCGTTGCGGATTCTCTTGGCGGAAGACAATGTCATCAATCAGCGCGTAGCGCTCGCGATTTTGGCGCGGATTGGTTATCGAGCGGATGTCGTGGCCAATGGGGCCGAAGCGCTTCAGGCACTTTCCTTGGGCGCATACGACGTTGTTTTGATGGACATTCAAATGCCCGAGATGGACGGGATTACGGCGACGCGCAAAATTCGAGAAATGATTCCTAAAGAAAAGCAACCATATATCATTGCCATGACGGCAAATGTGTCGACCGACGATCGCGACGCGTGCTTGGCCGTAGGCATGGATGATTTCCTAGGGAAACCCATGCGCCTCGAAGCCCTCGCGAGCGCATTGTCTACAGTTCGTCCGGAAAGACCAGCCCATCTTTCTGCAATCAAGCCGTCTCGTGACGCACTACTCGATTTCGAGACGATCGCCACCTTACGCGACCTTGGTGGATTGAAGGAAATCGTCCAGGAATTCTTGGCCGAAGTGCCCGTGCGGATTGCGGCCATCAGCAAAGCCCTTGCCGATAAGAGCAACGATGCCCTGAAACTCGAATCGCACACCTTGAAAGGGGCAAGTGGAGTCGTCGGGGCGATTTCTTTGGCGAAAGCGGCAGCCAAAATCGAAGACGCGGCTCGTTTGCAAGACCTGGCGGCCGTATCGAAGCTCGTCAAAGAGCTCGAAAATCAAGCCGAAAAAACTCGAAGCGCTCTTTTGGCCGAAATCGATGAGGGTCGCGTATCGACGAGCGCCAAATAGATTTGGCGTGACCGAGCGAGATGCCAAAAACCTCGCTCGGTCGTCGCGGTTCGAGGCTGGATTCAGTTGGGCGTGACGAGCGTGCAGAAGCCGTTGAGGCAGACGTTTGTCGGATCGCAACAATCCGCAGCAGTCATGCAGCGTTCTTGCAAACCCGAGCACATGCCTTCCGGTGGCTTGTCCGAGCAAATCAGCTCGGGCGTTCCTTGCGGGTTTGGCGAGCAGA
This sequence comes from Polyangium sp. (in: bacteria), assembly GCA_035437985.1. Classification (GTDB taxonomy): domain Bacteria; phylum Myxococcota_A; class Polyangia; order Polyangiales; family Polyangiaceae; genus Polyangium. The sequence continues at coordinate 3,438 of DAOMZH010000280.1, read as the reverse complement.
AACCATTGCAGCATTGATCACCGGACCCGCAAGCCGCGCCGTCGGAACGACAAGGTTCGAGCACCCAGAAGCCACGTGCATTACCCGCGAGCAATTCTTGCGCGGGCAGGTAAAACGCCGGATGGCTGCCGTCAGTGCCTGCAGGAGCGCTGAGGTCAATGGCGCTCACCCACAATTTTTTGGGGGTGATGTTTTGGATGAGGTCCACGCCGCGCGGGTCGCTGCAAAATGGTGGAATCGTCGCGACGCTCCCATAAAGTCGGCGACTCGTGAAAACGACCCAGACATAACCACCCGAGGCCACGGGATTGACTGTCGGCTCGTAGTTGAGGTTCGCGTCGTCCGCGTGATCCGCATCGAGGCCGCCAACCGAGTTCCCATCGCCGTCGCAAAATAGGTTGACGGGCTGGGCCAGTTTGGGCAAATACGACGATCCGCTAGCTTCTTTACCATTCAATTGATTGAGCGGAGTGGGGTTTCCACTCGTTGTCGCATTGGCAATGGCAATGAAGGCCTTCGAGCCTCCCCGTGTGTACAGGTCACCCGAAAAATTTCCATCGTAGCCAGCCACGATTTGATGATGGTACACGACCGATTTGCCGTCCGGGAAAAATGCTGCCCAACCCGGCCGCTCCTGCGCATTCATTGATCCGCTGAGATCCACGATGGTCAGCGGATTCGAAAATGCGCCCGTCGTTGAATCGAAATCCAGCGCGACGAGTTTTTGTTGTGGGTTTGTCAGGGATGGACTGTTCATCGGATTCGTGACGACGCGTTTGCCGTCCGGGGAAAAGCTCGGCGTACCAATGTCACCAATTGCTACTTGATCCAATCCGCTGATGGGCAGCACCACACCGGGATTAACGAGCGACACCAATTGGCCCGAAGTCGTCAGGGCCATCGAGGCGTCCGGGGTAATACCTGGGAATTCGCTGCCATTGGGCCAACCGGCCTCCGTATTCCCCATGGGCGTCAGATCCGAGTAAAAAGGCGCACTTTGGTTGGCAGAAACGAGTCGCGCGCCATTGGCTGCAACGGAATGACAAACCCGGCAATTTGCCGCCGTACCGCTCGATCCAGCCGCCAGTTGCGGGCCTGTATCGCCCACTTTGATGGACAAAACGGCCCCGCCAAACATTCCATCACCACCTTGCGCTCCTCCGTAATTTTTGGCGAGGTTTGTCCCGTACGAATTATAATAGATGATTCCGGACAAACGGCCCGGCGCGACCGTCCATGTCTCCACGATCGGCCCATAACTCTGCCCGTTTTTCGCCACCGTCAATTTGACGATGAGCCGATCCAAAGAACCATCGAGCGCTTTGTTACCGGCGGTATTCGTGGCTGCAGCCCAGATATCCTGCGGAATCGGATGCCGAATGAATGGTTTTCCAGTTTGCTGCAAAATCGCTGGCTTCCCGAATGTACCATTCCAACGGAACGAACCACTCGTCGTTTCGAGGTCGATACGAATGGCATCCACATCTCCGAGCGACGATTCCCACATCAACAACGGCGCCAAAATGCCCCGCGGGAAAACCGTCTTGTCGTAAGGATAAAGAAATTTCAATCCCTCGGCTTGACCATTGCCCGTAGGTGTCCCGAGAATCGTAATGGTCGCCGGATCGACCATCGTTCCCAAACCTTCTCCACCTACGCCACCAACTCCTCCGCCCTCCGTCAATTGCGGAACGGATATCGCAATCTGCGGTCCCTGGGCAGGGTTGCTCGGATCGGCCCCATTCTGCGTACCGCTCACCCGGATGAGAACATCCCGCTGGAGGGTTTGTCCGTTCAGACCTGCGCGGACATGCACCACGCCGCCTGCCGTGCCTTTCGGCGCGAACATCGCCATCGGCCCAGGCCCCGCAGGAATCGTCCCGAGCTCGCCGCGATCCACACTCCACGCCGCCGACACCGGATTGCCATTGAGCGTGGCCGTGTAATTGATCGTGGGCATGGTTTGTCCGAGCGGAACGTCGATGGTTTGCGGTGCCGCCGGCTGCACGTCGAAGACTTGGTTTTGCGAGCCTCCGCCCATTCCACCACAGCCAAAGAGCCCGCAATCGCCGCCCATCCCCGCGCTCCCACCCGCCGCATTACCAGTGCCCCCAGTGCCCCCCGTCTCACCTGTACTCGATGTTTTTCCGTCTGTACCCGTGCCGCCGCCACCTGCACCACAAGCGGCGCCAAAGCCCACAGCAGATATTGTCGACAAAAGAACCAAACCCAGCCAAGAAGCTCGTTGTTGCATTCGAAAATGCTACTGGTATTCATCCACCGAAGGAATTGAAACCTGCAGCGCATCAATGTTGCAGCACAAATTTGGTACGCTAGGCTACGCGCATCTTTTCGCCGCATTCTTTGGGTGTCGTTGCGACTCGTGTTATGTTCGCGACGCCATTCGGTAGAGTCGGCACGGCGGCTGGTTGAGGGACATTTTCAGGCGAAATGACGCAAGGACACCAACAATATCGGGTTCTCGAGAAGCTCGCGGCGGGTGGCATGGCCGAGGTTTTTTTGGCCGAACGCGTGGGCCTCGAAGGGTTCAAGAAGCGGGTCGCCATCAAGCGCGTCTTGCCCCATCTGTCCCAAAAAACTCGCTTTATCGCGATGTTTCTCGATGAAGCTCGCGTCTCGGCCTATCTGACGCATTCCAACGTTGCGCAGGTGTTCGATATCGGTGTCGGCGAAAACGCGTACTTCATCGTGATGGAGTACGTCGAGGGGGCCGACCTGAAGTCCGTTATGGAGTTCATGCGCAAAACGGGGCGCTCAATCCCCGTTGAAGTCGCCGTCCATGTCGCAGAAAAAATGTGCGAAGGGCTTTCTTACGCACACGAAGCGAAGACACCCGAAGGCGAACCACTATGCATCGTGCATCGCGATGTGTCCCCGCCAAACGTACTCATCACGAAATATGGCGAAGTGAAGATCGTCGATTTCGGTTTGGCCAAAGCCACAAGTCAGCTCGAAAAAAGCGATCCGGGTATCGTCAAAGGAAAGTTCAGCTATTTGTCGCCCGAAGCGGCGCAAGGGCAGGATGTCGATGCCCGCGCCGACATATTCGCGGCCGGCATCATCCTATGGGAAATGCTCGCGCAAAAACGACTGTTTCTCGGGGAAAACGATGCTCGAACCGTGATGCTCGTGCGCGCCGCGAATATCCCGCCCCTCACGCCACTCAATAAAGACGTTCCCCCGGAACTCGAAAAGATCATCGCCAAAGCTCTCGCTCGTGACCCGGACAAACGGTATGCCACGGCGCGCGAATTTGGCCGTGACCTCACCTCGTTTCTCTACAAGTATGGCAAACCCGTCTCGTCCCACGACGTTGCCGAGATGGTGCGCAACACGGTTGCCAGTCGCAAACCCGTTGCTCGAGCCAAACCCACCACCGTGGGCAAACTCATCGAAGAGGCGCTTCTCGAGTTCAAG
>DAOMZH010000279.1:0-11345 GCA_035437985.1 Polyangium sp. (in: bacteria) | reverse complement strand
CGTCGGGTCGGACAATTTCATCTATTGGGTCAAGGGAAACAACAAGGCGTGTGTTGCTCCGGATCTCTACATCTTGCCGGGCATCTCTGAAAAAGTGCGCCCGAGGTTTTACCAGGGGGCCAATCGAGACGAAGGTAGCTGGAAGACGTGGATCCACCGCGTAGTGCCGAACTTTGCGCTCGAAGTCAAAGCTTGGAACAACCCGCGCAAGGACGAGCTTCAGTCACCTGAGCGGCATGATGCTTTGGGGACCAAAGAACTCATCGTTTTCGATCCCTTCTCGCATCGGCGCAGGGCTCCTCGAAAGCGGTTCGTCGTTTATCGTCGCGACGATGCCGGCAAGCTGATGATTGTGGTCGAAACCAACGATCGACGTGTCTACTCGCAAGAACTCGACACATTTGTCGTGATGGACGGTGACGACGCAAACTGCATGTTGCGCCTTGGTGTGGGACCGAATGGGGAAACGTTGCTGCCATTCGAGTCCGAATTGGTGGACCTACACGCGCGTCGTGTCGATCAAGAATCGCGCTTGCGGCAAGAGGCGACTCGCCATGCGGAAGAGGCGACTCGCCACGCGGAAGAGGCGACTCGCCGTGCAGATGAGGCGACTCGTCGCGCCGAGGAAGAAGCTCGTTGTCGTCAAGAGGCGAATCGTCGCGCCGAGGAAGAAGCTCGCCGCGCGGATGCGCTCACCGCTGAACTCCAACGTCTACGGGCGATCGTGGAACAAAGACCCCAGCGAAGCAAGAAGAAGAAATGATGTATTCTTCGCGTTCGTAGGGATGAACCAATACTTTAGAATACGTGACGCACCCGAACCATCGTTTGTCCCGGCGTAACAAAAAACGAAGCGTCGGTGGTCTTTGGCTTTGGTTTAGGGCCTCCGACGATCACCATGATGGTTCCTGCGACCAATCCGACTGCGCCCACGCCTAGGCCTACATTGGCCAGCAAGTCCATGGTTTTTCCGCTATCGACCACATCCGCATATTTCGGATCCGTGCATCGGCTGCTCCCGCATTCTTTTTCGAGCGTCGCGAATTTCGCATTGCCCTGAATACCCCCGAACGCGAATAGCCCCATTCCCACAACGCCCAATCCAAGCACCGCAAATCCCGCCTTTCGCACACCTCCGCCCGTCGATTCTTCGGTTTTCGGTGGAGTGGATTCGATTACGACCGCAGTCGTCTTTGTCGGTTCCGCCGTTTTGGCTGGTGCGCCCAAAACCACGGTCTTCGTTTCCCCACCCTTGATTTCTTCTTTTCTCGTCTCCGTCCCTTTCGGGAGCCCTTCGGCCACGATCTCAACCACTCCGGGCACGACGGCGACCGGTGTACCGAGTTTGTCTTTGGCTAACTCCATGCCGCCAACCAAGACGCGCGCGCTCGCTGGCGCATCCACCACTGTGATCACCACCTTGCCAATTTTCGCTTCGAGAGGCGCCAGCTCGGCTGCAGCTGCATCGCGAGCAGACGCGTATTTCGGCTCCGCCTCTGCGCGTCTTGCAGCTTCGCGTAACGTCGCCGAAAGCTCGTCATACGCTTCCGGCAGGTGGTTTTGCGCGAGCAAACACTTGCCGATCATCAAGTGTGCGTTCGGGCTCTGCGATTGCTCATACGCCTTGCGAAACAAGAGCAACGCCGCGTCGTATTTCTGCTCCGCATAAAGCTTGTTGGCCGAATCGAATAACTCGATCAGGGGATCTTTGGCGGGTTTTGCGGGTTTGCCCTGACCAGGTCCGGCAAACGCGGGACTCGTCATCGCCGGGGTCAATGCAAGGACGAGGGACAAGACAAACTTGCCGGAACTCACGCGTTTAGAGCCAATTTTCGTGCCCACTCAAAGCTCTTTCGGAATGAACGTCTTGGGCGACTTCGCGCCACCCGCGCTTGTAGGAGGCGTTTTCGTCTTTGGTGCATCCGCTGTCGACACTGCCGACGCGGAGACAGAAGGCGTGGCGGAGGCGGAGGGGGCAGCGACAGGTGGTGGAGCAGGCGGAGCAATCGGCTCGCGCGCCGTCTCGACCGACGCTGGCGTTTTTGCCGCTCCAGTGGCCGGCAGATCGTGCGGTTTGTCCTGGGACGACATTGCGCCAACGGCAAACCAGCTCAATGCTCCAATGATCGCGACGGCGCCAATTCCACCCACGAGCTTGCTTCGCGAGGAACTCGTCGACGGACTCGTCCCCGAAGAAGCGGTGGCCAACGCTCCGCGCGATTCCGTTCCCGGATTCGACTTGGCCTCGTCGTTTTTCCCTTCTGCGGTAATCACGGTGCGAGCTTCGGCTTCTGCGCTCGGCATCGTGCGCATCGACGGAGGAGGAATCGTTGCGAGTGGACGAGAGGCAGACGCGATGTCGTTCGCGCATTTGTGGAGATTCAGTTCGCGGACAAACGCTCCCACGGTCTTCGCATTTGCGACGGACAAACCGCAAGCGCTCGCTGCTTTATCCAGAGCTTCCGCAAATGCGGCGGCGGTAGGCGGCCGTTCGTCTCGTTCGCGCGAGATCGCGCGCATTACGACTTCCGACAATTCACGGGGAATGGACGCGACCACTTCGTGCGGCGCCGGATGACGGCCATGAAAGATCATGTTCATGATCACCATGTCGTTTTCGCCTCGCAGCAATCGCTTGCCCGTCAAAAACTCCCACATCACAAGGCCCGCGGCGTACACGTCGACGCGTCGATCCATCTCCTGATGCAACGCTTGCTCAGGAGCCATGTACGAAATTTTTCCTTTCGCATCTCCTGACTTCGTCGAGGAAATCCGAGATTCGGCACGTGCGACACCGAAGTCCGTAATCCGCGCGATCCCATCGATCCCCACCAGAATGTTTTGCGGTGAAACATCTCGATGCACCACATTGAGGGGCTCACCCGTAGGTCCACACAGCTCATGCGCAGCGTGCAGCCCCGCGAGCGCATCCAGGATCACGCGCAAAGCAATCTCGAGCGGCAACGACGACTGTTTTTTGTTCAGCGCCCGCAGCACCTGACTCATGCTCGGACCCTCGACAAACTCCATCACCAAGAGCAAGCCGAGTTCGTCCTGTTGAATGTCGATGGTGCCCACAACATTCGGATGGCGGATCCGCGCTGCTAGTCGCGCCTCGTCCAGAAACATCCCCACGAAATCCGGCTCGCTCGACAGATGCGGATGCATCGTCTTGATCGCCACAAGACGCTCGAAACCACCTGCTCCTACGGCGCGACCAAGATGCACCGTGGCCATGCCTCCAGAGGCAATCGTATCGAGCAGTTCATAGCGCCCAGCGCGAAGCGTCATCGAGGCCAAGGTACAATAGCTAAGAGGATGATTGCACGAGGAAAGGACGGCGATGGTAGTCTAGCCCGGCCTATGCAGCTCCATCCAAAAACCAACTTCCCTTTTTTTCCCACGAAACATCGAACTGCGCTCGTGAGCTTCACCGTTTTGAGCCTCGGAACGAGCCTCGCCACTTCATGTAGCCACGATTGGAATTCTTACGACCCCCGCGTTGGGGATGAAGGTTCGTCGAGTACATCCAGTTCGTCGAGTACGTCCAGTTCGTCGAGCAGTGGAAATGCTGGCGGAATGGGCGGAACAAGCGGAATGGGTGGAATGGCTCAGACTGGAGGAATGGGCGGAGTAGGTGGCACAGGTGGAATGGGTGCTGGAGGAATGAGCGTCGGGGGCTCTGGCGGCATGGGAGGCTGCATGCCGGGTGTCGGAAAAGCTTGTTATTCAGGGCCTGCAGGCACGGAAAACGTGGGAGCATGCAAAGGCGGGGCGACGTTGTGTCAAGCCGATGGAATGAGTTACGGGCCGTGTCTTGGCGAAGTGACTCCCGTCGTCGAAGATTGCGCCTCGAGCACAGTCGATGATGATTGTAATGGAATGGTCAATGAACACTGCGGCATTTGGGCCAAACGTGCCGGTTTTACCCTCGAACAACGGACCCAAGGCGTGGCCACGGATTCGCAAGGCAATGTCGTCATCACCGGACGTATGTTTGGTTCTGCGGATTTTGGCGGAGGGATGCTCACGAGCGCTGGTGGTTATGACTTTTTCGTCGCTAAATTCGATAAGGATGGCAATCACCTTTGGAGCAAAATATTTGGCGGTACGACCGACGACGAAGCTGTGGCCATTGCGACCGACAGTGCGGGTAATGTATTCCTCACCGGGTATTTCACGGGTACGATGTCGATTGGCGCGACAAACTTGACCGCTACGGACACGAGCGATGGTTTCGTCATCAAACTCGATTCGATGGGGGCAGTTGCTGGTCACGCGATTCTCAGTGGTCTCGGGAGCCAGCTTTCCACGTCGATTGTTGTCGATTCGATGGGTGGGGTTTTCGTTGCCGGCGATTTCGACACCCAAATCAATACTGGCGTTGGCCAATTGACGTCCTTCGATCTGCTCGATGGGTTCATCGTAAAATACGACAATACGCTTTCCCCATTGTGGCACAAGTCATTTGGCGGCAGTGGAGATGACCACGCAAATGGGCTGGCGAGGGACTCCATGAACAATTTGTACGTCACCGGATCTTATAATGGGACGGTCGACTTTGGCGGCGGACCATTGCCCAATGGCGGAGGAACCGATGCATTTGTGGCCAAGCTGAATCCCGTTGGTACACATGTACTGAGCAAAGGTTTTGCCACAAATGGAAATCAATCGCCCAAGTCCATCGCCGTGAACGCTGCCGGCGAGATCTTCATTTACGGCGAATTCACGACCCAAATCGATCTGGGTGGAGGTGTCGTTCTTGCCGCCGGCCTGGCTGACCTTTTCCTGACCAAGCTTGATCCGACAGCCACGCATGTTTTTACCAAAGTGTATGGCGATCTCGAGGATCAAGCCCCCCATGGAATGGCGGTCGACAGCGCGGGTGACGTCGTTTTCTCCATGTCCCTCGAAGGCACCGTCGATTTCGGTGGTGGACCCTTGGTCAATGCTGGACCTGCAGGAAATAGTGACGTTGTCGTCGTCAAACTCTCGAGCAGCGGGAGTTACAGGTGGAGTCGTCGTTATGGAGCGACGAACGATCAGGATTCCCGCGCCATCGCCGTGGATGGAATGAATAATATTTTCGTCGGCGGCGAACTAGGCGGCACCATGAATTTCGGACCGGTCACCATTACCGCCAGCTCGAGCGACGACGCGTTCATCGCCAAACTCGAACCTTGAACGAAATCAAGGACAAGGTACCCGATACGCATCCAATTCGATGTGCTTGATCAACGTGCTGATCTGCAACGGTTTGGTTACAGCACACACCGCCCCGAGTTGCCCTTCACTCACATATTCGGCATGAAATACGGCCTTGCCCGCTTGAATGAAGGTCGAGCTGTACGCATCACACTCGCTGTACGTGAAGCACTCTTCGTTCAGCGCCCAATCGAACGAATCCACCAAAGCCGCAAGTTGCTCGATGTCGTTCTTGAGCCCAACGGACAAACCTCGCGCATGAGCCTCGCTCGCGATGAATTTATTGAAATCCAGCTGATCTGCTGACGTCAAGCCAAACCCGTTGTCATTGGAAAAACCATCGACATTGTCCGGCTCGACCGCGTCGCATTTTTTCGTGACCGCCAAGTCCAGACGCTTCTTCATGATGTCCCGCACCACGGTCGAACGAACGTCGAGCCAGAGTTCGTCCGAGAACGGAGGATCGAGCGAATTGCCCTTCACGTTTGCCGGAAAGTCCGCAGCGTCGGGCCGGAATGATTCCCAGCTTCCCGCACTGAAGTAACAAATCACTTTGCGTCCAGCCCCATGAAGCGCATCGATTTCCGTGGCCGTCGTCTCGACCAAATCGATGTCGTACACCGCCACATCAAACGAAGTGTCCAGGGGCAAACCCGAAAGCTGCCACTGCCACGACGTTCCCGGTTTGGGTTGATAAACCCCGGAACTACTCCCGCCTCCAGTTCCGCCCCCGCCTCCTCCTTGTCCTGCCTCTCCGCCACTTCCTCCCATTCCGCCCCCAGAACTCGAAGCACTCGAACTCGAGCTGTCCGACGATGAACTCGTGTCGCCAGGGTTGCTCGGCGTGGACGAACAGGCGGCGAAAGAGCCGACGAATGCGGAGGTGATGAGGAAGAAAACCGTGGTTGCAGCGCGCATAGGACGAGTGTCGCCCGATGCGCGAACCCTGACAAGGTCTACGTGTGCCCGAGCAAGGTGGACTGGGACATGCGCTCGTCGCGGCTGTTCTGAAAGAAAGACCCCCGGATCGTCTTGGAGTGTGTTATCAAGCCGCGCGTGGAGGAAACGATGCAGCATATCGACGAGGCGCTCGTACAGAAGGCGGTGCACACGATTCAGATGCTCGCCGTCGACGGGGTCGAAAAGGCAAACTCGGGACATCCCGGAGCACCCATGGGTCTTGCAGCCATCGCGTTCGAGATTTGGGCGCGGCATATGCGCTTTGATCCGGTCGCTCCCGCGTGGCCCGATCGCGATCGCTTCGTGCTCTCGTGTGGCCATGCCTCGATGTTGCTCTACTCGCTTTTGCATCTTGCGGGCTACGACGTTTCCATGGCGCAACTGAAGCGTTTTCGTCAGCTTGGTTCACGCACTCCGGGCCATCCCGAAGTGCACCTCACGCCCGGGGTCGAGTGTACGACGGGTCCGCTGGGTCAAGGTATTTCCACGGCAGTGGGCATGGCCGCGGGCCTCAAGATGCTCGCTGCGCGCGTGGGTACACACGCCGACAAACTCGTGCAAGCCCGCGTTTTTGGACTCGCTTCGGACGGCGATATCATGGAGGGCATTACGTCGGAAGCGTCGAGTCTCGCTGGTCATCTGGGCCTTGATAACTTGATTTTCTTCTATGACGACAATCGGATCACCATCGACGGGAAAACCGATCTCGCTTTCTCGGAAGACGTTGGGCGTCGTTATGAAGCTTATGGTTGGTACGTCCAAACCATTCAGGGACACGACCACGCGGAGATTCGCGCAGCCCTCGACAAAGCAATCGCGGAACCGTCTCGCCCGTCGCTCATCATTGCTCGGACCACGATCGGCTATGGTTCGCCCGGAAAAGCCAATACCTCGAAAGCCCATGGTGAACCGCTCGGAGCGAAAGAAGTCGAAGCGACCAAGAAAAATATCGGTTGGCCCCTCGAACCCACGTTCCTCGTTCCCGATGAAGTTCGGGAAATCTTCCAGCACCGAGCGCTCGAAGGGAATCGAATTCGACACGAATGGCAAAGAGCTTTGCGGGATCTAGAGGATCGCGAGCCGCTTGTTGGGAAAAACTATTCGCGTATGCTGGCGCGAGATGTTCCCGAGAATCTTTTTGCCGAACTTTGCGCCATTGCGCCAAAGAAAGACGGCGCCACTCGTGCACATGCCGGGGTTGTCGAACAACGCGTCGCCGCTCTCATTCCGTCGCTCGTCGGTGGTTCGGCGGACTTGAACCCCTCGACGAAAACGTACATTGAGGGTTCTCCGGCAATTCAGAAGAATGATTTCTCCGGGCGAAACATCCATTTCGGTGTGCGTGAGCATGCCATGGGCGCGTTCGTGAATGGTTTGGCGCTCGGTGGCGGGTTCATTCCCTTCGGCTCGACGTTCCTCGTCTTTGCCGATTACATGCGCCCGGCGATTCGGCTAGCCGCGCTTTCGCATGTCCATGCCGCGTTTGTCTTTACGCACGATAGCATTTTCCTTGGGGAAGATGGCCCCACGCATCAGCCTGTCGAACATCTTTGGGCATTGCGCATCATTCCGAACCTGGACGTCGTGCGGCCTGCGGATGGGTTGGAATGCGCCGCCGCGTGGGCGCACGCGATGCAACGACGCGATGGACCGACGGCCATGGCGCTTTCGCGTCAGAAATTGCCGGCTTTGCCGCGTGCCGAAGGGTTTGACCACAATCTCATGCTCAAAGGTGGCTACATTCTGGCCGAATCTCATGCGGCACCGCCGTCGGTCGTGATCATTGCAACGGGATCCGAAGTGTCTTTGGCGCTCGAAGTCAAAAAGGTCCTTGAAGCCGAAGGGGATCGGGTGCGGGTTGTCTCCATGCTTTGCCTCGAACAATTCCAGCGCCAGGATCAGGCCTATCGCGAGGAAGTTTTACCTGCCGGAACGCCGCGCGTGGTCATCGAGGCCGGGGTGACGACTCCCTGGCGGGCGCTCGTGGGTGAGCGCGGGCTCGTGATTGGCCTCGATTCGTTCGGAGCATCAGCGCCAGACACGGAGCTTGCAGGGCACTTTGGTTTTACTGCGGATATCGTTGCGGGCAAGGTTCGCACGATGCGCCCGGGCTGACATCCTCACTCGGCCCTCTGTTTCCACGTCACTTCTGATCTTGTCTTGGGCGCGATTCGCTTTGGCGTCGTTGTTTTCTCGACGCCGTTGTTGTGGTCCTTCCCCTAGAATCTCCACCGTACCCAACATTCTGCTTGCACAAAGTGCCAAGTACACTGTAGACTTTACCCATACAAAGTCTCTAGTCAACTACGGAGTGTGCCCATGACGCAGTCCAGAGATATCCATGAGGGCGATGAAGCTTTGCGGGTGCTCCAAGCATTCAACCCTTGGTGGACCGACAAGCCTTTTCGAAACCCTGATTTTCGGCGACTTGCGTTTCACGCGAGCCATTCACTGCTTGTCGAGACGAACCTTCGGCGCGCCATTTTGTTGTCGGGTCCGCGGCGGGTCGGAAAAACTACGGTCCTCATGCAGATCGCTGAAGATCTCGTCGAGCGCGGCGTGGAGCGGCGGTCCATTTTGTACCTCAGCCTCGACCATCCGCTCCTCAAGCTCATCACCCTTACGCGCGCATTGCGGGTGTATCACGAGACAACGTACTCGGAGGACAAACCTGCCTATCTGCTCCTCGATGAAGTTCAATATTCCAAGGATTGGGAAACCGAGATCAAACTGCTCGTGGATCATCATCCTGAATATCGGATCATTGCGACGGGTTCGGCGACCGTCATTCACCGTGAAAAACTGGCAGAAAGTGGAGTTGGCCGTTGGGTCACCGTACCTGTTCCTACTTTGTCGTTTTACGAATTCGCGCAGATGAGAAACGAGGCTCCCGCCCAGATCAAGAAATTCTCGAAGCTCAAGCCAACGGATTTGTTTAAGAAAACGACCGCTGAACTCCACAACCTCAATGATCGATTTCGTTCCCTTCTGCCAGTTTTTCAAAACTATCTCTTGCAAGGAGGTTTTCCGGAAACAGCCATGCAGCGCGACGTATCTTTGTGCCAGCGATTGTTACGGGAAGATGTCGTCGAACGGGTCTTGAAACGGGACATGGCGGCTCTTTTCGGGGTGCGTAACGTCGAGGAGCTCGAACGTCTCTTCATTTACCTCTGCATCCATTGTGGCGAAATCGTCGCCACGCAGAATGTCGCCCAACATCTCGGCACTTCGGCGACGACTGTGGCCAATCATCTCCAGCACCTCGAAAATGCCAATTTGATTTACAAATTGCCGCCTACGGGCCTTGGCGGAAAAAAGGTTCTCAAAGCGAAAAACAAGTATTACGTCGTCGATGCGGCTCTTCGCAACGCAGTTTTGTTGAAGGGCGACGAGGTTCTCACGAATTCGCAGGAAATGGGCATGATCGTGGAAACGACCGTCCTTCGCCACTTGATTGCTTATTATTACAAAGATGTTCCGCGAATCAGTTACTTCCGCGATGCAAAAACGCAAAAGGAAGTTGACATCATCGTCAAAGGGCCTACCTATTGCCGCCCGTTCGAGGTGAAATACCAAAACAACGCCGAACTCACCCCGGATGACGGAATCGTTGGATATTGTGCCGAAGACGAATCAGCCTCGCATGCGTTTTTCGTGACGAAAACCGATTTTTCCACCAGGCAATTCGACGGCTCGAAAACCGTCTACATGAAGGTCCCAGCGCACATACTTTGTTATCTATTGGGTCAAGCGGAACGCTTGTATTGGGGGGAACCAGATTGAAGGCGCATTCTGTCGCGCCGCGTGGGCACGTACATGCACGCGCCCACGCCGCGGTTTTTTACGGAACGGCCATTTCGAGCACCGGCTTGGGCTTCGGGCCGGTCGACGACTTGCGACCAATCTTGAACAAATCGTGCATGTCTTTGTCGTACGCCAACGTAACGACCCGTTCGCTCATGCGTTGCGCCTGCGTCCCATAGTCCTCGATGACGATGACGCTCACCTTCGTTCGTGTCGACGCGCGATTCCGATCCGACGCAAAGTATTTCGCTTGCACCAAGTATTGCCCACTTTGCGCGTTTTTGAGGACGTACATTTCGGGGCCATATCCTTGCGTCACGTCCTGCGTCAAGCGCCCACCCATGCGCGTATTGCGATTGCCATAAAAACACGTTTCGCCGCCCGGCTCCGTCACGTGCAAATCCACGTCCGTGCCATCGGTGTTCCACGTGATCATCACGACGATGTCCGCGGTATCGATTTGCACTTCGCGCGCGACTTCTGGCAAACGTTGCTTGACGAAATCCGGAACGCTCGATTTCATTTTTCCCGTCGCGATGCTCTGCAGCAAATCGAAATATTCGACCGCCACGATCTTGCGGAAATCACCGAATCGACCATCCCATCGACCAGCCAATGCCACCTCGAAATAGGCAATGGCCAGATCCGGCTGCCCGAGGCGCGTCAGGGCTTGACCCATTGCTCGATAAGTTTGTGGTTCGTAAGGCCGCGAATTCGCCACGCGTCGGAACAAGTGAAATGCATCCGCCGACAAACCAAAACTCATCGCGCTGATGCCCACGTCCCGCGCCAAAACCGCATCGCCTGGATTTTCTTCGACCAGCGAGCTCAGTGCTTTGAGGGCATCCGCAGGTCCTGCCGAATTTCGGCGCCGATCCGCTTCTGCCGATATGGTGTCGTATTCGAGCTTGTGCGTTCCCAACAGGTCGAGGATGTTTTTCGGCAAACTCGTCTTGGTGCGTTGCTTGATTTCGAGCGGCATTGCATCGACGCGGAAACTCGATTCCGGCATTCTTTCGAGCGCCGAACGGAAGGTCGGGGGGACGACGAAACTCACGCTGGCCGTCGTGGGCAACGAGTCGAACCAGCGCAGAAATGCGGCTTTCGGATTTCCCATGGCTGCCGAGGCGAGGGCCAAGGAATCTTCGACGACCCTCGACGCTTGCGCCGACTTGATGGTCTTGGCGAAATCTTCGGGAACGATGCCAAAACGTCGATAATCGTCTTCGCTTTCGAGCATCAAGAGCGAGGCAGTTTTACCTGGTACGCGGAAGTGAATCGAATACGCTTTCGACATCGCTTCCGTCACGGGAGCCAATTCTTCGATGTGCGCAGTGGCGACCTGGCCATACGCCCGCACGGCGAGTGGCGAAGCA
>DAOMZH010000278.1:0-11346 GCA_035437985.1 Polyangium sp. (in: bacteria) | reverse complement strand
ACGAGGTAGGACGAAGACGCAGGTCGGTCATCAACCGCCGGGATCCACCCATGGCGTGCTCATGGATATGGAGCTGGGGACGAGGGTAAAGTCGAGTGTCTTGCGTCCACTGAGTGCGCCGACCCATCGGTATCCATCAATGGCGCGCGGCTGCACGTTGATTTCGACCCGAATGCTGGCAATGTTGCAGTCGCCGAGCAAGTGGCCCACTTTGAATGTTGGGCTCTGAGGCAGATTCGTAGTGGTCTTTGTTTGTAGAACACTCGAGGTGTTTGTCGTACCGGTTTGCGTGAGGTGCGGTAATGCTTTTCCACCACGCGAGAGCGCCAACGTGTAGTTCGCCGCTCCATTGAGCTGCCAAGCCTTGAAGTCGAGCGCGACTTTGTCATTCTTGTTGGCGTACGCAATGCAGCCGCAATCCGGCGTGGGATATCCCGCCGGCGGAGGATTGCCGATACGCGGCAATTCCAAATGGGCGTTGCACAAGTTGTTATCGAGAAGGATGACGTACGTCTTCGTTTCGCTGACGACCAATTGGCCGTTTTGATCGAAAAACTCCACTTTGACTTCGTGCAACCCATTTCTGACCACGACAACTGCGTTCTCGATGCTGCGGGCTGGCATGATGGTTCCAAGGTGCGCGTTGTACCAAAGGTCGTCAGGTGATCGAACGGGATACGCATTTGCCGGAATACCCGCCGACGGCGCTGCTCCGGTCGACGAAACGGGCGTCGCGTAAAACTTGGGCGTGCCCCCGACCGATTTCCAAAGCAAATCGGTAAAGGAATCGGTAAGCACTTTCCCAACGGTGGCTCCGACTTGCTTCAGGGTGACTCGGAAATGCCGAAGACCAACATCATGCGCTTTTCGGTGGTTGATCATCAGGTTCAAATTGCCGCCAAACGGCACTTTGTTGACCTGGTAGAAGTAGCCCGTGGCCGACGTCGTATCGGCTTTTCCTCGATCCTGGGAGACTGGATCCTGAATGATGTAATCGAAGGGCACGAGTCCAATGCCCAGGACCAATGCATTGCCGGCGATGTTCAAATCGAGCGTTCCGACTTCTCCTTCCGTGGCCATGAAAAGGCGGCTAGGACTAAGAACCTCGACGCTCCACGGATTCATGAGAGGCTGCGCGAGGGTTTGCAGGTTCAGGAATTCAATGGACTCGAGGGTTTGCGGATTGACGTGACGCAATTTGTTGATCGGATTGAGCACTGTCGCAAAAAACGACGTTTTCGTTTCATCCGCCCACGTGAGAAACCCGCTCGGACCTCCGAGAGTCCCGATGGAGGGAGGCAGAGGGATGAGCGTTGGGCTCAACGAAGCAAGGTCGACCTGGAACAAGTTCCCCTGGACGTCGGAAATGATGGCAACTCGGTTGCCGTCGATAAGCAGACCCATGCCGCCATTCGGAATGTCAACGACCTTGGTCTTGCGGATTTTGGGCTCAATACGCCACAATCCCGTCGCATCCACAACGTAGATGAATTGAGGATTGGCCGGGTCGATGGCGATTTGCGCCGTTGCGTTCAAAGCCGGCGAAGCCGCCGTGATTGGGTCGATTGCATACGCGGCAACTTGCGACAGAATTGTAAAATCTGGTGCGAACGAATCACCAGCGTTCGGCACCGCTAGGACACGACTTTTGTTGTTGCCATCTTTGGCCGAGACGTAAGCCATTTTGAGGTCTGCCGAAATGACGACGTCCCGCGGATCGCGATATCCGTGACCAACGATTTCTTCGCTCGTATTCATATTGAACGTCATCCATTCGATATGGGTCATCGGATCATTTTGCACCTTGTAGATGCGGAAAACGACGTAATAGTCCGACGCGGTTTTTCCCGCATAGTAGTTGTCGCCTCGTCCGTCTTCGGGGATAGCTGTCGTCTGATACGACAAACCGGGCAGCGAGGAAAGATCAATTCCTTCGAGTCCATGCGCCGGGGGTTGGGGGTATTTGTAAATCGCCATATCAAGCGGTTCGATTTCCGTGCCCGTCCACGCGAGGTCTTCCCAACCCGTATCAAAGTTGACCCCGAGTGTCTGCGTAAGGGATTGACTGCCCTCGGACACTTTGCTGGCCGGCGTGACGAGAATCCGAGCCAATTGTCCAACGCTCGTAGTGGGGGCGCTGTTGTTTTTGACGTAATAAACGTGGGTCATTCCGGGCGCATAATGCGTACCGCGTACACCCGAACCATCCGCAAGTTTCGCGTAAGTCATGACATCCTCCAACGGTTGTATTGAACGCACCAACAAGTGCGTGCAAAAGCCATAATCAGGATTCATGCCACGACTCTACTCGCGCAAATGCGGCGAATTCAAATTCCAAGTGCGTGCATTCGAATGCAGTCAGGCGACTTGACCCAACCCCGGTGCTCGCAAATGGATGCGGCGGCTACGCGGCAGACCCCTACGGCGACGGCAATTGCAATCGCATTACGCCATCTCCACCATAAGAATTCGAGAAATACACCGCATTTCGGACGACAATGAGATCATAAAGTCCACTTGGCCCCGACACCAGCGTTTCTTGTTCGCCGCCGGATCGTGGCACGCGCATGATTCGCCGATCCGCAGGATCCGCCCAGTAGACATATCTCCCATCCAACGCCGTCGCACGACAACCCGGTTCGGTTCTGGCAATTTGTACCGGTTCGCCCCCCTGCTTGGAAACTCGAAAAACTCCGCCGGTATGCCGCTCGAGCCAATACACATGCGTTTCGTCGACCAACGTTCCCTCCGGCCACGATTGCCCACGCGCCAACACGTCCACCTCGCCACCTTGCCGCGGAACGCGCATTACGGTACCGTCGCCATTCGCCCAATACACGTGCGTTGCGTCCATCGCCACATCGTAAGGTTGTGAGAGCTTTGAGGCCAAAATACGTACGGGGGCGTTTCCATGAACGGCCTTGATGAGCACCTCGCCGGTCAACGCATTGGTCCACGCCACGTTTCGCGCGTCTGCAACGATGTCGCCGTCCCCGGCGGCATTTGCAAAACGGCGAAGTTCCTTTTGCGAGAACGACCAAATACCAATTCCATCGCGAATGTATAAGGTTTGTCCGGAAATCGCCAATTGAGTCGCTCGGCCGTCGATACGGGCGACGGTCTCGGACGGCCCCCCTTCGATCGGCACGCGCTGAATGGTACCATCATTTATGCGGCTCCAGTAAACGAAGCTCTCATCAGCCGCCAAGAACAGCGCCCTGTCCAGACCTGACACCATCGAAAACTTTGGCGGTGGTATGTGTGTCGACAACGCCGTTTCTGGGGCTGTCGCCGCCGTGATGCGCCATGCGGATATCCCAGCCAAACCGACCGTCAAAACCATCAACCCGACAACAAACCATAACGATTGCGTCTTCGGTGGCGAAATATGGAGACCACCAAGTTCGTGCGCCAGCTCGAGCGCCGTGGGCCGTTCGTCGGCATTCTGAGCTTTGCAGCGACTCATGATCGAGACAAACCTTTTGGGACGCCATTCATCCGCCCATTCTTCGAGGACCATCGCCAACGCATACACGTCACTGGCAAACGTCGGCGGATGACCCGCCAGTTGTTCAGGAGCGGCATATGCGGGCGTCAACAACGTTGGCTCCAATGGCCCATGGACGAGACGAGCCGCACCAAAATCAATGAAAACCGGTGCATTTCCGTCGCGCAACATGATGTTGTCGGGTTTGATATCGGCCACGACGATCCCCGCCGCGTGCAATGACGCCAAAATTCGGGCAAGCGTTTTCCCAATACGACAAACCTCGACAAGCGAGTGACGTGTGTGCCGAAGCGTTTGCCCCTCGATATGTTCCAGCACCAAGTACGACAAACCATCGCGCTGTTGCACAGGAAGCTCGACAATTTGAACGACACCCTGAATGATGCCCAGTTCATGAATTTTCGCCAACACAATGGCCTCGTGCGACAAACTTGTTTTCGCCGACGGCGTTTTGCGCGCCACCTTGAGCGCCACACGTCGTGGAGGTGACGCAAACATGTCCAATGCCGAATACACGATCGACAACGCGCCTGCGCCGAGCCGTTCCTCGATGGCATACCGATCGGCAAACAAAGTGCCTGCTGCAATCAGTTCAAAGTCGCCCGCCATCGTGCTCGTGCTGCCGCTCAATGTCGTCGACATCATCGTCCTCGAAGCGGAAGAATTCTAAAGCTTTCAGATGGCAATGGATATTTCACAAAATCCGGATTCGAATCAAAGGATCCATCTCCACGGCCATAGTGAATCGCAATTCGACGTTCCTGCGTTCCCACATGCGTATGCTGGATACCATCGAGGTGTCCGTCGCCATTGACATCTTCCAAGAAAGAACTGCCGCTCCCCGGTTTGTCTTGCCCTTCTTCGAACTCGGGAACAGCATCGAGAAACGGTTCCGCTTCGCCAAACCCATGTCCGTTTCCGCGCAACAAAAAACTCTGGCCGGGATCACCGTCATCATCCGGTCCCGTGACCAAGTCCAAAAACCCGTCTTCGTCCACGTCGCCCAAATCGGAGACATTCGCGGGGAGAGGAACATGGGCGGCATTTGGGGACACCGTAAATCGGCCCTGACAATCGCCCCAAAAAATATGCACCGCTGACGGGCATGCGCCTCCAGTGGCATATGTAAGGACAACAAAATCCGCGCAACCGTCGCGATCGATGTCTCCTGTACGGCGCGAGGGTTCAACGTGGTAAGCATCGGGAAGAGTTGTCTCGAATGCCTGCGTAATCCATTCCGACGAACCGTCGGCGTGGCGGAGCAACGTAGCGCCGATATGCGGCACATCGAAATACGTCGTGGATCGATCCGAAAACGCTGAAGCTGCTTTGACAAAGACGACATCTTGAACGCCATCGTTATTGACGTCTCCCACGATACCACCTCCACTACGAGGGACGGTACAATTGGGCAATTCGAGAACGAATGCCCTATCCTCACACAAGCGCAGAGAAAAATGCCGACACGTATCGCCCAACCACCCCATGACCTCATATCGTCCGGGGGTACCATCATCCAGCCACATCTGAGCGTACGGCTCTACGTTCGACAACGTCCACGCAACGACGGGACGATGAGCGTTTTGCTGATCAAAATTCGAGAGTTCCCCCGTGACCGACGTCGCGGTCAAACCGCTGGTTCGCAGCCATGCCATTCCCTGAATGGGAACACAGTCTGACTCCTGCGGTTCCTCGACGTGGACAGGAAAAACCGCACTTGACACGAAAAACACTGCGGGCCACAACGAAGGTCGTGAAACCTTTAATTGTCCTCCTCGGTCAAGCTCGCCCACGATGTGCTGCACCGTTGGCCGATCCTCCGGCTGCTCCGCCAAACACATTTGGATCAATTGCGCCAAACGCTCCGGGATTTCAGGACGTAGGCTTCGAAGGTCGTCCCCTTCTTCGGAACGCCCCACCAGCATTTCGCGCAAACACAGGCCAAGCGCATACACGTCCGCCGCGGGGGTCGCGGGCAAACCCTGCCTTTGCTCTGGTGCTGCATACCGAAGCGTCATCGGCGCCCGCGCCAGGGTGATCTGTTGCGTCTCCCACAACGCGCGAGCAATACCCAGATCCACGAGCACCGGCGTCTTTCCATTTCGAAGCCGCACATTGCTCGGTTTCAAATCCCGATGAACTCCGCCCGCCGTATGAATGACCGACAAACCCCGCGCCAAACCCGCGCCGAAGCGAGCCACTTCTTTGATGTCGAGCCGCCCACGCTCCGAAAGCCATTCTTTCAACGAGGGACCGTCGACGTATTCCAGCACCAAATACGGTACGCCTTGATGATAATGCAGACGATCTTCTACGAGCCGAACGACATACGGCGAATGCCCTGCCATGGCAATCCGTTCGAGCAATCGAAATTCACGCGTCTCGAGTCGCCGGACGGCATTTTCATCACCAAATCGCTCGGGACGCAACATCTTGAGAGCGACCGTTTGTCCGGAATGCAAGTCGTGCGCGACAAACACCTGAGCGAAGGAACCGAGACCAATCAATTTGATTACGCGAAATCGTTGCCCGATGAGGTCACCGCTTTTCGCGTAGTCCATATTGCTCCATCGCCAATTGCACGTACCGCCGACCCACACCCGCGAGTTCCGCCGTACGCGTCACGTTGTTCCCAGTCTTTTCCAATAATTTTTGCAGATATTCTTTTTCGTAGGCTTGCTTGACGCGCTTGAGCCCGTCGAGCAACGGTTCGTCGAGCCGCACCTCGTGCTCGTCCGAAAAATTCGGCGATGCTTCGGTTTCGCCGGAGGTTTGTTGTTGGGCGCCGAGAAGCAGGGCCTGTCGGACGCTATTTCGCAATTCTCGAATGTTGCCTGGAAACGAGACCCCTCGCCATTGTTGGATCACGTGTTCGGGCAATGGTGCTGCCCCTGGATTCATTTCGAGAACCTGGGTTTCGAGGTGTCGGGCCAAGAGAGGTATGTCTTCGGGCCGATGACGTAATGGGGGAACTTGGACCACGATTTCCGCCAATCGATAATACAGGTCTTCGCGAAAACGACCGCGTTCGACTTCCCTAGAGAGCGATCGATTGGTCGCGGCAATGACCCGGACGTCGACCCGGCGCACTTTGTCGTCCCCAATGCGCCGCACTTGGCGTGCTTCGAGCACTCGGAGCAATTTGGGCTGTAATGCGAGGGGCAATTCACCGATTTCATCCAAAAATATCGTTCCCGCGTCGGCCTCTTCGAATCGCCCCGCATGGTCTTGTCGCGCGTCCGTGAATGCGCCTTTCTTGTGTCCGAAGAGTTCACTCTCCATGAGCGTTTCTGATATCGCCGAACAATCGAATACGACAAATGGCTGTTCCCCGCGGCGCCCGTGGGAATGCAGCCCTTGGGCCACGAGTTCTTTGCCCGTACCCGTTTCTCCCTCGACGAGCACGGACATGTCCGTCTGAGCAATTCGTTCGAGAAGGCCAAACAGGCGACGCATGGGTATGCTCCGACCAACCATTGCCCCAAAATGTTCGTGGCTCGAAATTGGCACTTCGATGGACGTTTCCAACATCCGCAAACGAAGGCTGGTCGTGCCGATGACGAGCACCGCGTCGGGTCGCGCGTAAGCGTCGATAATGCGGACACCATCGAGCTGCGTGCCATTGCGACTTTGGTTGTCGGTGACGCGAATTGCATCGCCTTCAATGCGTAGCGTCAAATGATGGCGACTGACCTTGGAATCTTGAATGACCAGATCCGCATCTTTGGCGCTTCCAATACGCGCGCTGAGTCCGGGAAGTTCGGCAATCACACCGACCGTCGAACCCTTGATGATCTCGACCCGAATTTTTCGCGTACGGAGTTTTAGGAGCGTGTTTGCGTCGGAATCCGTGAGCGTTCCATCGTGTGTAGCAGAAAACGAAGACGAAAAATGCGACACGATACCAAATATGTCACAGACTTCCGGGCCATGCACAGAAAAAATGAACCGTTGCCGGCTGGACTCTGCGGTGACGAATGCACCTGCCACCGATATCGACAAATTATCTATTTACGCATCCCGAACCGTAATACGTTTTACCAAGGAAACCATTCACTGGGCATGGTTTGCCAGGCCGTTGGGCGCATGGAATCGCCCGGAGGAATGACGAGCGAGCCAACGTAGTCGGCGTGTTCGTACGCGCTCGAAATATTTTTGGTAAGGCCATCCAAATCGGAATCCGTAACGACTCCGTCGCTGGTGCTCTTGTAGAATTGCACGGTGATGCGAATGGGAAAACGTTCGTCCCGGACGAGCTTCGTGCCATATCCTTCGCGATATGCGCCAAGGCGCGGACCATGGCCCAATACCGCACGTTCGACGTCGCCGGTACGTACCGGTCCTGGACGAACGCGAATCGTCGCGTCGTTCGGGCCAAACCCTCCTGCTGCCAGGGGATCATCGGAGAATTCATAACCGTACGAGCCATCTTTGCCCGAGCCGGCTGGACCGAGGCTTGGAGGACCACCCGTTGGCAGGCCACCCTGAGAAAGGCCGCCGTCGGGCAATCCGCCCAATACGCCGCGTTGTTCGTGACGCAAGGGAATTTGGACGAGGGCCAAAATATCGGCGCCTTTGCCCAATGCGCTAAAATCGGCTTCGGTACGTGGGCCGCCTTGGGCGTCGATACGTGCTTTCACGTCACTGCGTCGTTCGGCAGTAAATGCGGCCCGTGAACCATGTTCATTAAAATAGAGCTCTTGTCCCCAGCCTTGCACCGTCGTGTCTTCCGTACGATTTTCAATGACTTTGGCGCTCGTGCCTTCCCGCGTTGCCAAAAGCACCAGAACTGCAGGCGATCCTGGTGCCGATTGATAATTGAAGACGACGGGATGAAACGTCGCTTGGCCTTTGCGCGGAATGGGAAGAAAAACCGCCTGCGCACTCACGAGAAAATGCGTGTCGCGTTCGGCGAATAGATTGATGGGTTTCGAGACTTCATTTCCCAAGGAATCAGGTTTCGATGCGAGGACGCGAATGTCGCGCAAAACGTTGACGAGAGACATGGTTTGCAGAGGCGCATCATGGGCATTGCCTACGCGCAGGAAAAATCGATCGGCAGGTACATCCGCCGTGCGATCGGAGAAATTCGGAAAACGTACGACGGGCATGAGAGAATCGGCCCATTCGCCATTCCACATCCGATGACGCACTTGGAGCGTCAAGTCGGTAATGTTGGGACCAAGCGCCGAACCAACCGCCCGCCCTGTGTCTTCCCACGCAATATTGAGGATATTGAGCCCCCGGAGGACGGCGCGATCCTGCAAGGCAGCGTCGTTGACCATATTCGCCACACGATCAATCGTGTTGACGAAGTCCATGAGCACCACCCGCTCTTCAATGGTGATCACCGTTTCGGTATGCGTTCCGTAGGCAGCATGATTGCATGAAACCAAGAGCGGACCGCAAAGCGCAGCCCAAATAGAGCGATTCATCAGCACCTCGACGACATTCGGCTTGCTTGGACCACACGGCCGACAAAACATTGGATACGCGCGTGTGTTTTACAAAAAGGCAGCACGGGAGGTCAATTCCACACGCCGTAGGCGTTGAGCCAGACCCAATCACGAATTCTGGCAAATCCTTCGACAGATCGAAGTGGCGCAAACAACGGACAACGGTCGATCCAGATGATATCGATGAGCCCACCTCGGGCACAATCGGCGAGAAGCTCGAGAGCCTTGTATTCTAGGCCGAGGAGCATGAAGATTTCTGCGTAAACCTGCCGCAAAACCATGCGTGCTCGACGATTTCGCAATTGATTGACATAGCCGTCGATCCATCCGGCAATGCCCTGAGCGTCGGCGGTGCCAGCCAATGCTTCGACGTAGTGCGTCACGACAATCCAATTTTGTTCCCGTACGATTTTGCGTTGGGCGATGGTCAAATTTGTGGGCTTTTTGCCCCAACGATATGCATGAACGCGCAAAGAATTCATCAAGCCGCCCAATGTGGGAATACTCGACCGCCGAAACGCCTCGGCAATTTCGGCTTCTGCTTGGTCGAATTGTTGGAGCAGCGCATGACATCGCGCCAGCACGATACAGGGTATGGGACGTTGAGGGAATGCACTCGCGCCGTACATGACTCGAGGAATTCCGCGGTCGACGAGGCCCGTTTCGATTTCAATCCCGCCGAGATATTCTTGGGCCTCGTGGGACGTAGGGTCGAGTTCCAGCGCGCGAATGAGCGCCCGTGTGGTTTGCTTCATCTCGAAACGTTGCGTTGCCAGCATGGCCATTGCCAAATGGGAATCGGACAATTCCGGCGCCCGACGCAGCGCGACGTCCACGCATTCCGACGCAATTTCCTCCCAATCCACATCACTCGTCAACCCGCTTTCGACAAACCAACAACGCACCGATAGAATAGCTCGACTGGCAATGGCCCGCAGAAATTGGGGAGCACGGTGGACACAATTATCGAAACGTTCATACGCACTGACGATGTGCATACCCGAATTCAATCGGCTTTCATGGCGAGCTTTGACATAATCTTGGGCGACGTCGTCGGGAATTCCTTGGGCCACGATGTCCGCCACTTCCATCGTCGTGCGATCGACGAGGGCTTCTGCCGCTTGTGGCACGGGCATGTGCACACGTAATGCGGCGCCCGTATGCGCGCGATCGACTGCATGCACTCCGATATCGACGTGCGATGTTTCGTGAACGAGGAGAGCATTCAACTCGCGACTGACTTCTTCGGCCGATGCCGGACGGGCCGCAGGATCGTTTTCTAGACAGCGGCGAAGGAGATTTTCCACCGCCGCAATCTCTGCAGTTTTTCCGGCCACACCTGCCGCCACAAGATCTACCACAATCGGCCGGCGATGGCTCGAGAGCCATCCTTCGCAGCGAGGAGGCAATGCGCCGATAAGTGCTTCGAGAAAAACCAATCCAAAAGAATATAAGTCCGTCCGCGGCGTGGGCGCCTGTTTGGCAAATTGTTCGGGGGCCATATAGCTGACGGTGCCGATGATTCGCCCACGCGCTGCAGGATCGTCCGTTCCAAACTGACTGGCAATTCCAAAATCCGCCAATACGACGCGCCCGGATTTGGCAATCATCACGTTGCCTGGTTTCAAATCGCGATGAATGATGCCTTGTGCATGCACGGCAGCCAATCCATTGGCCAATGCATGGGCAACCCGAATCGCCTCGCCAAAAGGCAGTTTTCCCCCGGCATTGTAAATCGCTCGTCGAAGCGTAATGCCTTCGACGAGCTCCATCGTCATATAAAGAAGCGAATCGGCTGCGCCAATATCGTAGACATGAATGACGTTCGCATGGGTAATGCGGCGCGACAATTTCACTTCTTGCCGAAACATTTCCGCGTGATCTCGCGTTCCCCCCATCGGCAAAGCAAGCACTTTGAGGGCCACAATCTCCGCCAGCACGTGGTCATGCACGCGATAGACGGCGCCCATCCCGCCCTCACCGAGTAGCGATTCCACTTCATACCGGTCGGCAAATCTGGAACCTGGAGCGAGTTTTCTCGGCATCGGTGGAGCCGCTGTCAAAACGGGCTCGGCCTGAGTGGCGTCGTCGGCAATCATTGGTCCTCCCGGTTGAACATTCGAGGCCCCCGGCGGCTTGGGCTGCTGGGGGACTCGTGCCCCTATTCAATCTTTGACGAGTACCAGTAATTTCTCTTCTATTTTCGGGGGCTAACCTCATTCCGGTGCGTCTTTGGCCGCAGGAAGCTAATATTAATTTCTCTGCCTATTATTTTCTGCTTCACGTTTTTTCCTTAGTTTTTATTGGAAAACTTACGTGCGTATCAGGAAAAAAATTTAGACTAATATTAGTTTCTTTGATTTTTTTGATCGTATGGTATGG
>DAOMZH010000277.1:0-11352 GCA_035437985.1 Polyangium sp. (in: bacteria) | reverse complement strand
GATCCGGTCCAACTCACCGGGCCAATTCTCAATTTGATCCGGTCCAACTCACCGGCTCGCCATTGGACCTGGATTGTCTCGTCGACGCGTTGTGGGCCCATATATCGGCATCGGAGGCGGCGATGGGCGCTCTGACACATGACTGCGCGATCTCCGCTCCTTCATTGATCTGGTGGACTTCCGCCAGCGTGAGCCTGGAGACGCATGCGGGTAGTGAGGTGAGAAAGGTCAAACAAATTAATAATCGGGCAAACCACGCGAAGAATCGATTGCGCATTGCAGGATGAGAACAGCTGCTTCGAGCGCGGTCAAGAACGTGGGCACGAACGCAGTCATACTGAACTGCCGCGCCAAGACTGGACCACATTTGCGACACAGGCTACAACTAGTGCACAACAAGCAAGAAAATGTGGGGAGGCACGAAGGTCGAGCACGCGCCAACGAAGCTCGGACACGCTCTTACGAAGCTCCGGAATGTAAGCGGGAACCACTTTCAAGCTCTTTTGAAGCTTTTTCACGCGCATTTGAAGCTCCGGTACAGTCCTTTGAAGCTTTTTCACGCGCATTTGAAGCTTTTTCACGCGCATTTGAAGCTCCGGTACAGTCCTTTGAAGCTTTTTCACGCGCATTTGAAGCTTTTTCACGCGTTTTTGAAGCTCCGGCACAGTCCTTTGAAGCTTTTTCATGGACGCTCGAAGCCTTTTTCTCCGGCATTTGAGGCTCAGGCACAGTCCAATGAAAGGTACTGCTCAACCGTGATCCACGCGCAGCGCCGCCAAATCCTTATCGATTTCTCCGGTCACTTGCCGCAGACACATCTGCAACAAAGCTCGCCCACCCCACAATGGCCGCCCCGCATTTTTCGGCGTATTGCCCTCGAACAACGGATGCGCTCCCACCGCAAGAGCAAATGCGGCGCCCGCGCCCAGCACGAGCGGCAAAGGCCGGCGCGTCAAGACGGCCACGGCTGCGCCCGTCACGCCTGCGCCAACAGCAGCCACGTGCATCCAACGCGTCACCGCGCGCGTGTGGGACGACAAAAAATGGAGGTAAAAACGCTCGAAGTCTTCGTGATTTTCATTCGTATCCATGGTTCACCTGGGCGCTCATCGTGGAGGATCAGCGAATGCTCACTTCTTCTTCGTTTTAGGTTTTTTTAATGCCTCGAGTTCCGTTTGCATGGCGTCGCACGCGGCTTTCACGCTGGGCCTTTCGCATTCTTTGCCATCTGCGGGATCATACTTGGGCCCATTCATCAATTCCTCCGCACGCGCCGCGCTGTTCCGGCACCAGGATTCATCCGCGCCGCAGCTTTGGGAAAGAATGCCGGTGGTCCAGAACTTCGCCATCTTGAGACAATACCCATGATCGCGTTCGTATCCAGGATTGCGACATGTGTATTCTTGGTAAAACACGGCGCGTTGCTTGTCCTTCGGCGGGTTTGTCCCACCTTGGGCTAGCTCCGACAAACGGGTACACGCCGCGCGTTCAAAATCGCTCCACGTGTAATCGGCCGAAGATCGCGTCGCCGGGCACGCCAATTCATAAAGGGAACGGGCAAATGCCTCGTCTTTTTCCACGCCCCGACCTTCTTCGTGCAATTTGCCAAGCAAATAACAACCCATTGCTTCGCCATTTTCACAACCCCAACGCGCCAAATCCAACACGCGCGGATCATCCGGCGGCAAACTCGCCGCTGCATCGCCACACACGCACGCCCCCTCCTCGCAAGCCCGCACCAACGTCTTGCTCGCCTCGACCTTTAATGGGGCCACGTTTTCCGGACCGTAACCATGTTTGTCGAGCATCATGTACAGCGACGCATAATCGAGCGTTCGTTCTCCGATGGCCTGAAGCTTGGCCATGATTTCCGGCGTCAATTCCGTACGTTTTTCCTGCTTGATGCGAGTAATCAGTTCTCTCGACAATCTGTTGCAATCGGAAGCCGCAGAATGAAAACAGTCTTTGCGCTTCTGGAGGAATTTCTCGTGTTCTTCCGGCGTTGCCCATAACGCATGAAACCCGATGGGCGCCGATGTTTGAGGATCACTGCGTACTGCACCGTCTTCAGTGTCGAAGAGTTGGTAGGGTTGGTGCTTTTCGCGAACGGCACGCTCGATGGTGCATGCGTCCTCGTCGCCAAGGTCGCAAGCTTTGCCAATCCAAACCAAAAATGCTTTTTGATCGCCCTCTTCGTCATCCATCGTTCGCTTGATCCGCACCTGCATGGAATCGACGACCCGACCATGAGCCCATTCCGGCGCTTCTCGTTCTAATCCGCATCCTGCAGGATGACCATAACCGCGATATCGATCGGCCATACGTCGACATGCATCAGTTTTTCCAGACGTACACGCTTGTTCATCGGCCACCCGTAAGGCCTTGGGGGTCGTTTTACGCTGTACGGATGGTTTGGCCGGAGCGCTGGATGCAGCTGTAGAGGCAATTGGTCGAGGGGCTTCGGAATTCGATTGACCGCAGCCAATGAGGAAAAACCCGATCGTCCAAGACGCGAACCCTCGCATTTTCATTGCAACACCACGATGGGCGCGGGATCGCCCTCAATCCACGTTTCGTCGACCATCACGGATGGCTCGTGCCCAATGCCTCGACAACTGTCATGGCGCAACGAAAAGAATTGCAAGAGTCGTCTATCTCCTGAACGAAGCGGCAGGATCATTTCACCGCCGTTCGGTCTTTCCATGTCGGTCCACACGTCTTCCTTGGGGGTCACCCAAAATGCCACCCCTTCGGCCGATCCAGAATGCAGCCAAATCGCCCCGACGACCAAATCGCATTTTATCTTCAGCCATTCTCGAACCAACAAAGCAACGCAGCTCGACGACTGATAACCGCGACGAATGACTTCGACTTGTTTTGCACTCTTCCATTCGTCGAGTTTGGGCACGGGACTTTTTTCGGTAGGAATGGTGAGGCTTTCCAATGGTTCGGTGGGCGGCTCACGCTTGGGTGGCCCGTGCGGCACCATTGCCGACGCCGATGCCGATGCCGATGCCGATGCCGAGGTCGATGCCGCAGGACTTGCCGCGGAGACAGATCGTAATGACGTGGCCGTCGTCCCCATGACCAGCGCCGCAGTCGAAGTGGCCGATACGAGCAAAGCCCGCAAAAGAACGCGCCTTTTCATAGTGTCTTCAGGTATGCGACGAGGGCTTTCTTCTCATCCGCGGAAAGGTGCATGGTTTTTCCCATCGTATCGGGGTTTTTCTCGACGAGTGCTTGGAGGCTTTCGTATCGGCCATCGTGGAAATACGGAGCGGTGCCGCCAACGTACATAAGCGACGGGGTTTTGAAGGCCAGGTTTTTCTCGGGCGCAAACCCTTTACGCTCGGGGATGTCGCCGACAGGAATAGGTGTTCGATCCGTAAAACCCGTACCCGGAACGTGGCAACGGACGCATTGGGTCTTCTCACTCTCAAAAATGGTTTTCCCTGATTTTTCGATCTCGGTTAATTCACGTTTTGGATTTTCTGGCGGCACGAGCCCGTCCCGAATGAACTTCATGAGATGACCGGCACGCGCTCGCTGATTGTCCTTCGTACCTTCTCCTAATCGCCAGCGATGCAAACCAAAACCGTCCATCAGACGAGTGCCCAGATCCTCGCTTTCGCCATGCCAACCGTAGGGACCGGGCGCTGCTACGCGGCCCGCAAGCATAGGAGTTTGGCGTGGAAATCCCATTCCCGTGATGTTGTCATCTTTGTCGTTCACAGGATCGACGATCTCGAAGGCAACCGGTCCTCCGCAACCATACGCGCCGGAGATAATGGCGCGTTCGCCAATCGCCACGAATGAATCCACACCGGACATGAAATTGACGAAATCTTCGCTGAAAGGTTCACTCTTGAAGTGTACTTCGTGCCAAACATGGCCATCGTCGCGACCGTCGGGATGACATCCTGCGCAGGCGAGATTTCCACTCGTAATCGAATCTGTCGCATTGAAATACAACGCCCTTCCGAGCTGATAGGATTCATCTTCGGGCGTTGTTTTCTGCTGTACCAGGCGCAACGTAATCGACGGCGCCGTTTGAGAACTGCCGCGACGCGACGAAAGACGCACAGCAACGACATCGTCGGTCGATCGGCAATATACATAAGCTGTCTTTTCATTGGCCGACAGAGCTATGCCCGATGGAGCCCCACAGGTGGTCGCCACATCGAAGAATTTGTTTTCGTGGCGAGTGATTTGATAACCGCGTAAATGACCCAAGGTTGGATCTTGAAGCAAAGCGTCGAATTCGACGAGTTGGTCGGTCCCTTCACTCGCCACGAGCAAGGTGCGTTCTTTGGAACGATACACTGCGGCTCGCGGTTGAATGAATGACGTCGCCCCTATTTCCAATCCTTTCCAAGCATCGACCTCATCGTTGGCCGCAGGGCCATTGATCGGCTGCGGCCTATCCGACAGCGACGCGGCGGGAAGGAGCGGTTTATCCGAACCTGGCAAATATACATCGACCGCTGCCGCGCCAAACCAATCCCCCGTGGAAGCTCCAAGTGCATGGCGCGGAAAAAATACCCGCTCTCCTCGCGGAGTTGCGACCACGGCGTACCCGAGCGAGGCCGTCTTTTCTGCCTTCCCCCGATAAGGCGCGGGAGGCAGGTCGATTTTTTTCACAATGGGACTCGCTGCGTCCAGATCGCTAATCCGCGTGATGTCCCGGCCCACGAGATGCGAAACGTATGCGTTTTTGCCGTCGGGCAGGATTGTAATGCCGCGCGGCTCGCGGCCCACCGAAACAGTCGACCGCACTTTGGCCGTCGCCAAATCGACAATCGAAACCCGCGCTGTCCAGGCGCTCGTCACCGCGACAAACGATTCGTCAGGGCTCAGCGCAATGCCCCAAGCATCGGCTGGCAGGGACACACGCGCCGTTTCTTTGAGCCCCAACTTTCCTTCCCGCTGCATGATCAACAGGCCCCCGCCCCCTTCGGACAGATCGCGAACCGTAACGAAAACACGATCGCGCGAAGCAACGATTTGGGAGGGGCGACCAGGCACCGCAATGGTCGTCACCGGCGTATCTTCCATGAAGGGAAACGGAAGAATGTAAACAGCACGATGGTCTTCATCGGCCACGAAAAGCACATCGTCCTGCGGTGAACGCGTTATCGACGAACCTTCGCGGGACGCTGGTTTTGGAGCAGGTTTGTTCTCGACGACCGGCGCCGCCGAACCTGAACCCGACGGACCAGGTGCGGCTGCATCAGGTGAATCGGTCGGGCCGCGTGATGGATTGCATGCGGCAATGAGACAAACAAGAGGCGCCCCCAGCGATAACCCGCGAACGAACATGCAGGGAGGAAAGCATGATCGGCATGCAAGAATCAAGCAGTTCGTGGTTCGAGCTCAAAAGCAATATTTCATCGCAATAAGCAAAGAGATCGACGTTCTGGTCTCCCTGACCGGCTTGTTATACGATCTCCCAATGCGTCACTCTGTTGCGATCTTGGTTCTCCCTTTTTTCATGTTTCCTTTTGTTGGTTGTGACTACGAATCGCCCACCATTTCCGGGGGTGATTCGAGCGGGAGCAGCAGCAGCAGCAGTTCGGGCAGCAGCATGATTCTCGAGTGCGCCAACATCTGCACATGTCCGGAAGGAGATTGTTCGTTCAACTGCGGTGAATCAGGTTGCGCCATTGCCAAATGCCTCAACGGCGCCAATTGTACCGGTTCGTGCGGAGTCACTGCAGTCTCGTGCCAATTCCAATGCGATCAACAAAGCATGTGTGATGAGGCATGTCCCAATGGCAACTGCATTTTCACGTGCAATGACAAGTCGGAATGCCGATCCACCTGTCCAGCTGGCGGCTGCATCCAAAATTGCGATAACGGAGCCACCTGCAACTTGGATTGCACCAATGCCACCCTTCCTTGTACCCTCAAGTGTACCAATGGCGGCAAAGGAACTTGCAAAGGCGCCATGTGCAATGTCCCTAGTTGCGGATGAAGAAAGGATGGCCCACGTGGGCATTTTTCAAATTGAAGAATCGGATTTCGGCCCCTATCGCCGCTATCGGTTCAACCATTCCGATACCGGTCACGGCTTCGACGTCGTGCCTCGGGCCGCGGCCAATGTCACCGAAATTCGGTTTTCGAAGACGAACGTCATCGATGGCCACGCCACAGGCGAGGAGCTTCGCGCCGGCAAATGGGGCAAAAGCGCCATCCTTTTCCCATTTCCCAACCGCTTGCGCGATGGCTCGTATTCGTGGCACGGACGCGAATATTCGTTTCCGATCAACAACGCAGCCACGAGCAATGCCATCCACGGGTTTGTCCGCCATGAATCATTTCAAGTCGAAAAAGTCGCGACCACCAACGAGCTTGCGTCAATCACCTCGCGTTTCGTTGCCGACGGCAAACACCCCGCATACCCATTCCCCTTCACGCTCGACGCAACCTTCCAGATGACCGCCAATGCCGAATTCAGCGCCACGTTTTCCGTCACGAACCAACACACGGCAAGCATTCCCGTCGGCCTCGGCTGGCACCCCTATTTTCGCCTGACCGAACGCGCCGACGATCATCACCTGCAATTGCCGCCTTGTACACGTGTGGACATCGACGCGCGCATGATTCCAACAGGAAAACAAATTCCTTTTATGGATTTCCAGGACGAACATCTCGTCGGTACGACGCAACTCGATACGTGCTTTTCTGTTTTGCCGTCAGAATCGATCGTCCGCGCCAAACTCCGAGCATCAGGACGGATTTTGACCATCGAAGCCCCACGTAATCAATTCCCATTCTTTCAGGTCTTCACGCCGCCCGCGCGAAACAGCATCGCCATTGAACCCATGACGTGCAACGTCGATGTTTTTCACAATCGCGAGGGATTGGTGGAGCTGCCAGCAGGCGAAAACTGGACCGTGCAGTTCAAACTCACTCATCAGCGCGAGACAATTTGACGTCCAACGATCTCGACGAGCTTCGTTTCACCACAAAAGGCGTCACTTCGACGACGAATCTTTCAGGACGTCCTCGATCGCCGCGAAGTTTTCGAACGGTGCATCCCCAAGATCCCGCGCAAGGGGCACCTGAAGACGCGAAGCCGCGACGTAGAGCGGAACGAGATGCGGAGCAACTTTGGACATCATCTCCAAATGCCGCTTCACTCCCGCTGCATCGCCACGACGAACGGGCCCCGTGAGCGCCGCGGGCAAACCCATCGCTTCCACGTTGTCCGCTACGCTCCGCAAGAGAGGTCCGAGCATCGCCGCTGCAGTTTGTCGATCCACACCCGCCAAACCAAGAAGATCCACGCCTCCCGCAGCGAGTGCCGCCGCCCCATTCGCCACGAGCCCCGCTGACGCATGATACAGAACGCGATCGAGTCCCGGGATCGTTCTCGGCGTCATCCCGAGTTTCTTACCCAGCACTTTGGCAAGACGAACCGCTCGCGCATCTCCATCCACGTGCAGCTGCCCGCGCGTGAGCGACGGCGTGCGCTCGGTCGAAGCAAACGAAATCATCGGATGCATTTGCGCGACCGCAACGCGCGCACTGCGGAGCGGCGCCAAAGGTTCGGGCCCCAGCGCGCCTGCACAATGCACCACGGCAACTGGACGATGTCCAAGAAGGCCAGCATCGCGAAGACGTTCGGCGAGCGGCTGAATTTCACGATCGCGAACAGCAAGGATCACGAGCTGCGTGTCGATTCGTTTGGAGGGCAAACCTTTTCGTTGCGGTCGCAACGTGACGTCCACACCTACCTGGCGCAACGACCGCGCCAAACCCGCCCCGACTTTTCCCGCCCCAATGATGAACACGCTCTCGAGAACCGCCATCAGCTTCTCCGGTACAAACCGCGCTCGACGATGAACGACAAGACATCGCGCGGGACGAGTTTTTCCACGGACGTCAGGTCGGCCGAGGCCAATGCGTCACGCACCTCCGTACTCGACGCCCGTGGTAAAACCGCTTCCGGTACACCATCCGCGTTGACCCCAGCACGCCCCAGGATGATAGGAGGCGCGATCTCGGAAATGCGATCCCAGCGATGCCACTTGGGCAGATCGTTCACCACATCGGCACCGATGAGCAAACGCATCGACCAATCGGGATGAATTGTCGCCAGATGCTCGAGCGTTCGTAAGGTCAAACTTTCGCCATCAAGCTCGCGTTCCACGGGCGAAACGACGACGCGCGGGATCCATGCAAATGCGCGGCGACACATCTCGAGACGGTCGTCGAACGAAGCGAGCGACTTGGAAAATGGATGCTTGTAGACGGGCACGATCAACACTTCGTCGATCGGCTCGGTCGAGAGCGCGTACACGGCTGCGAGCACGTGCGCAACGTGGGGCGGATTAAAGCTTCCCCCAAAAATCGCCACACACTTGGTTTGAGCTCCGGTTATTCCGGACGAACTCGACTCATCCGGCGTTGTTGCCACCTTGCACCCGCATCTTGATTCCAGGAAGCATCGAGCCGGTGCCTCCGAGCATTTCTTCGGCAAAGATCGAGCCGTCGAGGTTACGAATCTCCACGCGTACGCCGCCAGAAGGTCCTTCGCCGAGCACGAGCAAGCCGCCTTGGGGGCCGGCAAGAGGTCCAGGCGTGACGAACATGCGGGTTCCGATGCGTTTGACCTTGGGTTCGTTGCTGCGGCCGTACACGAAGATCGTCGCGCCAACGACGTCGTCTTCGTCGAGGATCGATTTGTCGTACATGAAGAGGGCTACGCGCCCATCGAAAAAGTCGACTGTGCGGCGGTTGCCTTCGGGCAAACACGACAGAGCCCGCAAACGTATACGCGCTCGTTCTGCTGCGACAAACGCTTCGATGGCTTCTGGAGCAGCATTGGCACAACGCAACGCCGCGCGTTCGAAGAGCGATTCTTCGCTCGGATTGTTCCCGACGAGGTAACGCGCCCACGCCCGCGTGAGAATGTCGAACGTGCCATCGGAAGCCAAATACAAGACGCGTTGCACGCCCACGACATCGAGCAAACACTCGACAGCATGCGCGAGCGCACGCACGTCTCCTTTGGCGGGTCCAATGATCCCGAGGCGCATCGACTCCAAGAGTAGATCAGCCGCGGCCACAGGGGGGAGAGAACTCACACGACTTTCCAATTCGCACGAACGAGACGCACTCCGTCGAGCCGGCAATCCGTGCGCCAACCAGCCGTGCTATAGGCGCTCGATACGTATGTTTCGCCGCACTCGGCCACTCAAAGATCCGATTACCGTGTACCTCGACGGGTCATCGTTACCTGCCGAACGTGGCGAACCTCTGGCCGTTGCTTTGCTGGCTGCCGGGAAAACCATCCTTTCGCGTAGTCCGAAGCTGCATCGCCCGCGAAGTGCGTCGTGCATGCGCGGAGGATGCGAAGGGTGTTTGATGCGCGTGCAAGGCGTACCGAACGTGATGACCTGCCTCGAACCGGCGATGGGCGACGAACGTATCGAGTCCCAGAACGTCATGGGTTCCCGCAAAGCCGATCTTTTGAGAGTCAACGATTGGCTTTTTCCTCATGGCTTCGATCATCACCATTTCATGACCGAAGTGCCCGCGCTCGAACCTTTGGTCCGCAGTTTTGCACGCAAAATATCGGGACTGGGACTTTTGCCGTCGGACGTTCAGCCAACGCAGCCCGCCCGATTCGTAGACGCCGATGTCGTCGTCGTGGGTGGAGGTTTGTCGGGGCTCATCGTCACGCGGCAGCTGGAAACGCAGAATAAGCGTGTGGTTCTCATCGACGACGGCTTGCGTCTCGGAGGGTGTCTCCAGATCCTCCCGCAACATGCCGACCTGCTTCGGTCGCTCACGCCGACAAAAGCGACGGTGTTTGTCCGGTCAACCGCGGCGGGGGTTTATCAAGGCGAACTCGTCGTGGCGACTGCGGAGGGGGCGGTGGTGGTGCGAGCGCCGCAAAAAGTGTTTGCCACGGGAGCGCACGACGTGGCGCTGGGGTTTGCCGGAAACGATCTGCCCGGTGTGTTCTCGGCTCGGGCGCTGTGTGTGCTGCACGCGTATGGGGTCGAGCCGGAAAAACCTTTTGTGGTGATTGGCGAAGGATTTTGGGGAGACGAACTCGAAC
The DNA here is from genome assembly GCA_035437985.1 of Polyangium sp. (in: bacteria). GTDB lineage: Bacteria > Myxococcota_A > Polyangia > Polyangiales > Polyangiaceae > Polyangium. The sequence goes on along the minus strand of DAOMZH010000277.1, from coordinate 1,280 downwards.
GCCGCATGGGCGAACGCGTGACGCGAATTGCAGAACGCGCGGTCACGGCGGTACGCGGAACGTCGACCGTGAAAAACGTCACGAGAAATGACGTAAAAAGTAAGAAATCGGTACCGGCCGAAGTGGTGGGAGTTTCAGGCAAGGGCGCACCCGCATTCGAATTGGCGGCTCAAGCTGGAGCTACCGTGCGTTTCGATGGCGAGCGTGGGTATGTCGTGGAATGCGACGCGGACGGTCGTGCTGGGGATGGTTTGTGGGCGATTGGCGAATGCGCGGGGCAGGATTTCGATATTGCGACGCTCACGGCGTCGGCGGAACGTTGTGCGCGCGCAATTGCGTAATGCGTGCGATTTAGCGCGACTCGGACATTTCGTTCATTGTGCTTGGCGAGGCTCGATTTCTCGGCATCCGCGGTACCCCGAACTCGCCCGGCCCTTCGGGTCGGGCTCAAACAGTGGGGCCCCACCGCGGCGCCAAGAAATCAAGCACTCTCCAAGCGGCAAGTCATAGGAGCCGGCTGCGTAATCTTATGGAGCTGTGGGCTTTACCGCGGGTTGCTGACATGTGACCGGCGTCATGTCGGTGGTTTGTTTGTATTGGTTGCAGACCTGGATGTCCGTGTATGTGGCGCTGCCGTTGTCGCTCAAGCAATTGGTCAACGTATTCATCGTATTCATTTTTGCCGGATCGGTGCACCCGTCGGTGAGGATATCGGAAACCGGGTCCGCGAGGACGAGCGCATTGATTTGGGGATCGGACGCCAAACCATTTTTCGCGAATACGTTGTCGTGAATGTAGTTGCCTTCGGGGTAGGCGTCATAGTTGGGATCATTGGGGGTTCCCACGAACGGTTCGGTGAACGCGAGAATCAGGACGCCGGTGGTGTCGTTGTCGAGAATCTGGTTTTTGGTGATTTCATTGTCGTCGGTCGCGAGAAGAACCATACCGCAGCCAAATGGAACGGTGGCGACCATGGTTCCCGGTTCCGCGAAATTGGGCAAGTCGTTGTTTTCGAAGAGATTATCGTGGATGTACGAATGCCCGACGCCGCCATTTTGTACCGGCAAATTGGGCAGGTTGAAGATGAGGAACCCGGCGGTGTTATCGTGGGCCTTGTTGTCGTACGCCTCGGCCTCGATGGTGTTTTCCAATTCATACCCAGCCACGTTGCCATAGGCTTCGTTATTGACCATGAGCACGCGACTCGATTGTCCAACGTAAAATCCAGCATCTCGAGCACCTTTGACGACACATCCATCGACGATGACTCCGGTGCAGCC
>DAOMZH010000276.1:0-11365 GCA_035437985.1 Polyangium sp. (in: bacteria) | reverse complement strand
TTTGGCTGCGCCAAAGAGACTGACCCAACGGCTCTGCCCCCAAACCCCCGAATTTCCCCTTCGTTTTCCCGTTCCCACCTCAATAAACCGGGGGCCACGCGACACACTTCACCGTTCGTACTCCCGTCCCCACTTCATCAACGCGAAACACGCAAGTCACGTTGCAGCCTTGGCACGAGGGGACTACGACACGGCGCGTGAATCGTAACGAGAGCCGTGAAGACTCGACCATTCCTCCGCCCCCTAGCCCGGCGCCCGAGCTCAAATACCGCCGTATCGTTCTCAAGATCAGCGGCGAGGCCCTTTGCGGTGAAGGCAACTTCGGGATTCACCTCGACACCCTCCAACGCGTCGCCCACGAAATCTCCGAGCTTCACGGCTGGGGGGTCCAGATCGGAGTCGTCGTCGGAGGTGGCAACATCTTCCGCGGCCTCAAGGGCGCCTGTGCCGGCATGGACCGCTCGCAGAGCGACTACATGGGCATGCTCGCAACCGTCATCAACTCGCTCGCCCTGCAAGACGCCCTGGAAAAACACGACGTCCCGACACGCGTGATGACCGCCATCGAGATCCGCCAAGTCGCGGAACCCTACATTCGCCGCCGAGCCATGCGGCACCTCGAAAAAGGCAACGTCGTCATCTTCGCCGCAGGCACGGGTAACCCGTTTTTCTCGACAGACACCGCCGCCGCTTTACGCGCCATGGAGATTCAGGCCCAAGCCCTCTTCAAGGCCACCAAAGTCGAAGGCATCTACGATCGCGATCCAACCCGCTTCGACGACGCCCAAATGTTCGCCAAACTTTCCTACGATCGCTTCCTCGTCGATCGCATCGGCGTCATGGACTCGACCGCCGTCACCCTCTGTCGTGAGAACAAGCTCCCCATCCGCGTCTTCAAGCTGACGACGCACGGCAACATCCTGCGCGTCTGCAAAGGCGAAAACATCGGCACCATCGTGGAAGCCTGAAAAGATCCAGCGCCCGCGAGTTGCACCACCGGAAAACTCCGACTACCCTCCGCCTTCCCCTATGGCACGCGTCACCGTCGAAGATTGTCTCGAGCGAGAAGAGAACCGCTTTGCCCTCGTGATCCTGGCCTCGTCCAGGACCCGACAGCTCATGAAGGGCAACGATCCGCTCGTAAAAACCAAGAACAAGGCCGCTGTGACCAGCTTGCGCGAAATCGCCGCGGGCAAGGTTCACTTCCACCGCAGCACCAACGACGTCGTTCTCGAATGGTTGCGCGCGCAGCCATCGTTCCTCGAGATCTAACCTTCAGTTTGTACATTTGGGGCTGCGGATCGCCTGCGGCGTCCTTCGCCCCAAACCCCAGGTTGTACATTTGGGGCTGCGGATCGCCTGCGGCGTCCTTCGCCCCGAGCCCCATGTTCGTTCATCCTCGTACGAATTCGTCTTCGGGTTTGCCCCGAACGATTCGCTTGTCCATGCTCTCGTCCCCGAGCAGCAGCATTCGTCTGCACACGACGCACGGAAGAGAGCCTTCATGACCACGCGGTCCCGGAAAAACGATCCGGAACTCGAAGCGGGCACGACTGCCCACTACGACAATCCTGCCTACTACACCAGAACCTACAAGTCGCGCCTCGACGACGTTCGTTTTTACGTCGACCTCGCCGGAGCTTCATCGGGTCCTGTCCTCGAATATGGCTGTGGCAACGGGCGCATCACCATCCCCATGGCGCGTAATGGAACCACCGTCGTCGGTGTCGATCGCTCCATCGAGATGCTCGACGATCTACGAGCGCGTTTGCGTGACGAACCCGATGACGTGCAAGCCCACGTCACCTTGAAACGGGGCGACATGCGTCAAGCCAAACTCGGGCGTCGCTTCCCGCTCGTGCTCTGTCCGTTCAACGCTTTCCTTCATCTCTATGGCCGCGAAGACGTCGAAAAATTTCTCGCCCGCGTACGTGCACATCTCACTCCGCGTGGTGAGTTCATCTTCGACGTCTCGATGCCCGAGCCCGCAGAACTCGCCCGCGATCCTGCGCGCGCGTATCACACGCCGCGATTTCGGTATCCCAGTGAAGATGGATCGAGCGAAACGCTCGTCCGTTATTCGGAACGATTTGATTACGACAAACTCCGCCAAGTCCTTTTCGTATCCATGGAGTTTTCCCCCGTGGACGGAGGCGAACCTTGGATGACGCCTCTTGCGCATCGGCAGTTTTACCCGCAGGAGCTCGAGGCGCTGCTGCACTACAACGGCTTCGAAATCACGCGTTTGGATGGGGATTTCGAGGGTTCGCCCGTTACGAACGAGTCGATGACGTTGCTCGTGCATACGCGAGCGCGAGGGTCGCGTCGCAAGTGAGCGCGGTTTTCGAGTGTGGGTGAATTTGGTTTGAGGATGGAAAAACAAAAACGCAGCGCCCCTGAGTGGTGACGCTGCGTTTGTTGGGGTCAGGGAGGCCTAGACGCCGATGTATAGACGGTGGGCGAAGTTGCGCTCGAGTTTGGCTTTCAGCACCTTTTCGGCAGCTGTCTCGATGTCGTACTCGACCCGACGAAATTCGAAGCGCTTCGCATCGCTATCGAAGATCGTGTAACTCGCTCGATTATCGTAGTCGCGTGGTTGTCCGACGGAACCCACGCTCACGATATACTTGCGATTTGGCTCGAGAGTGAAATCAGTCGCTGGCAACTCTTCAACGGTCGTAGGCGTTAAAGCAAAGACCTTGCAGAGATGCGAGTGACCGATCAGCGTGAGGTGTCCGAGCTCGTGAAACATCGGCAAGCATTCCCGAGCTTGCTCGGGCGCAAAGATGTACTCGAACTCTTCAAGCCTCACGGGCGAACCGTGACAAAGGTCGAGACCCAATTCGGGCAGCTTTTCCTGGTACGGAAGACTCCGCAACCAGGCCGCATTTTCAGCGGAAAGCATAGACGCATGGGTGTCGAGCGCTTGTCGCGCAGCCTCGTAATAATACGAGTAGTCCATTCGCCCCGCGACTGCGGCGTCATGGTTCCCAAGGATCGTTTTTTTCGCGATCTTTCGGACCAAGTCGGCGCATTCGTTCGGGGACCCGCCGTAACCCACGGTGTCGCCCAGGCAGTAGTAGACGTCGATGCGCTCGCGTCGATACGCCTCCAGAACAGCGCTGAGCGCCTCGTAGTTCGCGTGCGTATCGCTGAAGACTCCAATCCGCATGTGCGTGAGGTTCGGAGAGTAGCATGAGGCACCTCGCGTTACGGAAGTCTTTTCGCGAAAAAAAAAGCAGGCCGATCCAGCGCGGTTTGATCGCCATCGAGCCCCTCCAGACACCCCGAAAGGTTTTTCCTCGGAAACAACACCCTCCTCAACTGTACCGACGCTCACACAAATTTAGTTCCAAACTCGCCCAAAAATCACCGCTGAACCGACTCTCGCTAACGAGGAGTCATCGAAAGAAGGTCGTTCGTGTCCGAGACAAACGGAAACGGCAACGGGAAATCGCCCATGGGGTGTACGCACGGAACCGACGCTCCCCCGACGGTCATCACGGATCTCGCCGCTTCGTGCGTGCAGTACGTCCAACGAAGCATAGGTTTTACGCTCGACTTCACCCCCGAAACGCTCCCCGTGCTCGATCACTATGTCGAGCTCGCGCGCACTGCCGCAACGGAACGCAAGGAAACGACGTCGCTCATTGCGCAAGCCATCGGCGCCTACCTCGGTGAAGTCACGCGACGCCAATACGGAGGCTACTGGCGTGTCGAAGACGATCCGCGATCGTTTCGTGTCGAGCTCGAACCGGTCTACCTCGTGCTTCGGCCCATCGAACTCGTCACCCGCTCCCTCGAACTGCCCGTCGAACCTCGCGCTACGGACATCATCTCGTCACGATCACGAGACAACGACGATGATGATGATGATGGCGATGATGCAGACGACAGTGCGCGCGAAGGCGATGAAGAAAGTTCAAATGAAAACGATCTTCGCATCGAACAAGACCTCCAAGACGACGTGCGCCTGGCGCTCTTCGAGGTCGATGACGATGATCGTGAGTCCATAGCCGAGCGTCTCGCGGCCCTGCCGCCTGTGCCCGCAACGCAGTACCACTCGCCATCCACGCATTTCGAAGTTGTCGAGCTGATTGTCGAGACGATCCGTGCACGCAGAATTGCAGCCGGCATGGGGCCCGACGCGCATCTCGAACCTGACGACTACGCGTCTTGAGCGCCTCTCCACGACCTCGCGTTACGACTGAGACGACGCGACGGATCGTTGATAAGGTGATCGCGTGTGGTGGGTATTTTCTGCGCTTCTGGCGCTCATCGTCTGGGCCCTTTGGTACATCCTCAAGCTGCCGCTTTGGCTCCCGATTGTCGGGACAATCCTCGTCCTGCTCGTCGGTGTAGTCCGACTGCTCTGGGGCAGAATTCGGGCGAGCCAAGCAGCAACAGCGCTCGAAAAAGCGATCGCGCATCAAGGCGCGCAACAAGCGCTCAACGCGCGACCTGAACGCCGAGCAGAAATCCAAGAGCTGCAAAAGCAGGTTCAAGGCGGCATCAACGCGCTCAAGACCTCCAAGCTCGGCAAGGGCAAAAAAGGCGGCGCTGCAGCGCTTTATTCGTTGCCCTGGTACGTGATCATCGGTCCCCCAGGTGCCGGTAAAACCACCGCGCTCAAACACTCCGGCCTCGTGTTTCCGTTCATGGATCCACGTGGTGGAGGTGTTCGCGGCGTAGGCGGTACCCGTAACTGCGACTGGTGGTTCACGAACGAAGCGATCCTCCTCGACACCGCAGGTCGCTACACGACGGAAGGCGACGATCACGACGAGTGGATCTCCTTCCTTCAAATGCTGAAGCGGTATCGCTCGCGCAAACCCATCAACGGCGTGCTCATCGCGATCAACATCGCGGAACTCATCGACGCCAGCGAGCAACAGATCGAATCGACGGGCAAGAAACTCCGCGCTCGTATCGATGAAGTGATGACGCAGTTGCAGATGGTCGTGCCGGTTTATCTGCTCTTCACCAAGTGCGATCTCATCGCCGGTTTCATCGAGTTTTACGGGGACATCCGCAAGAGCGATCGCGCCCAAGCTTGGGGCGCCACGATCAAGCTCACCGAGGACAAGACGAACCCCGCCGCGATCTTCGATCGCGAGTTCGACGTGCTCGTACAAAAAGTGCATTCGCGTTCGCTCAAGCGTCTCAGCCAAGAACGCAACCGCGAGGCCCGTGAGCGCATCTATCAATTCCCGCTCGAGTTTGCCGGCATCAAACGCAACTTGACGGAGTTGGTCCAGACGATTTTCGCCGTCAACACGTTCCAAGGTACGCCGCTCTTCCGCGGGTTTTACTTCACGAGCGGCACGCAAGAAGGTCGACCCCTCGATCGCGTGCTCGGACGCATGGGCCAAGCCATGGGCATTCGTCCCCCCGAAGCTGCAGCTCAACAAGTCACCGAATCGAAGAGCTACTTCCTGCATGACGTCTTCATGAACGTCGTGTTCCCGGATGGTGACGTCGCAGCTCGCAGCGCTGCGGAATTAAAGCGCCAACGCATCATGCGCATCGCCGTCAGCGCCGCAGCCTTTACGCTCGGGTTCATCCTGGCCATTCCGAGCATCCAGTCGTTCGCGGCAAACCGCACCTTGCTTCGCGAAACGCAGGAGCGCGTAGCGACGGCGATGAAGATCAACTGGGCCGACGGTGAATCACCCGGACCCAAACTCGAACAACTCGATCCGCTCTACAAACGGTTGAAGGAGCTGGACGAGTTCCGCGCCACGCTGCCTCTGTCTTACGGCTGGGGTATGTATCGCGGCGAAGTCGTCGCCCGTCCCACGGTCACGGCGTACGTGCAGCTGTTGAGCCACGGGTTTGTCCTTCCTTGCAAGAACAAACTCGAACAACGACTACGCGCTGCCAAAGGCAAGCAGTACCTCCGAGAACGGACGGATCTGAAGACGTACCTCATGATGAGCGACGTCAAGAACCTGGACATCAACGAAGAGACACGACGTCTGACCGATCTCTGGGCCGAGATTCTCAAGGCCACGAGCACGATGGCGGAGTTCGAGCTCAAAGAGAAGTTGACGGTCCACGTTCGGTATTACTTGGAGCTCGTACAAACCGGCAAGGTGACGCCGCCTGCTGCCGATCTTTCACTCGTGAACCAAGTTCGCGACACGCTCAAAGCCGTGCCGGTGCAAGAGCGTTATTACGAGCTCTTCATCAACAGCCTCAACGACGAGCGGTACGACGAAGCGGGCGAAGACTCGATCAAGAATCGCAAGTACCCGCCGATCATCCTGCCCGACATGTTCCTCGATCGTCAGGACGCACTGAAGTTCATCACGAGCGCCAAGCAGAAGAAGGATGGTCGACACAAGGAAGTCGAAGGTCCGTACACCGACAAGGGTCACTATGTCGTGGTGCTCAACGTCGCGAACGCGGCGGGTCTTCTCGAATCCGAACAGTGGGTCATTCCGCTCGGTCCGGAAGAACAAGGCGACCGCATCCCGATCAACTTGAAGCGTTTGTCCGAGGACTACGACCAGCGGTACATCGAGCAATGGAGCGACTTCATTGCCGACGTCACGATCAATCCTCCGGCCACCGTGAAAGAAGCGATCGATCTTTACAGCACGCTCGTGCGCCCGCCGTGGCCGTACTTGTCGATCCTGCGCCAAGTCGACGACAACACGCAGTGGAAGAAGTCGAAGAAGGGCGGAGCTGGGATCAACAACGAAGAAGCCAACCGGATGTTGAATCAAAAGCTTCAGCAACGGTTTGCCCAGTCCACTGGCGGCTTGCGCATCAAGACCGATGTCGACGTGACCAAACTCGGCGAACGTCCCAGCACGGTCCCACCAACGTTCGCCAAACTGATCTCGTTCAGCCAATCCGATTCGAAGGCGAATCAAACGGTCGTCACGGACACGCCGCTACAGGCCTACGTCAACATCCTCACGGAGCTGCGTCGGGAGATGGAGAAGATCCCGCAACCGCCCACGAGCACCGACATGATCAACTTGAGCGAGCAGTTGTCGGACGCTGCAAAGAAGGTGGATGCGCTGATGCAACCGCTCGACGAAAAGGCGAAAGCGCTGCTTCGTCCACTGCTCTACAACCCGCTACGCATCACGGGAACCCGCCTTGCTGCACCTGGCGGCGGCAACTACGTCGCCGTGCCCAAAGAACGCTTCCCAGGCTTTCCCCGCCGCTGAAAGCCCGCCTTCGCGGCATCAAGGCCGCAACATCAACCACATCTCCAGCGCGTCTTCATCGTTGTCCGCATAATACTTCGGACGAACGTTCTCTACGACAAACCCATATTTTTCGTACAGGCGAATTGCGGGTTGGTTGGATTGACGAACCTCGAGCAAACATAGGCGCACGTCGTTCGCGCGTGCGTACGTGACGGCTTCGGCGACCAGCGCTGAGCCAATCCCCTGACGGCGCATGTCGACGGCGGTCGCGACATGAAGCACGTGCAGTTCATCGACGACATGCCACGAGACCAAAAATCCCACGGCTCGACCGGCCTGTTTGTCTCGGGCAGCCCACACGCGAGCCCATGGTTTTTCCAGCTCGTCCAAGGGCGAGAACCAAGGTCCAGCAAACGCGGAACGCGCGATTTGGGCGAGCTCGTCGGCCTCTGGAGCACCTCGCGCCACGCGAACCACTTCGATGTGTTCGTTCACTTGGGAACTTCCGTCGGACATCCGCTCACGATCTGCACGTTGACCACTTGCCCTGCTTGTACACGGTCGCAAGTTGCTCCGACCAAACGCACCGTCGAAGGTGGCTCCCAGATCCAGCCATCGGGCAGGCCATAAGGGAGCACGTGACCATCGAGGTACACGTTGGTGAAACCTTGTTCTTGGGGCGGATCGGCCAAGGTGAACTCGCAGGTCACTGCGACCTTGGCGATCTCGGCCAACACCGGACCGATCTCTTCGAGTTGGTCGACGCGGTAATACTTGGGTGAACCAGAGCGCGGCAATCCACCTGCGACAGCCATCGCATCGAGCACGGCCGCATAGGTTTCACTTCCAGGAATGCCCAGGGTCACGACGTGCAAACCACCAGCCACCAACTTGTCGATCGCGGCGACCGTCGCGGCTTGATCGACACAATGGCTCGGCCCGCCAACTCCATTGGGGGCGCAACAATTCGTGCTCGGATCGCACAGCGGATGACCCTCGATGTTCAACATGCATCCCGACGCATCACACATCGCCATCTCGTTGCAGTTGGGTCCGCCGTCGGTCGCGATCACGACGTACGTTTCTCCGGACAATCCCAGCAACGTGGGCGCGAGACCTTCGAGCGTGGCCGAAACGGGTGTACCGCCTTCGGGGCTCGTGATCGTGGCCAAACGCAGACCGTTGGTCGTCGGACCATCCGTGCCTGTGCCCGTGATCGGATCACCTTGGGTCACAGGAAAAACCTCTTCTCCCGCAACGCATTCCGCGCCGCCACCCTTCTTGGGCAACACGGCTGCACCTACTTTGGCCAAGGGTCCCAAGTTCCGCACGAGATCGACGATGGCGATTCGTACGGCGTCGTAACGATTTCCCCCCTTGGGCGCGGGCTCCGCCATGCTCCCCGAAGCATCGATGACGAAATACAGATTCGGGGCCTCGATGATGAGCTGATGGACTTCGTTGCCGCAGTAACCACCAGCATCGGGTCCGGGTGGACCTCCGCCGCCGACACCTGCTTCGAAGCCCTCGCCAGCATCGGGAATTTCTGGTCCGGGTGGTGTTCCAACGCCGCGGAGACGTTCGTCCTCACCACATCCTGCATCGACCGTTGCAACACCAAGCAGCAGCAAGCTGAGGGCTATGGATGCCCGCATCCGACGGCTCGGCGCCGCGCGCAAATGTCGCGAAGAGGCCATTCTGTAGAGGGTATCAGAGCCGCGTGGTCACGGCGTCGCTGCCCTGCTCACGGCTCGCGATAAAACCGCGGCACACGTCGGGAAATGCTGGTCAACACCTCCCACGGAATCGTGCCCGTGGTCGACGCGATCTCTTCCGCTGTGATCACATCTCGACCAAGCGGACCTTCTTGCACACCCAAGAAGACCGATTCGTCGCCGATACGCGCACCAGCAATGTCCGTCACGTCCAGCATGGTCATATCCATCGACACAGTGCCGACGATCGGAGCTCGGCGCCCACGTACGAGCGCGTGACCCGCATTCGACAACTTGCGATCCAGTCCGTCGGCATAACCCATCGGCACCGTCGCGATCGTACTCGGCCGCGAAGCTCGCCACGAATGTCCGTAGCCAAGCGCTTGCCCTGCTTCGATCGTTCGAAGTGAAACGATTTCCGTTCGGATCCGAATGACCGGCTTGAGTTCCGCACCCACCGAAGAATGCGGCGAAACCCCAAAAAGAGCGATGCCCGGACGAACTGCATCGAAATGCGTTTCGGGCATGCGCAACACCGCCGCACTGTTCGCCATGTGCACGTGACGCGGAGCAAACCCTCGCGCCCGCACACGGCCCAACGCTTTTTGAAACAAGCCCAGTTGTTGCCGCGTCGCCTCGAGATCCTCCGAATCGGCACACGCCAGATGCGTCATGAGTCCATCGAGTCGCACATGCGGCCGAGCTTCGAGGGCATCGAGCACGTCATCGAGCTCCGACATGGTCACCCCCAAACGGCCCATGCCCGTATCGACCTTGAGATGCACGCGCACAGGACGACCATCGCCATCAAGACGGGCCAGCATGCCGAGTCGTTCGATATGCCCCGCGTCATAGACGACAGGGACGAGATCGCGCTCGAGAATTTCCTCGAGGCCTTCGCGACGTGGTCCGTAATAACCACCCATCACGAGAATCGGAATTCGAATGCCCGCATCTCGCAGTTCGATGGCTTCTTCGAGCAGCGCCACGCAAAGACCCGGCATGCCTGCACGTTCCAACGTCCGCGCAACAGCAGCTGATCCGTGTCCGTAAGCATCCGCTTTGAGGACGCCCCAAACGGCCGGGGGTCGTGCGTTTGTCGTGCCAAGCGTGCGTTCGATGACGCGCAGGTTGTGGCGCAGGTGCGCGAGGTTCACCTCGGCGCGTGTCGGTCGAATCGAGTCTGCTGGAGCGGCTCGTCGTGGCCGAAGTACGCGAATCGAAGCGCGATTTCCCGCTTCGTGATGACCAAGGTCCAAGCCGGGCGCCCCGTGTTCTGCCAGCTGCGTCGCCATGTCTTTTGCCGGTATCTCTACGCTCCGCACGGGGCCAACATTCCTACGAAAATCGTTCTTTCGACGCAACGCGTGAGGTTTGTCACAAGAAACAGACGCGCATGCACATCGCGTGTTCATCTTTGCATGTCTTTTCGCACTTCGAGATGCACGTTTGGCGATTGCACATCGGCGTCACGCATTCTTTTTTGCACTTGGTCCAGTTGGCTTCGCAGGCGTTCGTGCACTCCGACCCAGGAGGTTTCGGGGATGGATCTTCCGGTTGCGTAGGTTCGGGAGGTCCAGCATCGACGACGAGCATCATGGGGGGTGGAGCAAGGGCGGACGTAGGTTCGGGAACGGCGTCCGTCGTTGGTGAGGCAGTGGCGAGGGTTTGGGCCACGCGCGGATCGTCATTGCCGCGAATTTGGCGCAGACGAACTTGGGCGTAGTCGATGCGATCCGCGGGTTGTCCGAACGTGTAAAACTTCAGCCATTCGTCCCAACAAGCATTGCGAATGGGGGGTTTGATCTCTGCGGTGTTATCGAGCGCCATGCAGTGTTCGAAGCGCACGTCGCTCTCGTAGGTGCCGTTGATGCTCGCGCCACAAGCGACGAGGCAAACCAGCCCCAGCGAAGCGATGAAGAGACGAACCTTTCCTCTGGAGCCAACGTGAGGGCCGAGTGTGGCAATTGCTTTGGACAAGGTTGATCTCGATGCGAACATGCTCTACCCTGCGCGCGCTCTATAGGAGCGGCCGGCTGTCGCGCTGCTCGGCAAGAGGATAACAGTCATGTTCCTGATGCTCTCCAAAGGTCCTCGCAAGACCAACCGCACGAAGACGAAGCGTTACCGCGCGAAGCTCAAGGCCAAGAACAAGGCCCGCCGCAATCGCATCTATTGCCGCGCGTGATGCCCGTAGGAATCGCTTTGGCGGTTCTGCACAACGACGCTCGCGCTTCATCGTGAACGGCCGGGAAACGTGTGTCGGCAGTCTCTGCATGGGACTGTGACGATGCATCGTTTACCTGGCCGTTCGAATTTGGATCCCAGTCTGGAGTTGTTGGATCCCAGTCTGGAGTTGGACGCTCGCTTCGCGCGCTAACAAGCGCGCTACGCGAAGCTTTTGTTTGTGATGGGGGCTCGCCGTCGGGTCTCACAATCTCTTTGGCTGCGCCAAAGAGACTGACCCTCCGGCTCTGCCCCCAA
>DAOMZH010000275.1:0-11376 GCA_035437985.1 Polyangium sp. (in: bacteria) | reverse complement strand
GACGATCGACGGGCAAGCGTAAAACCGCCGCAACATCGCGAACTTCCGCGGTATCGTAAAGCGCACGTCCGGCAACGACATGCGGAATGTCGAGGCGCGCCAAGGCCAATTCCAAGAGCGGCAACGTGCGGCGACGGCGCGCCAAAATCGCGATGTCTCGAAATGCACACGCCCCAGAACGCGCTTGTTGGGCCGTGAATGCAGCCGCGACAAACGCTTCGCGCATCGACCGAGTCGCCCCTTTGACGACGGGTTCGGCATCGGGAGGACATCCACCATCGTCTTCGATAAAAATGACTTCACCTTGGTCATTGGCCGTCGGGACCGGGACCAAATGATCCGCCGGCCCGTACACGACCTCGAAATCGCGCGGAGTATCTCCACTTTCGGCGCGAAAATCATAACTCGAGTACGCATTGACAAACGAAAGTATTTTTCCCCCACTGCGCCGACTTTCCCGCAACGCCACCAAATCGGCGCGAGCAATCGGGGCGCAAATTTCGGGAGCCAACGCGAGCGCTTCACGAGCTGCCGGACCGCAAAGTTCACCCGTGATTCGCGAAAACACGGCGACGTCCGCCCCACGAAATCCATAAATGGATTGCTTGCGATCGCCGACCAAAAACAACCCGCTTGGTTTTAATTCATCGGCAACGGGCGCCCGTCCCAAAATCCGTCCGCTCCCATTACGCTCACGCAACAGATACACAATGTCCCGCTGCGCACGGCTCGTGTCTTGAAATTCATCGACGAGCAGCGCGTCAATGGACTCGCGCACGGCAATCGCCAAATCCAGACGATCTCGCAATCCATCGCGCGCAATGCGCAACATATCGCCGAATCCCAAAACGCCTTCGCGTCGACGCATCGCCGCCAAACGCGAACGCGCATCTTCCAGCAAAACGACGACGTCTCGTTCTCGGGCCGATAACTGCAAACCTTCACGCAAAAGGGCAATCACGCCCGACGCACGATCCGCATTCGATGTTCCGGAAAAACCTTCTCGAAATGTCCCAAAAGCCTTGTCTGCATCGCTGGTTTTTCCGCGCAGGGAAACCTCGAAAAACCCTCGCAACTGCGTTTCCGCCCCGGACGGCAGAAGAACCGAAGGTGAAGCCGAGGAAAACGCTGTAGCCAAAGCATCTGCAGCGTCTTTCGTACGCACGCCACTGGCGCGACAGAGGTTGACCAGTTCGTCGATCGAGCGACGAACTTCGATGGCCCCTTCAGCGTGCTCGGCAAGCAGCAATTCCGACGGCAAGAGCCCTTCTTCATCGAGCCGGTCACACAGGCGCGCCACCTGCCTTCGCGCGCCCCACACGCCGCCTGCAGCAGCCACGAGCGCGCGCGCGGCATCCGCACGCGAGCCTCCCGCTTCGAGTGCTGCGCCAAGAGCCTCATCAACGGCCAAATCGGCAAAGGCTTGCGCTTCGTCTTCGTCGACGACCCGCGCTTCAGGATCGACTCCCAAGGCCAAAGCGTGCGTCCGGATAATCTGCTGCGCCAAACCATGCAGCGTATCGATGCGGGCTCCCGCAGCCCGGGTCAGCGCATCAGCCGCTCGTTTTTTGAGCTCGGCGATACTCGGAGGATCGTGCAACACAGCCCGCCGCGTGCTGATGACTTCCGCGAGCTCGGGGGGTTTGTCTTGCTCGTCCCACGTCGAAATTCCCGTGAGCGCCGCTTGCACACGCGCGGCGATTTCTTGCGCAGCAGCCCGAGAAAACGTGGTCGCGACGATTCGTTCGGGCGAGACGGGCGCCAAGGGCTTGTCGTCGTCTTGCCCCATCGAGGTCAAACCTAGCGACAAGAGCACGTAGAGTCCCGTGAGACGGTACGTCTTGCCCGTACCCGCGCTCGCCGCAACGACGATGTTGCGCCGAAAGGCGTAGAGCAATGCGTCTTCCGAAGGCAAAGCGAAGTTCATCCGCCAACCTCCTCGTCGTCATCTTCGGGCACGACGGCGGGACGGCGACAAACATCCCGCGCTTCGCAACGTTCACAAAGCGAGCTGGTTACAGGTCGCGGTTCGATGTGCCCAGCCCAGAGTTGCAAGATGACGCGCCGAGCGGTTTTTGCAGCTTCGCCGCGTTTGTCGGCAACGGCTTTGCGATCGCCTTCGCGAGCGGGTGACGCCTTGATGGCCCCGCGTTTGTCCGCGCCGAGGTACAAGGCTTGCACTTCTTCGACCCCCGTCGCGCGCGCTACGACAGCCGAATACAAAGGTAGTTGGAGGTGCAACGTTCCTTGTTCGGTTTGTCGCGGAACTTGGCCCGTTTTGTAGTCGACGACGCGCGCTGCCCCTTTGCCGTCGGCTTTATCGATGCGATCGATCTTGCCTTCGACGAACACCGGACCATCGGCATGCAGCAAATACGCCCCGTGGCCATCATCTCCGTCGAACGAACGCTCCAAACGCAGCGCGTTCCACACGCCACCTATTTTGGGGCCAAAAGGTTGTTCCGCGAACGCGAAGGAAAACCCTACGTCTCGCAGCCCATGCGCCACGAATCCCAACGCAACATCGACGGAGCCCATGAGCAGCTCTTTGCGTAGCGGCGTCGCCTCCGCGTCGGCTCCGATGGCGCGCATTGCCGCTGCCCGCGCAGCTTCCAAAGCTTTGCGCACGTTGTTTCGTCCCCCGGCTTCCCACGCCGCCTGAAAGGCCGCCGCCGCTGCCGCATGAACTTGCGTCCCGCGTTCCCGTGGATCCGCTGCTTCGAGGGCATCTTCCACGCGACGGGTGCGCCAAACCCTACGGGCAAACCCGGCAAACGCACACGCGGCCGCTTTTTCGATGTGCGTCACCCCGATGGGCTTCTCGGGCAAACCTCCTCCGACACACGCACGCAGGTGATCAGCAAGCTCCGTATCGTGCGTATCGATGAGACCCGTGAACGGTCCTGCAGACGAGCGTGGGTCCAGGAAAAACTCGAGACGCTTTTTTTCAATCGTCACACGATCGGCAATGAGCGGCGCAGGTAGCGAACCAGCAGAAAGCGACACGAGCTCCGAACCTCGCGGATCAATTCGCGAAGCTGCTCGTGACACCCGTGATTGCGGCTCCACACGCTCGGGCACGTTGGCGCGACGAGCGCGCGCGATGATCGGATGCTCCACGCCCCCTTCTTCTGCCGCCGACATCGAAAGCACGACTTGTCGCGCTGCTCCCATCGTCCACGCAAGTTCTGAACGACGAACTCGATCTCGTTCTCGCGCCGACGGGGGTCGGGCAATTGGGGGCAACGACGAGCGCAATCGTTCACTGATCAGAAGAGCATCGGAATCTGGTCCATACGCCCCCGCGGACAAACCCGTGACGATGAGCATCTCGTGGCGAATTCCGCAGAGTTCATTGGGCCGCGCGATGCGCACGGCACTCGCGCGACTTCCCCCGCCTTCTGCGCGCCCTTGCAAAGCTCCCGCTCGTTTGACCTCGGCGTAAAACTCGGCAACCGTCGCGGCAACGCGGTCATACCCGAGGATTGCGGCAGCATCGACCACAGCGCGCGCGGCGTCGCGAATGGCCCGTACGGCGGCTTGACCTTCACCAATTGCTTTGAGCGCCAAGGATCGGCCCCGCAAAGCTTCTACACGCAGGGCCATGCCCAGTTCGATGATCGACGGCACGCCCAAGTCGAGTTTGTCGCAGAGCGCTCCAAACGTTCCGCCAATTTCCCCGCGGTTTTTCCCGTTCGTGATGGTCGCGACGTCTGCAAGAAGTCGTTCGAGGGCCGCAGGCATCCACAATTCGTCTTGGTGTTCGCCCGTTTCGATCGTCGTGCGTAGCCCTTCGAGCAAGAGAGTTCCGGTGCGATCGATTTCGACGGGCACATCGCGCAAACGATGGGCCAAAAGTGCAGCTTTGGCTTCCGCATCGCGTTCATGTCGTTCGAGCACCCAATGGCCGGCGTGTAAACCGGGAGCGCGCAGCAGATCAATCACGCGTTCACGAGCGATTGGACCTGCGGCCAGCGCGAGCAAACTGAGGACGGCTCGACCTTCGGGCGACGCATCTGGGGATGGTCCACGAGGTTCATGAAACGGAATACGCGCATCTTCGAGCGCGGCGCGCAGCGGATCCATCGTGGCGTCATCGAGCGCCGGAACGACGATGGCGATGGTTTCAGGGGGCAAACCACTTCCCAAAGCCGAGAGCACTTCCGCAGCAACACCGCGAGCTTCTCCTTCGGGACCACCTGCGCGCAAAATGCGTCGAGCTGGCGCATCGGAAAGCGTGGTCCAATCAATCGTCGGACCATGTGAAGATTCGGACCAGCGTTTTTCGAGGATCGTGGCGACATCACCAATCGCTTCTTCATCACCTTCGACGGGGGCAAACAGCGACGAACCAGCGAGAAGAGGCAATTCGACGACGAGGCCCGTCCCTCCAGCTTCGCGTGCTCGACCGTGCAAGGCTTCGAGCCAAGAGAGATCATCGGCTTCGAGTCCCAAAATGCCGGAGACGTTGATTTCATACGCCGACAAACCTTCGAGCAGAGCGTCGCATGGGCTTCTTCGGAGGGCTCGGGACAAGACAAACCCGCCACCTCGAGGGTCGACCAGACTGCGGGCGGAGAAGAAGGCATCGGCGCGCCGCATGACTTCGCCGAGCATGTGCGCTTCGGATCCTTCAGCCTGAGACAAATGATCAGGTCGGCATCCCGAGCGTCGTAACGTGCCGAGCGCCGAATCGATGACATTGGCAAAAGCGACGCGTTCTGCAGGTTCCTCGGGCAGAGTAACGCCGGGGATCGCGTCGGCTTCGAGCGCTGCGCGCACGACGAGTCGCGTCATCGCATTGGTGGCCCAACCGAGGTCTGGTTCGAGCATGGCGAGAGCGCCCTGAACGAACGCGCGCAGAGTCCTAGCCCCTCGCCGGGAACCCCCGGGCATGGCGAGCGCAATTTCGACGTGGCGATCGGTCGGAGCGAGAAACAGGGCGCGAGCTTTCTGGCAGTCACTGGAGGGCGCTGCAAGAGGTTTGGAGGGGTTGCGATCGCTTGTCTGGCCGATGATGACCGAGAACAATCGAGAATCTTCTCATCTCCCGACTTCGACTCCCCTTGCACAGCTGAACGGGAGTACAATAATAGATAGCTCGCAATCGATGACGTATTTTAGCCCGGACAATCCGGCCCAATGGAGGCCATCATGCAGCCCTCCCTGGCATTGACGCGGTGGATCCACGACCATTACCCCTACGGAGACGCGCTCACGCATCTGAAGGTACAAAAGCTGTTATTTTATTGCGTGGGAGCCGCAATGGCTTTTGATCGCGAGCACGAACTGGGCGGAGAAGTCGTGTTTCAGCCTTGGGAGCACGGACCAGTAAACGAATCCGTGTGGCATGAACTCAAGGATTTCCGAGGTGGCGCAATACCTGAAACGGCGTTTGCTCGTCATGGCACACGTGCCTATCCCGAGGACGTTGAATTGCCCATGAAATGGGCGCTCCAGATTTACGGAGCTCTCGATGCGTGGAAACTGCGACAACAATCCCACATGGAGCAGCCGTGGATCGATGCGTACGCAATGCGCCAACATCGCATATGTCCTCAGGTTATGAAGACACACTTCAAGCAAAAATTTGCCGGACAAACGGTTTATGCACCGGAACATCTCCAGGATCCGGGCACATTTACGCTCGATTATCTGCCTGTCATCGGTTACGAATCCATGAAGGACCTCGCCGAGTCCATACATCTCATCTACGGACAATAAGTGAAGTTTTCTCGGTGCCGGGGGTGTGAATTCCATCGCTCACGCCTTCTCCTGGACGGTCTCGCGCACGATTGCCGCAGAATGAAATTCTGTACGGTGGCAGAAACCCGTCTATCCGAAATCGCCTGGCACGAGCGCGGTCAAGAACCATTTTCACTCAATGAACATAAACAGCTGGCGCACAGCATGAATTTTGGCCACCAATTGGCCCGAAGTCAGGTCGATCGTTTGGACTTGCCCGACAATGCGTCAGAATTCCTTCGTGTGGTGAAATCGATACACGGATGGATCTTTGGCCCCACCAGACTCGCATTTGCGGGTCGATTTCGCCAACCTGGAGAACCAGGAGTCGAATATGGGCATGGTCTGGCAGGACAAGCACGACAAGGTTACGAACCAGAACGGATCGAACCCGAATTGTTTGCCCTCTTCGAACGAGACTTGCGTGATCAGAGCACATTCGAATCAATGGCCAAGGAAATGGTCGCCCGTCGTTGTGCACGTTTTCTGGAGCATTTCTTCCGTATTCATCCATTTCATGACGGTAATGGACGCGTGGCGAGACTCCTGATTCGCCTCATTGCCCGAAGGACAAAGCAATACGACTATGCTCTCGTTCCTGGCCATCACCACGGACGCGATGCGTACGTAAAAGCGTTGGAGCACGCGCATCGTGTGCTGGACGAGCGAGAGAATGGGGTACTCGATACCCGAGATCCCTATGGTCTGCTGAGTAGTTGGCTATTGAGGTACTTGACGGCGACCCCGCACATCGAAGACCTCGCCGAGCCCGAGGGTGCGCCATTTTGGTTGGCAACTGGAGAGAAGAATCGCGACGAGCAATGATTCAAGGGATTCACGTCCCCTCGGGCAAGTCCACGAATTCCGCGGGCATACTCACTCCGAGGTAAGCCAACGCCTCCGATACATCCGTGAACACGCCAATCGGCAGTTCGTCTTTGCGCATATGCCGCGCGACCTGCAATACGCCAATGGCCGATTGCACGATCGACGCCACTTTCTGCCAATCCCGCAGAAAATGTTTCCGAAGCCGGTCGAATTCAGACTCGAAAACCGCGTCATTACGCGCGGGTGAGCGCCGCGCATCAATGAGCAACAAAGTTTTCTGGCGCCATATATGGGCGGTGTCGGTCTCCATTTGCCCAAACGCTGCCCGAAGAACCTCAATGCTCGGATAATGCTCGGACAAACGCGTCAACACGAGGAGCCGACGCGCCTGATCGTACCGCAAGACCATATACGGACTGCGGTAGACCTCGCGGGGTCCCAAGCGATTCGATAAAGCTCCACTCACGTCTTGGGCTCCTCGTTCAATCGGCACATTCCGTAGAACAAACGCACATGGCCGTGCGCTCGTTGCCATCGCCCCACCATTCGCACTTGTATCCGTCGCCGCACGGTTGCGCGCAGTCGGACATGTAATTGTGGAATATGCGCATGACGCCACAAACGTCTTCGCACCGCGGAAGTCCCGCTTTGCCCGCAGGAGCCGCTTTATCGAAATAGATTTCCGGTTTTTCGCTTCCTTCGGGAAATGTGACGGTCAATGTGCGCGTCCCCCAATTCGACCATTCGAATGTGAATTCGCTCGTTTGCCCTTTTCGCGGCTGCATTACGAGGCTCGCGATGCCTTCCTTCGTAAACTCGAAATGCTGACCCTTTTTGGGTGCTTTGACCACCTTCAGGCCAGTCGGTTGATTGGGTTGTCCCGGTTTGCCCCGACAACTCACCCGCAACCATTCGCGTAACACCGACGTTTCACAAACAAGGCTCGACGAATGTTTGACGATATAAATCTTGGCCTCGGTCTTCCATTCCTGAACGGACGGAGGCTTTGAATCCGTATCGGGGAAAACTCCTGAAAACAAGGGCGGACCGCCTTTGCTTGCTTCTGGTTTCGCATTCGTCGCTGTCGCCGTCGGGGTCACCGGAGCAGACGCCGTCGCTGCACTGGCCACAGCCGCAGGTTGTTGCGCGACGGGCGCCCCCGGTTTTGCCGGAGCTTGTTCGGGAGTCGGCTTTGGCGCCTCATTTTTGGATGGATCACACGCCGTAACGCACAAAGCCGCAGCAAACAGAATGCTTATCGAAGTCTTCATAACGCAGGTCCCCAGTGCAGAAAGAAGGGTCGATTGGAAACCTTCGCGTCGCAAACGTCAAGAGCCGAATCGTTTTTTATGCATTGACGGCCTGAATGTTCGCCGGTCCTTCGTTGTACGGATTGTTCACCCGTGGAGCAACGGGAGTGGTCGTGAGCGCTTCCCCATTGCGATGATGAATCAAGGGCAAAAGCACGTCGGGACGATGCTCCTTGGGATCGAGCCAAATTGCAAAAGATTCGGGAGACAAAATCGCCGGCATACGATCGTGAATCGGGGCGACGATCGGATGCGGATCGGTCGTGATCACGGTGAATGTATCGAGCTCGACGACTTCACCCTCCTTCGCAACACCTTTCCAGCGCGCCCACAGCCCCGCCACACCCATGAGGGCATTGTCGTGACGGTGAATCCAATAAGGCTGTTTTTTCCCGCCCGGTTTTTTCTGCCATTCAAAAAAACCATCGATGGGCACGATGCACCGCTTGGACTTGAAACTCGAACGATACGCGGGTTTTTCCGCGACCGTTTCCGAGCGCGCATTGATCATCCGATTGCCAATGGAAACGTCATCGGCCCAGGAAGGAACGAGCCCCCAACGCAACATCTCGATCGTGCGTGGCGCATCCGCAGCTGCAATCCGAACAACCGGAACATCTTGGGTAGGAGCTACATTAAAACGTGGAGAAAGCTGAGGAATCTCGAGTTCTGGAATTCCAAACATGCTCGCCAAGAGATTCGGCGCAACGTTCGTCAGGGTATAACGTCCACACATAGCGGGCGAAACGTACCACGTATCGCGCTATGAGCATCGCAAAATTTGGCGCAGCTCATTCTCGACTCTGGCGCGCCGCTGCTCCAAAAATTGCCTTGGCCATGAGGCTGGTTTCGCGTTCCGCACGTTGTTCGTAAATAAATCCTCGAACATCCCGCACGCTCGGGTCTTTCGGGGCCACACGATGCGCGATTTCAATGAGTTCCGTGGCCACGCGCCATTGGGCCGCATCGATGGCAGATTGCGCTTTGGCGACGACTTTGTCCACACCACCAGCCATTTCGACGATGGCCCGGGCCAATTGCAATTCGCGCGCCGGTTTCAAATGCGCCGGATTGCCATCGTACCAACCACCATAAAGACGCCAAAGATTACGCACGATGAATTCGGGTTCGTCATAGATGGGCCGAAGATAAGGCCGCTCGAGAAGCTGCTTGTCGGCAATCACGCGCGATAATACTTCGTCGAGCGTCGCGCCTTCGTTCATGCATTGCAACGTTTGTCCCACGATATCTTCCAAAAATGCCGCCGTCTCCGTCAACGCCTGCCGAACTCGGTGGGCTCCAAGAATGGGTGGCCCGTGGCCGGGACACAATATTTCTGCGCCCAACGCATCCATGCGTCTTAATGCCGCAGCCCATTCGCGCGGATACCGCTGAGCTTTTTGAGGATTTCCACAGTTCGGCGACGCCCAGATAAAGAGGTCGCCCGTGCACAAAACTCGTTTTTCCGGAATATACACCCAGGTATGATCGTCGGTTTCTCCTAGGTCATGATAAAGTTCGAAATGAACGCCGCCTACTTCGAGAATGAAATCTTCATGATAAACCTGATCTGGATCCCGGAATGAATCCGGGAACATGGGCGAAGGCAACTTGAATTGTCGCTGATTGATGCGCGCATTGTAGCCGTGGGTCAACAAATAGCGGGCAAATCGTTTGCGCACGTTTTCATGGGCAAACACTTCCGGCTTCGGCAACCCCTTCGCCTCCGCCTCCGCGTCGAACGCCAAAATTCCAAATACATGGTCGACGTGACCGTGCGTATACACAGCCGCCCGCACGGGCGCGGAAAACATCTCCCGCACGCCAGCGTGCACGGATCCTGCAAAAAATGGACTCGACGTATCAATCAGGACCAATCCGGCAGTTGTTTCGATAGCCGTTACATTGGAAAATGCCGAGACAAACCCAACGCCATCGACAATGACTTCATGACCACTCACGGTTGCCGTCGGGTGGACATTGAAATTCCCTAGATCTCCGTTCCAAGCATTCTCGGCCAGATCGGTAATGCTTCTCATGCAGCGCGCCAGCTCCTCGAATCCGACTTCTACCAGTTTTTGCCCGTGTTCGGACCCCGATTCCAGGCGTTGAACAAAAACCTTTGGGTGTGCCACGCGCTAGCGGTAGCGTCCTGGTAATTCCCAATGCCGGGACGACGCACGACCTATCGCAACGTGACGAATGCGGGGCTCTTCGGAATGCTCTCGGCGCTCGTCGTTGCTGCATGTTCGCCGTCCAAAGCCACCCCTCGAGATCCGCCGGCAAGTACACCATCAGTCCCCGAAGTTCGTTTGGACCAACCTCTCGGCGGACCGCCGCGTTACTTCCACACATCCGTCGATGAAGGGTTTTGGGTCAGTCATTCAACCGACCTGGATCGCGTGACGAGTGTCGGTATGCGCCTCGAATTGTCGGCGAAAACAGGTGAGGTCCTCTCGGCTACTTGGGAGCTCGACAACGAGGCGAGAAGCGACGTCCTCATCGGCGCACTGGAAGTCGCCCCGCGACTCGGCGGTGGATTCATTCATTGGAGCAGAAACCAATTGTTTCGCTCCGCAACTTTCACGGGCCCTCTGCAACCAATCACGACCCAACACCTGCTCGGTACGGATCCCATTCGCGGCGCACGCAACGGCATCGATGGAGTCATCGTGTTTGGTGACGGGGCGAATGCGCAGGTGCAGAGCCAAAAAAACATCGTGGATCCGCCGCCCTTTGCCGGTCTGGTCGACTTCGCAGCCCTCGACGAAAAACGGGCCATTCGCACGGACGTACTCGGACGCGTGTACACGACGATCGACGGCGGAAAAACCTGGGTTGACGTGACGAACTCCGTAGGAATTTCCCAAAAGCAACTGCTCGTCGAGCCCAACTTGGTCTACGTGCAAACTTGGCAGGGTCGGTATCCATTCAACCCCGACGGCACGGTTGGGCTCCTCGAACCTTCGTTTGTCGGGGCACGTCGCGGTCTGAATTATTCGATGATTTTCCGAGGTTCCCGCGCCGAGGAGCAAAGCGCTTCGTGGATTTGGCGCGACATGGCTCCCGTCCAAGCGGCAGTGCTCGGCGGCGCCCGATCCGATGCCCGACACGCTTTGGGATTTGCAGCCGGAGCCTTGGCCGAAGTGGAACTTTCGACCGGCGAACTATCACGCGCAATCACCGACTGGCCACAGGCAGGTTTGTCTTGTTCACTCATCGCTGGCCCTAACGAACCGCTGTTCATCTGCAACTGGGACAGTTACCAGGGTTATGGGGCTTATGTGTTGCGGCTGGAACGGGGCACATGGCCACCCATCATCGAACGTGCGTTCAGTGACGACGGGTTCTTCGTGACCGATGATCACGGTGCGCTCGGCTTCGTCGGCTCATGTGGTTTGACCCCAAAGTATCTCGATCCGAATGACATGTCGCGTTTTGAGCTTGGCGGAGAAGCTTCGCGAATCGCTCCCAAGATCTGCGTACGTCGCAG
>DAOMZH010000274.1:0-11400 GCA_035437985.1 Polyangium sp. (in: bacteria) | reverse complement strand
CCAATACCGCAGCTTGGGCAATTTCGTGAGTCGTACGGCAAAAAATCGGAGCCGACGCGTGATGACGTCTGCCAGACGCGACGAGGTGGCGCTCGATACTGGACCCACGCCTGGTTATTCGCTCTTCACGGGAGCCATGATCCAGGCTTTGACCTCGGGCGCGGCAGACATGGACCGTAATGGAATCATCACGTTCTCCGAGCTTGCTCTGTATTTGCAGCAGACCGTCGGACAAACCTCGGGCTCGCGACAAGTGCCCGATTACGGGGCGTTCTATTTGGATGATCGCGGCGAGTTCGTGCTCGGTGGGACGCGCGAGGCTCTGACCCAGCTGAATTCCGCGTTGGCCCACCCAGCGCCCCAGCCCGCGGACACGTCGTGGCACCCGACCAATCACGGTGATCCTCGCATACTATGGCTGGATATCGAAATCGAACTCGAGAATGGACACATTCGCCTTTCCGCACGCGGAAGTCGTGGTGAACGCCCGCTTCCCCACAAGATCTGTCCGGACAAACAAGATTTCACCCTTCAGTCCTTCATGAGCAAAGTCGGACGGGCCGTACGCCTCGGAAAAACCCTCGAGCCCGAGGTCGTCAATTACGCGCAGGCGCTTCATCGAGATTTCTTCCAAGGCGAATTGCGGGACGTTGTCGCGCGACTCGTTGAAGCAGCCAAGGAAAACCGCGTGGTCGTGCGCCTATTCATGAGCCGGCGCGAGTTACAAGCCATTCCGTGGGAGGCACTTTGCAAACCCGAAACAGCAAAGGGTTTTCTCGGTATCGACCCGAAACTCTTGGTGGCTCGCGGCGTGCCTTCGCGAGATCCCTGTGAACCGCGCGCCGTTCGCAGCGCAGTGCGTGTGCTGGTCATTGCGCCTGAAGGCGAGGGAGACGCCACGGCGGCGCTGTTCTCGGCGCTGGGTTCTTTGATCCAAAGTGGTGAAGTGGAATGGCTGGATCCCATTGTTGGTCCCATCTTTCGCGCGCACGTTTTGTTTAATCGTTTGCGGAGCGGCAAAAGCCCCCACGTGGTGCATTTTCTCGGGCACGGCGGAGTCGACTTGCAGGGGCGTCCAACGCTGCGCCTTGCTGATGATGAAGACGGCGAAGAACAATGGATCACCGTGGAATCGCTCGCGCGGGAATTGCATTTGAGCTTCATGGAGGACTTGCGCCTCGTCATTCTGGAATCGGGTGAAGGGGGGAAAGCAGGGGCTTTTGGCAGTGCGGGCGAAATCTTGAGCAAAGCCGGGGCCGATGCGGTCGTGGCCTATTTGTGGCCCGTGCGAGCCGACACGAGCCAACGAGTGAACGTGGAATTGTATCGAACGTTGACGGGGGCTGAACGAGCCTCAGGCGATATTGGTGCGGCCCTTGCAGCGGCTCGCAGCACGTTGCTCACGGAGAGTGCCGAGGCATTTTCGCCGGTGTTGTATCTGCGCGCGGCGAATTCGGTGCTCTTCAATTTCAAGAATCGCAAAGTCGCGCAGCCGCGAAACAAATCGAAATCGAAGCGTCTTGCGCCGGCACTGCAACACGTCCTGGAAAAACCATTTACACTCGTATTGGGTGACGACCAAGAAGATAGGTCCTCGCTGAAAAAGCAGATTGAACAATTTTTGGCCGACCAAGGCATCACTCTCCCGCCGAATTTGCCGTTGAGTGCCCTCATGCAGCAATGCGCGATGCGTTATGGGATCGATGTGTTACACTCGATTTTTCAGACCTCGATGATGGAGCAGATGGGCTCGGCGTCGCCATTTATCGAAGCAATGGGGCAGCTCGCGCCACCGGGTGTGCACGTGACCTTGCTTTGGCAGCCGCACTTGGAGCGGGCGATTGCAGCGGCACAGCCGCAAAAAAACGTGTATGCCATTCAGCCATCGTTGCGTTCGTCAGGGAAAGCTCGGGTGCTGAAACGGGCTGCTGGAACGAATGCTTGGAAAATGGAGGTCGGAATGCCGGGGCATTTTGATTTCGACAACGATATTTTGGTGTTACGTATTTATGGCGGTTATTCGGCCGAGGCGCGACCGATTTTTTCGCAGCCGTTATTGACGGAAGATGATCATCTTTTCAGTTTGAAAAATTTGGGCTGGATTGAGGAGATGCTGTCGCAGCCGCGGACGCGTCCAGGGTTACTCGCGGGATTGACGTTGCGGAAATGGCGGCATCGGTTGCTTTTGCGCTGGCTTTATGACGAACGGCCTCCGCCGAAAGATAGCTTGGCGATAGTTTCACCGAATGCGGATCCAGCGGAGCCGGGAATTTGGGATAGTGGCGGTTGGCTCGATGGAGCAGGACACGTCGCGGTGGTGACGGAGGAGTTTGGGGCTTTGGCGACGCTTTTGGAGGAAGCATCGCTGCAGAATGGATAATTTACCACCCAATGCAATACCGTCTCATTGGGACGGCGTCGGTTAGACGTACCAACCTCCACGCGACCTCGATTAAATTCGTAAAACCCCAAGTTTGTTCGGGGAACCTTGGGCATACGAGCCTGTGCGTCGCATGCCAACAAAGAAAGAACGAAAAAAGACGAACCTGGTGTAACATTCGCCAAACCGTGCTTCAGTAGTCAGGGCAGAAGAGGGAGCTTTGCGATGGCGGACGGGAAAGAACTGTTTCGTAACCGAGTAGCCCACAAACTGCCAACGACACGCTTCACGAAGGAACGTGATGCAAAGCGTGCAAGACGTCGCAGACACGTGCGCACAGGCGCTCGCCGCGTCGTGCGCGACCTGCCCGACCTCGAGCAAACGAATGGCGATATTGCCGTTCCAGACTCCAAACCCGGCGAAGGAACGAGCGAGCAAGAGTGCCCGCAGTGCCACAAAAAAGTACCAGCCGATGCGCCGATGGGCCTTTGCCCCTCGTGTCTTTTCGCGCAGGCCCTCGAAGCTCCCCAGGAAAAAAAGCGGATTGGCGAATACGAATTGCTCGAATTCATTGCCCGCGGGGGAATGGGCGTCGTGTACAAGGCGCGGAATGCGCGGCCGGGACGCATTGAAGCGCTCAAGATGATCGCCAGCGGAGAATTGGCGAGTGATGTCGAGGTGGCTCTATTTCAGGCGGAGGCCAAAGCCGCAAGCGAACTCGATTATCCAAACATCGTCCCGATTTACTTCGTTGGGGAAGAAAATGGCTGCCATTACTTCACGATGAAATGGATGAGCGGCGGAAGCCTTGCGGATCATATCGATCGGTATCGCGGTAATCTGCGCGGCACGGCGGAGTTTGTCGCCACGATCGCGCGGGCGGTGGATTATGGACACAAGCGCGGTATTTTGCATCGGGACCTCAAACCTGGAAACATTTTGCTCGATGAAAAGGGCGAACCGCACGTTGCTGATTTTGGTTTGGCCAAACGTCTCGATCACCATGGCGGCGTACACTCGTATTCAGGCGGCGTGGGCACACCGTGTTACATGTCGCCCGAGCAGGCGCGCGGTGAATCGCTCTCGACAGCGTCCGATGTGTATAGTCTCGGAGTGATTCTTTATGAACTATTGACGGGCGAGGTCCCTTTTGATGGCGAAGATGCACCAAAAATAATTCAACAAGTTTTGCATCGCCCGCCCCCGCATCCCCGGGCTATTGATCCGCATATTGATTTGGACTTGGCCACGATCTGCTTGCGCTGTTTGGAAAAGGACCCGGAAAATCGGTATCAATCAGCCGAGGATCTGGTGCGGGAGATTCAGCGGTATCTCGAAGGCGAACCCATCTATCCGGTTGGTAAAGTAAAACGCGCGTGGCGCTGGTGCAAACGGCGGCCCTTGACGGCGGCGCTCGTCGTCGAATCCGTCCTTCTTCTCGTCATTGCAACATTGGCCGTGTTTTCGGGCGCCACGGCCCAAGAGAAAGACCGCCGCGAAGAAGTGTTGCGAGCGAATGAATATTCGGCGCGTTGGGTCGCCGGCACCGTGCTTTTCAAATTGAACAGTTATCACGATATCGTGGCCAAAGCGGCAAGGGAATTTCCTCGCGAGCATATCGAATTGTTGCGCAAAGGCGAGGTCAAGGAGGGTAATGGTCTCGAGGATTATTGCAAGGAGCTCGAGGCTCGACACGGCGCTGCCGATGGGCTCCACGACTGGTTTGTCCAGGACAAGGAAGGCATCGTACGAGCGCGTTGGGGGCGGTACGAGCGCGATAACGAGCGCTTGGATGTTCTTGGAAAGAGTTATCCGTGGCGGGATTATTTCAAGGGTGCGATGAAGCTTGGTGAAGCGCGGTCGCGTTCTGCGTATATCGCTCGGGCGATTCTGTCCGAGCCCAATGGAACGCAGCGCTATGCGTTATCGGCGCCGATTTATGACGAAAATGACGAGCCCATCGGCGTGCTCATCACGACCACGACGACCGGCGCGGCGTTTGGCACGCTCGACCTCAAAGACCCGAGCGACACGCGCCATATCGCGATGGTCGTGGCCCCTCGGGACAATAACCGCGATACACGTGACAAACCATTGCCCGAGGACCATGTCATTCTCGTGCACGATTCGCTGGCTTCGGGGGTGACCGCGCCGTTAAAGAGTAATGCCGCCGTTCACGCCGCGGTCAAGCTGGCGCAAAAGAGCAATCCAAATCGAGGTTTGTCGCAACTCTTGCTGGCGGATCCCAATGCCGTCGCTTTCGACGAGAGCTTTTGCGATCCGGTCATGGATGGCTCATGTGTCGATGAATCAGGAAAAACCCGTCCCGGTCGATGGCTCGCGGGTTTTGCGCCAATAGGCCATACGGGATTCGTCGCAATTGTGGAGACTCCGCGGGAAGCCGCGGCTGCGCCAAACCAGACGCTGGGGCGGCGCTTGCTTTTGTGGGGAGTTTTGCCGTTCATGTTTGGCACGACGCTCGTGGCGGGAGTCGTGGGTTATGCGCGGCGGAGGATGTCAGGCGCGAGGGAGAAAAGCGATCGTCGAGTTGACGGGAGGCAAACCAGCTCAATAAAGTAAGATCATCAATCAACCGCCCATAGCGCTATCAACGATACCCCACCCGCAAACGGTGAGGACTTGTTGAAACCATCAGGGGCAGGGCCAAACGATTGCTGGGCAAAAACGATCCGGGCAAATACGTCGGCGCGAATCGAAAAAGGGCCGGGATTAAACAATTCGGTGCCTACACGAAAATTTCCGCCAAAGATACGTAATTCATGATTCGGTAATTGATTCGACAGGACGATTGTCGTTGCAATGCCGCCGCAAAATCGAACAATGCTCGGAACCCAGCACGTGGAAGCTACGAGGGGAAGCGAATGCAAACGTATGGATTCGGCTTTTTGCGAGGTCCAAGCGCCCTCGAATTCAATGTGCAATCGGGACAAACGAGATGAGGGAACGATATCGAGCAGGACGAGCGCGCCGGGGCTGATCTTGGCAACAATGCCCGAGCCGACGAAAGCTCCGAGGCCCAGGGAAAAACGCGGAGGCATTCGGGGAAGCGCAGGGGAAGGTGCAACGGGGGGTACGGGCCGTGCGGGTTGGCATGACGAACACGGTGCACACGCGGGACACGTCATGGGCTCTTGTGGAGGCCGTGGTTCGAAGGCGCCGAGCATTTGGGCTGCGAGGTAAGCTGTGTCGTAAAGCACCTTGTGGCACTCGGTCGCTGCGGAATACGGCGTGTGCCGTTCCGCCTGGACACTTCCCCGGGAATCGACGACGGACACGTCCACGCTCTTCGGTCCGTTTGCAGACCCCTGAATGCGGACGACCAAGCGCTGGACCGCATCGTCGCGCCAGGTCGAAGGAGGCACCCACCGCCACAGGATCGTGTTGAAACTCTTGCGATCGTTGCATTCTGGGGGAGCCTGGGACGCGTCGAACTCGAGTCGCGTGGGCGCGATCTCGGGTGGGTCATGGGCCCAGGCTGATTGCGCGAAACGACCAAGATACGAGAAGGCCATGACGAAAAAAAGACCCGTGCGGATCATTCTTGGTAGGATTCGGTGGCACTTGTGCCCTAGCCAGGTATGAAAAAACCACCGTCGGACAAGCCACCCCAGGACCCCCAGGACCCCCACGACGTGCCGTCGTTGCCCCCACCCGGTGATGGTCGTGTAAAACCCGAGTTTTCCCCTTTTGGTTTGTCGGAAGAGCAACTTCGTCGGGTGAGTAAAAGAATGTTGGCGATGGCAAAGTCCGTGGGTCGTCATTCGAGGGTTTGTCCAGAAGATATTGTGCAACGGGTGTGGGAAACGGCCCTATCCAAACCCGAGGAAGAGTGGAAGTCAATCCCGAATGAACAGAAGCTTGTCTCGTACATGTGTACGTTGGTCCGACTTGAACATCAAACACTCCGACGAACGCAGTACCGGCGTCAACGACAAGACGAGAAAGCTGCCCATGCGACCCAAAAGCCGGCTGCCGAGGACCCTCGTGACGCAATCGAAGCGCGCGATCTGGTGGCGCGTGTGATTCGGACGCTAAAGAAGGCGAGGGACCAGAACGTGGCGCGGGCGCTGTTTCTGGAGGGGAAAACCAATGTGCAGGTCGCGAAGGAACAGAAGCTTTCAGAAAATACGGTATCGGCACATAAAAAACGCCTCTGGAAACTCATTTGGGCTCGAATACAAGCCCTCCTTGTGGTTCTGTGGCTCTTCGTGCCGAAGAAAGCGCGGGCGTTTGTCGCGCAAATGACGCACCAAGTGCCTTATTTGACCAGTGTTATGGCGGTGACGGGGGTTTGTGGCGTGCTGGTGCCCACGGGTTCGTCCGTCGCAACCGAGCCATCGACCCTGGTGAGTTTGACCGCGGTCACCACCAAGCGGCCAAACACATCCGAATCGGCGATTTTGCCGGCATCGTTTGTCCCCGAGGTTGCACCGGACGAACAAAAGGAGCTTGACGCCGAGACAAACACGTGCTCGTCTGCGGACATGAAGTCCACCAAGTTCGCAAGTATCCTGCAAGAAACCGTGGTTCCGTTGGCGCTTGTCGCTGCTACCAGTGTGACCCAAGCGGCCTGCGCGGGTTCGAACCCACAAACGCCTCGCGTGCAACAACCGGCAAAGGAGCGCGATGACTCCCTTGATCCGTACGACATGTATTGCGTTATGGCACGAGGACGCGGGGAAACGTGCATCACGCGGGAGGAGTTTAACAAGTACTGACGTGTTGGTAAAACCCATCAGGCACCAAATCGTTTGTCCCCGAGGTTGCACCGGACGAACAAAAAGAGCTTGACGCCGAGACAAACACGTGCTCGTCTGCGGACATGAAGTCCACCAAGCTCGCAAGCATCGTGCAAGAAACCGTGGTTCCTTTGGCGCTTGTTGCGGCCACCAGTGTGACCCAAGCGGCCTGCGCGGGTTCGAACCCACAAACGCCTCGCGTGCAACAACCGGCAAAGGAGCGCGATGACTCCCTTGATCCGTACGACATGTATTGCGTTATGGCACGAGGACGCGGGGAAACGTGCATCACGCGGGAGGAGTTTAACAAGTACTGACGTGTTGGTAAAACCCATCAGGCACCAAATCGTTTGTCCCCGAGGTTGCACCGGACGAACCGAAAGCGGCGCTTGCTTTTGTGGGGAGTTTTGCCGTTCATGTTTGGCACGACGCTCGTGGCGGGGGTCGTGGGTCATGCGCGGCGGCGGATGTCAGGCGTGAAAAACCGAGACCCGAAAAACCAGGTTGTCGGGGAGTAATGCGAGTTCGCGCTGGTAACAAGGGACGTCATTAGAGCCGCTTCTGGCCCTTCGCCGTCGGTGCTTCGAGCTTGCCGTCGTCAAATGAGAACTTCAGCTGTCTCGTGATCGAGTCATAAATGTCGATGCGCACCTGCTTCGGCAGGACTGCCAAGGGAAACGCGATTTTCGCAAACGCTTTCGTCAAGCTCGTGCACGATTCGATTCGTTTTTCCGGGGCTTGTTTCTCGAATACGTCGGTCATCAACACGTGCAGGGTGTATGTCCCCGTGACCGCCGTGGACTTGGCATACGCAAGCCCTGTCGTAGGCAATGATTTTGCCCCAGCCTCGAAAAGCTCCATTGCCGCTTTTGTGGCATGGCGATTCATGAAAAGCATCTCTTCTTCGCCACGCAGCACCGTGACCCGGACCGATGGGTCACTGTAGGAAAAATAGGGGAATGCAGTTGTCGTATATTGCGCTTCGGCCCCGGGAGCAATCGTGCTCGGTTTGGTTTTTCCGCGACCCACGGCGTTTTTCTTGTCGTAGGGGGAACCGACGCTGCACAGCACTTCCAAATTTTCGAGCGGTGTTTGTCCCGTATTCTTCACGCTCCCCGTGCACGTCGATGTGCTTGCTCCGACAACGACTTTGGGATCGACCTCCAGCGGATATTCATTCAAATCGGGCAAGACCGCAATACCCATACCGACGAACGTCACGAAACGCTTTTGCTTGGGCTCGAAACGGCTTTCAGCTACGTACCCATTGGCATATCCCACGTGCACATCGAGTGCCGGTTTTCCTGACAATTCCGTCACGCGCGCTTGAATCGCACGCGCACGAGCGCGTAATGCGTCGATCTCGGTGGGCCCCGCCGCGGGCG
Source organism: Polyangium sp. (in: bacteria) (assembly GCA_035437985.1). GTDB lineage: Bacteria > Myxococcota_A > Polyangia > Polyangiales > Polyangiaceae > Polyangium. The sequence goes on along the minus strand of DAOMZH010000274.1, from coordinate 2,875 downwards.
ATTCAATCACCCATCGAGCATGCTCGCCAATGAAATGATGAAATCCCGTTCGCGCTCCTTTTAGATCGTTTTCTTCGAGAAGCGGCGCAAGTTTTTTGGCAATACCTTCAAGAAATCCCGGATTGTTCCGAATCGGAATGTCAATCGTGCTCGCGGCAGGCGCGCGCTCGACGATACACACGTCCACTTCATCGAATCCATCACACGATTCATTCCAGTAGGTATCTTGACAAGCCAGCACGCCAAACGTATTCGGGCCGAGCGGGACGAAGCCCGAAATATCGAGCCCTTTGACGTGGAAAATATCTTTATGGTCTTTGGCCTCGATCTCGTAAATCCCACGGTCCTCACCCTGTTTCACCGACGCATACACGACACCCCACGATGGAAGCAGCTTGAACGCATTAACTTCCGCGCCAAAAGAAAGCTCATTTTCTGCGCCTTTGCCGGCCCCAGCATCCTTTGCAGCGCCGGTGCCCGCATCGACCATTTCCGCGTCGACGGCGGATTCGAGCGAGGTCAGATAGAATGGATCGCCGTCGCGAAAGCTCCGACTGCTTATGATGGCTCCGTGACTGATCCCGAGAACCCGGCCCCATTTGCCAATAGGAAGCGAAATGTTCTTGGGTTTTTCCCCGCCATGCGGGAGCCATTGATATTCGCCAGCTGGGGCCTTGAGGAGCATACCAGCGTCGTTTCCATTGACCGCTCGTTGACCCGATCCAATTTTCTTGGGTTCGCCCCCAGCCGCCGCGACTTCATAAATATCCCGCTCGTGGGTATAAAAGATCTTCGATCGGACGACATCGACGTAGTAGTCGACCATGAAATGATCGAAGGAGTTGATGAGCTTCGGCGTTTCTCCGTTCGCTCCCGCGGTCGAATAGATGTTTCTCGACGATCGGCCACCGGTCGAATCCTTCTCATACCGAGTGAATACCACGTGACCATCGTTGGTCACGGCAAACTCGCGCAGGACATCTTCCGCGACCTTTTTGTCAGCTTTCGTGGCGATATCGAGCGCATGAATCGAAAGGGACGCGGCGTCTTGATCCGCCGTAGCGGCATCATTGGGTATGTCACGCACGACGTAATACAAGGTTTTGCTGTCCGCACTCGCGCGTAGCTCGAATCGCGCAGCTTTCGGCAGATCCAAGCAGCGCACGTTAGGTCCCGATTGCGGAGGCGCCACAGATGCCGAGGGAGATGCCGAAGCAGCGGGAAGCGCGCTTTTGGAACTGTCGTTCTGCTCGCGAGACGAACAGGCGGATACCAACAGCGCAGAAGCACCGAGGCAAAGAATGCCGATTTTCAGCACGAATGGACGCGTCGCACATTGCATGGAACCATGCTCTTACGCGAAGTGGCCCGTGAAGGCAACACCATAAAGGTTTTCTGGAGCGGTTTGTGGCGATGGAGTCGTCAATGGTCCTGACGTGGATCGGGCGTCCAGATCCCATGGAATCGGTGACGATAGTCATTCGCTGCCTAGCTGGGGGTCTCGAGCCCGGCCATTGTTCTCATTTGGGGCTTGTTTTCAGCCAACAATGGCGCAGCCGAGTCGATAGCGGCCGAAGGTTTGTTGCGCCAAACGTGGTCACGCAACAAGTTTTCTGCCCGAGTTGGTGCCAACTTTGTCGGTTAGAGACGAATTGTGCTCGGCCAGGTCGCGAAGGCACTCGATGTATTGCACGGTCAAGGCGTCGTTCATAACGATGTAAAACCCGAAAACATCCAGAAAAGTGCCTTGATTCGAACTCGGAGAACCGCCCGACTGCGGCCGAACTCACGCAATCGCTCGAAGTCGCGTTAGCTTTTGGTTCGGGGTCAGCCGCGCCAACAACGTCGCTATGGACGCGTAGAAAACGAAAACGAATGTCGGGTAGGTCTTGGTAGAAAACCGTTGACACTCGGCAGCTCGGCGGGTAAGACGGTGTGGAAGACCCAATGGGTGAACGATGGGTGACGGCGAAATGGAGTCAGCTGCAAGCACCTTGGAATCAACGCCGATGTTGGACAGTGAAGTTGTCGAATCGCTTCGGGGACTGGAGTTGTTTGATGAATTGGCGAAGATATTCTTGGACGAACTTCCTACCCGATTGAATGAGATCGTCGAGGCATGCCATCAATCGAATGTCGCAATGCTCGAAGATACGGCGCATTCTTTGAAAGGTTCGTGTCTTGCGATAGGGGCAATGCGCCTTGGAAAGCTTTGCGCCCAGTTGCAAGCCCAAGCGCCTCGACCGGCGTCGGAGGGGGTTTTGGCATTGGTCAAGAGTATCATGGCTCGAAAATTGTAGATTCGTTCGTGGAAATTGGCGTGCATGACGAGAGGAATGGCATCTACGGCTACGCTCATGGAAGCAAACGAAGTCTTGTTGGGGATTACGCAGAATTGGGATGGACCGAAGGGCATTTGCCAAGAACAACGCGCGACGTACACAATTCGAGGAGGTAGAAATGGCGAACGAATATCGTATTCTCATCACGGGTGCAAGCTCGGGTTTCGGGAAACTCACCGCTGAATCGCTAGCTCGAGAGGGACACCGAGTTTTTGCGGGAATGCGCGACCCCGAAGGTCGCAATGCGGGCTCCCGAGCCGAACTAATGGCAAAAGGCGGATCGCTCGAGGTCGTCGATCTCGATGTAACCAATGACGCATCGGTCGAAAAAGCTGTCGCTTGGGTCGAACAACAAGCGGGTGGACTCGATGTCGTCATCAACAATGCGGGCATTGCAGGCATGGGCCTGACCGAATCTTTTACGCCCGAACAAGCGCGAGCGATGTTCGAGGTTAATGTGGTCGGCGTGCAACGCGTTAATCGTGCGGCATTACCGCTCATGCGACGCCAAGGAAAAAATGGGCCCTGGTTTC
>DAOMZH010000273.1:0-11412 GCA_035437985.1 Polyangium sp. (in: bacteria) | reverse complement strand
TCCTCGCTCCGTCGCCCTAGCTTTCGGGCGCTCGCGACGATAATTCAACGGGCTGCTATCGATACGATCACTTCGCTTCGACGGAAATCGAGACTTTTTCAGTCTGCGGTTCGCACGTCGTTTCCGTGCACACGGCGAAACGAACGTCCGCAGAAATGTCTTTCTTTCCGGCTGCCGAGGAGGTCGTGGCAATGTTGAAAACCAATTGGTGATCATTCTCGACGACGCCTTTGACTTTGACATCGTCCGCCGCCACGCCTTCCGGCAGCGACAAGCTCACCTTGTGCGGGAATTCCTTGTTGATATGGTAGTCACCTTGCGCCGTGACCCTGACCACCGAAGTAATCTTCTCGTTGGCTTTGCCTTTGCCGCCATTGACCGAGATCGAGTAATTCGCAGCGAATGCGGCTCCGGTAAACGTGGCAACGGCGAGCGCAGCGAAAGCAATAATCTTCTTCATGGGAATCCGGACCTCCTGACCCACCTCAATGGAGCACGTATTTTCGCTTGTGTCAATGGATTCTACGGCATTGTCCCGCCGTCAGGTAGCGGACGGCGAAGCACGACCGGCATCGTCGCCGTCATTGGCTCTTGGCAGAACTCGTTCATCACCGGTTTGAGCGTTTCTTCGTGCGGCATATAGCCCGTTCCTTCGACCAAAAGATTCACCGGCCCGCTCGTCCAGAGTTCACACACGAGCACAGATAAATCTGTGGGCGGAGGTTTTGTGCGATCGACGATGCACACCAAATTGACGCTATCATCAAGAGTTTTCCACGTCGTCGGATCGGACAAGACAAACGGAGGCTCTTCCGCTGCGCTCCATTGCGCCGATACCTTGGTGTCTGCAGGTACGGGCCCATCTTCGGCTTGTATTTCCAGGATGAACTGAGGTTCGGGGAGACGAACCGGACAGCCCCCCTGACCTCCCGAGCCGCCGTCGCTGGACGTGCTGGACGAACCGCTTCCTTTGCAGCCCGTGACTCCGGCGACGGCACACAGGGGCACCAGGATGCCCAAGACGAACCCATAAGGCCGAGGAACAATTCTCGAGAAGGTTTGCATGAGGAGGGATTCGATGCCGAAAGGTTCAGTTTGGCGGCGGTGGAGGTGGGGCAATTGCTCGTAGGTTCAAGCCGCCCGGATATTGATAACTCGTGGCTTTCCCATAACCGATAACTTGAATCCCCACGGCTTCGGTTGCAGTAAGTAAATGCGCGCCATTGTTGCCCGGGCCAAGCTGTACACGGGCAACGCCATAGTTCGAACTAATCGGCGCTACGGCTGCGGTCACATTTGCGCCGTCCAATGTAACAACGGCGCTCTGCGGCTGAACGATGTCAACGAAGTTGATATCGTAATCATCAGGAGCCAGAAATACGTACTTGGTACGGTATTGTTCGACCGCCGTGGAAATGCTTTCTGCTGGATCACCCTTGGCATTGTTACCCTGTCCGGGATCCACTACCTCCGATCCGAGCTGAAATGATACGACAGTAAACTCGTGATCCCCAACAATCTCGAAATCTTGCGAGACAACACCCAAATCGACGACTTGCCCTGCATTGATGCTGAGAGGAGCGTTATTCGGGCTCGTACCCGGATACGATAACTGCGTTCCCGTGACATTGCCGATAATCCGTACGACATGACCTACGACTGCACCGTTCGGTGAAGTGGGAACGGTCACAAAATAGTGTTTTCCGAGCGTTTCAACAGGAAACACCGATTCTTCCAGGTGATCACAGGCCGTCTTGTTATCGGGGATATATATACAAGGTATTCCCGCAATGACTTGCACGGGTTTGTCTGCATAAACTAGCGAGCCTGCGGGATCGGCAGATGCGCCATTGATGACTTCGACTACTTCTCCTTCGTTCAAGCCGAAGTTCACCAATCCGTTCGCCCCCGACGCCGGAATACCATTGCCGCCCAAAATTTGGCCGTTGCCAGAAACCTTGACCTGGACATTGGTACCATTTTGCGTTCCGGTAATGGCGAAATATGCACCCATCTGTGCTTGCGCCCAACCTCGGTAGGAAGCGACGCGGTAGTTGCCCGTCATAGCCGTGCTCGGCAAAAGGAGGGAGGCGTCGTTGGAGAACGAAAGGCAAGGAACGCCTGCGCAGAATTGAGCTGGGCATGAGCTCCAATCCTTGCCAGGCGGGCCACCTTGCGGACCATATTCCAATGCGTTGAACTGATACACGGTCACCGGGCGGCTGCTTACGAGATGATAGGCTCCGTTCGTTACACGCAATGACGATGTCGGTGGCGGAGGAATGTACACGCACGCATCGAAATCCCCTCCCTTTAATTCCGGAATCCAGGGCAAAAAGATCTTCGCCAGATCATTGGGAGCGACAGTCGCCATTGCCACCGGCGTTCCACCACGGGTAACGGTCACATCCGCAGACTGATCACCAGCATTGGCTACGACAACCGCAAAATCAAAAATAGACCAAACAGTATTGGAAACTGGGGTCGGCCAAAAATCACAACCAATGTACGTCCGGTACGTCGCAGCTTCCGCACATGTCGTCGGATCGACGCCTGGTCCCGCATTACCACCTCCGCCGCCTCCGCCAGCTCCTACCGTAAATACCGTGCCACCTTCGCCTCCAGCACCAGGACCAGGACCCGTGGGGGATCCACCATTGCCACCTGTTTCAAACGTGGTGCGCGGAGCCGACGCATCGCAACCAGGCCCCAAGTACAAGGGAATTGCAATCAAAGACAATGCGATGAGAGTCGTACGCGTCAGTCGAATGCTCATGGGCGTGATTATTCGTTACTCGCGGACGAACACAAGACATCAAAACATCGCCCGTGACAAATCGAGCGTCAGGACAAAGTTCCAGTCCGCGAAAAACCGTGGATAAACGGCTGGATTGTTAGGAATGTGCAGCCTTGCTGCGTTCGTTGATGCTTTCCAGAATGATGACGGCCGTCTCTTCGATCGCCCGTCCCGTGACATCAACGATTGGCCATTCCGGATGGGCCCGGAAAATCGAATTTGCAAACTCGAGCTCCTGGCGCACGTGCTCCCGCATCGCGTAGTTTGTCTCGGGCGGCATCCCCAGCTGGCGCAAACGCGCTTGCCGAATCTCGCAGAGTTGGTCGAGACCAATCGTCAGCGCCACGATGCGATCACTCGGCGCTTCCTCGATTTCATGCGGCAGCGGCACGCCAAGCACGAGCGGCAAATTCGCCACCTTGAGCCCTCGTTGCGCGAGCAATGTCGACAGCGGCGTCTTCGACGTTCGCGACACTCCTACGAGGATGATGTCCGCACGTCGGAAATTCCGCGGCTCTTTGCCATCATCGCTCTTCACGGCAAACTCCACCGCTTCGATGCGCCGGAAATACTCGTCGCTCAGCGGCAACATCGCACTCGGCAAATTGATCGGTTCACGATCGAGAAATGCACTTAGCTTGCCGATGAGCGAACCAATCACATCGATCGCTTCGATGCGCAGTTCCGCCGTCGCCGAGTGAATGAATTCGCGGAGCTCCGGACTCACGACCGTGAACACCAAGAGCGCGTTTTCTTTCGCGGCCCGTTCGAGGACCGGACGAGCAACTTCCTTCGTCCGTACGCGCGTATGCAAACGAATCTGCACGCCAGGTTGAGGAAACTGAAGCAGCGCCGCACGGACGACCTTTTCAGCCGTTTCACCCGTCGAATCGCTCAGCACGTCGATGAACTTCATGAGGGGCTCGCTCATTCTATCGTGAACTTCCTTCAAGCGGAGATCGAACCTGCAGTGATGAGCATGGTTCGAGGTCCGAGCGTAGCTGATTCCAAGACAAACCTACTGGAAAAGACTCTTCAGTTTGTCCATGAAACTAGGTTCTTCTTCGGGCGTCGTCATGGGAGCGGTTTCGCCGAACGTTTGCGCCAAGCGCTCGATGAGTTCTCGTTGTTCGGCAGTTACTTTTGTTGGAACTTCGATTCCGATCTCCACCAGCTGATCCCCACGACCTCCAACCACACGCCGCGGAATACCCTTGCCTTTGACTCGTAAAACACTGCCCGGTTGTGTACCTGCCGGGATGCGGAGTTTCCCCTTGCCCTCGAGGGTCTTGATTTCGATTTCGCCACCAAGCGCCGCGATGGGAAACGAGATCGGCACGCTGCACACGATGTCGTCTCCAGCGCGCCGGAAAAACTCGTGCGGCGCAACGCGGATCGTCAACTCGAGATCGCCAGGGCCACGATCGGCGCGCACGCAGTTACCACCGCGTTCGACGAGACGTGTCGCTCCGTTTTCGACACCAGGGGGAATCGTGATCTCGATCGTTTTCTTTTTCGTGATGAGCCCTGCGCCATGACAAACCTCACACGGATTGATCACGATGCGCCCCGCGCCTCGACATTTCGTGCATGGTTTTTCGATGGCGATCGGAAACATCGCTTGTTGCACACGAATGCGCCCGCGTCCGAGACACAAGTCGCAACGTTCCGTCTTCGAACCTTTCGCCGCGCCCGTGCCTACGCAGTCACTGCAAGGTTCCACGCGGTCGTAGGTCAGCTCTTTCGTGCAGCCAAATGCCGCTTCCTCGAAGCTGATTTTGATCTCTTTTTGCAGGTTGCCGCGATCGCCAACTTTGATGCCGAGCGCGCCGAGCAAGTCGCCGAAGATGCCGTCGATGTTGATGTCGTTGAGGTCGACGTAGCCACCCGCGCCACTGAACGGGTTCGATGGTTGCCCTCCAGCACCACCCACACCCATCGGACCAAACCTATCAAATGCCGCTCGTTTTTGGGGATCACTCAGGATCTGATAAGCCGCGTTGATTTCCTTGAAGCGCTGCTGAGCACCATCGTCACCAGGGTTTTTGTCTGGATGATGTTGCGCCGCGAGCTTGCGGAACGCGCTTTTGATCTCGTCCTGTGTCGCCGTACGGGTCACACCGAGAACGTCGTAGGGGTCGCGCACGAAGCCCGAGATAGCACCGATCGCACACGTTTCCCAGCGTCAGATTTGCTTTCCTTTCACGACAAGGACTTGCGCGTCGAACACTCCCCTTCGCGTTGAAAATCTCCCGACGTTCCGGCTTGTCCAAGTGCCACGAGTCGGTGCCGTCGAGCGTGATCTGGAAACGTTGTACGTATCCGTCGTCGATACTCCCAGCAGCGGAGATGTGAGCGCCGTTGTCGACGAACAACCTCCTCTCGATGCGCGTCGTTGGGGCGAACTCGGAGCTTCCCGCATGGAGTTTGGAAAATCAAACCCGAGGAGATCCTCTCGAACCGAGCACGTAAATGCTGGGTTTTTTGGGTTTGTCTAGACAATCGGAGCTTCCAACGCGACAGGTTCCAATCGCCACAACGAACTGTCGGCACTCGCGAGGCTCGGGGCAGTGAGCATGGGGAGAAGTTTTGCGGTCAAACGACTCGCGATCGTCACGAGGTCACGGCGTCGCTCGACCCGGTCTAACGAACCGTTGTTGCGGCGACTCGGGCCGACCTATTCGAGGATCCGAGTTGGAGTGAGTCTGGGGTTTTCGAAGACGCACCATTGGGCTCGCGCCTGAGCAAAAAGTGCGTCTTGTTGAAACTCGTCCGCGATTACTTCGTAATCGTCATCGTATCGATGATTGGATCCGTTCCGTCTGCGGTCAGCTGATGCGATTCCAGCGTGAGTGTCGTCTTGTTGGCCTTGAGAAACGAATAGAATCCATACGTCGTTTTGCTGTCGTACGTGGCACTCGTTTCCGTCCAAGCGCTGGTGCCATTGCCATAAGCATCGGCGCCGGCTCCCGCGCAAACCATGTACACGGTGCCTTTATCCGCCGTGGGTTGGACGACGGGGTCCAGCGTATCGCCCGTGAGCGGTCCGGAAACTGGTTTTGAGCGCTCGTAGTTGTGATCATGGCCCAAGGCCGCGAAATCGACGTGGTATTTATCCCAGATTGGCACGAAAAACTCGCGCCCGACGAGAACTTCCGAATCGGAGCCATGACTCGAAGACGAAAATTCTCCATGATGATGCGAGACGACGATCCAGGGCACATTTGCCCTATTTGCATTTGCGGCTTCGAGGTCTTTTTCGAGCCATGCTTTCAACATCGGGCCATAATCAGGATCGCCCGTGGGGGAGGTGATCCAAAAATCGTCGACGACCACGAGATGGACGGGACCGATATTGACCGAATAAAGCAGTTCGGCATATTTGGCGTATTTCGAGTCTTGTGGCAACACGACGCTGGAATAGAAATGGGTCGTGTGATTTTCGTGATTTCCGTGCGTGGAGAGCGTCAGAATTTGCCCCAATGCCGAGAGGTTCCCCGAGGAATCTTTCCAGGCCAAATCGAGCCATTTGTGCCATTCTGCTTGATCGGTGGCGAAATTGACCATATCTCCACTGAAAATTTCGGCCGTGACGCCGGCTTTCATCATCCGCATTTGAATGAGCCGGTAAGTGTCATTGTCCTGGCCCCGCGAATCGCCACTGATTCCAAGGGTCACTTCGGTATTGCCATCTTTGGGCGTCGTCGTGAACGAATATACGTCGCTCCAGAATTCCTTCCCTGCGGCGCCACCACCAACACGATAATAATAGGTGGTTCCTGGTTCGAGGCCGCAAACGTAGGCTTCATGTATTCGGTCGTCGCCTTGCGGCAAAATCAAGCCTTCCGGAACGATGAACGTCACGCCAGTTGCGCGATTTTCGGCTGGCCAGGTCGTCGGATCCGGCGTTTTTCCCCATTGAACATCGCTCGCCAGGGTTTCTGGATCGGTTTGCCATCCAAAACCCGCCGACGTCGAAGGATCGGCGTATCCTGTCGCTCCCACATCCACATTTCCGCCCAAACCCAAGCGTACGCGAAGAATTTCCGGCGCCGCGGAAACCGCATCCGTTCCTTTTTGAAACGAGGGATACTCCATACGCGTGGCGATCTCGAAACCGCACCCTACAGGCTGAAACTTTTGCAGTTCCAAAGAAGGAGGCGCTGGTTTCGGATCGGCTGAACAACCTGCCAGGGTCGAGGAGGTCGCGCCGAGCGCGACGAGACTCCCGCTGACGAGCAAATATGCGTAGGGAAAGCGAAAAATCGACAAGCGTTTCATGAAGCCACCTCGCGTGCGCGCGTGAGGCGCGTGAGGATAACGGAAAGTCGAGGGGAGGGGAATAGGTTTGAACTCCATTTAGGACTTGACATGGCGGCGCACTCGCTGTTTGGAGAGTCTCGGTAGGGCAGGGGTTCGAGGAGAATTCTGTTGCCCGTGTGCGAGTATCAACGTGAAGCTCCAATTCTCCGGCCATGCATTGCAGCGTATGTTTGCTCGAGGCATTTCTCCCGGTGACGTTCGACAGGTGATCGACGAGGGGGAAATCATCGCGGAATATCCTAACGATCGACCATTTCCAAGTGCCCTGAAACTCGGCTTCGTCAATGGACGTGCCATTCATACGGTCGTCGGTTACGATGTCGCCTCAGACACCGGCCATGTCATCACGGCGTATCTACCAGAGCCAAATCTTTGGCACGACGACATGAAAACGAGGAAGCGCGTATGAAATGTACTATTTGTAAAAGCGGCGAAACTGCGCCCGGTATGGTGACGGTGACTCTTCAGCGTGGCGATACGACCGTCGTACTCAAAGGGGTTCCCGCTGATGTTTGCGATAACTGTGGCGAATATTATCTTGATGAAAGTGTCGCAACGCAGCTCTATGATATGGCCGAACGCGCAGTGCGTAATGGCGCGGAAGTGGAAATTCGTCGCTACGCCGCCTGACGTGTTGTTTGCCGAGGGACATGGTTGTCACGACAAGCGCCCCCGAACCTCCGATCGAACGAGCATTACGCAGATTCGTTTGGGTCATTCCGTTGTTGACGGTGGGGACGAGCGCACTTCTGCTGGGTCTCATCTGGCTCGCTGAACGATATTTCGCCGCGGGTCATTCTTGGATTGTCATTGTTTCCGGGCTGCTCACGCATGCGGTCATGGTCGTGGGCGTGCACGACGGGGCCCACCGTGCGATTACGAAAACTTCATTCGATCGATGGTTCTGCAGCCTCATCGCCGGCCTATTGCTCTTGCCACTTTATGGGGAAGCGTTTCGCCGTTATCACCTCTTGCACCACGCGCAGGTCAATGGGCCGCATGATCCTCTCTATCTGCCGTCGAAGGCCAAGTTATTCGAGAAAAACCGCATCGTGTACATGGTGCTCGATGTCATTCCGCTTTTGCTGGCCTTCGTCTGCAAACAAACCCAAACCGCGCCTGAAATCAAAGCCCCACCGTTCGGCTTGCGCTACATGATCGCCGGGCTCGCAACTTCGGCGGTCGTCGTGTATTTCGTTCGCCCATCGATCCCGTTTGTCCTGCTCAATGTTTTTTCGCTTTATGCTTGGGCCTCGATTCGTGACTGGTGCGAGCATTTCGGCACGGACGAATCCCGAGTGGCCAATGCATATTTTTTCCCGCTCGGTATGGGAATCGGCAACCACGAGGCTCATCACCAGTGGCCCCATTTTTCCTGGCTCACGATGGAGCTTGGGCTTTGGAAAAGAAAAATCGATACGGATCCCCTGCGTGCGGCCGTGCAGATGGCAACCAATCCAAGATTTCGCCATTACACCGCAACGGGTGATGTAGACGACAACCATTCGGGATAAGGTTCGTCAGGGTCGTAAATGCTTGTGATTTGGCGGACTTGGAGACTGGACGGGAAAAACGTCTGTCCGGGATAGTTTTTGTTTGCCTTGGGAGATCGATTCTGGTAAAACCGCCGCGACTGTTCCAGGGAGGAAACCATGTGGAAGAAAATTGGTATAGGCGCAGCTGCGTTGATCGTCCTTTTGTTGATTGTCGTGGCAACCCGCCCAGACACGTACCATGTCGAACGATCGACGACGATTTCTGCGACGCCGGAAGTCGTTTACGGAAACGTTGCCGACTTTCATAAGTGGGAGGCATGGTCGCCCTGGGAAAAACTCGATCCGAAGATGAAGAAGACTTACGACGGCACACAAGGCTCGGTCGGTGCGTCCTATGCGTGGAACGGTAATGACGATGTGGGCGAAGGAAAGATGACGATTTTGTCCGTCGAGCCGAACAAGCGTATCGACATCGACCTTCACTTCATCAGGCCATTCGAAGATAATCCCAAGAATGGCTTTGTTTTCGATGCCACGGGCAAAGAAACGAAAGTCACGTGGAAGATGGACGGGAAAAACGGCTTCATGGGTAAAGTCATGTCCCTGTTCATGGATATGGACAAGATGATCGGCAAAGACTTCGAAAAAGGTTTGGCCGACCTCAAGAAGGTTTCCGAAACCGCCCCCGCCCCTGCCGCTGCGAACTGAGTTCGTCCCGCTCCGTTACAACTCCAAATAGATCGGCGACGTCCACGCTCGCTCTTGAACTTTGATGTTCAGGCTCCCGCCTTCTTTGCAACCCTCCACGTTCGGGGCCTTCTCGCAATCGTAATGCGACCACCGCCACGTCGGTTGTTCGAGCACCCGGGCATAATACAACGTGGGTTTGGCCGGGTCGAACGATTTGTCCGACCAGTACACGCACGCGCGCCCTGTCGAGCCTTCGGGCAAAGCGATTTTCTCGACGGATACCGCGGCCTTACCCTGCGCATCCGTCGTCAGCTTGACGATTTCGATGTGGTCGAGTGGCGTTTCGTCCTTCATGGCATGCACGAAGAGGTAGGGTTTGGCTTGGGCTGACAAGACCCCGCCCATGGCCGTTGCGCCGCTGTCGGCTAGAGCCTTCGGAAACAGCGAATCGTCGCACATTTTTTTGGCCGACTCGTCGTCCTTGACCCCGCTTGTCGCGTAAAACCTGACCACGAGCCGTGGGCCACTTGTGGCGTACGTTTCGCGTCGTTTCATCCCCGCAAAAATCGATTCCCGGGTGTTTTGCTCCGCCCACACGGCCGCAATACCTCCGGGATTGAATTCTCCCGTTCCGAGGCGCGTGTCGGGCTTGCTGTCACTGCCGCCGGCATGACCTGGCCAGGTCGATTCATTGACGTTGCCTGGCGCGGCATTGTGCGTATCCGTCGAACCAATCAACCCAATCTGCAAAGGATTCGGTTGCTTTTGGGCGGCAAATCCAAGACCTCGTGCCAACCCATTACGTACATACCCCACGGCATTTTTTTCTTCGCTGTTTCCAGGCAATTGCGGCAATCCGAGCATTTTCGTGATCGCCGATCCTCGCACCACTTCGAATGCGCATCCCGGATCGCCCAGCGCCTGATCCGGTAAGCATTCGCTATTGCCCTTGTGCTGGAAAAACTCCACCAGCACCTGATAACGTTTCATGAATTTGCGGGTGCGCGGATCATCCGCGGTGTCCCACATCTGCCCCATGCTCGCATTCGAATTGTGCGGAATCGTAATGGCGTCGCAACCTTCGGCGGACTTGCATTCTCGGGACAACGCTTGCCACAGTTCGATTGCCGAGGGAAACCGAATGAAATCGAAAGGTGTGTCCGGGACTTTGTCGCCGTTGAAAATCACATTTCGATGCATATTGGCCATCCCCGATTGGCCGCTCCATTCGTAAGCTTTGAACGTCGTGAATTTGCAGCGTTCGTACGCAGTATTGGCGGCTTCTTGCGTCTTTTTCCAAAGCGACCGGGCCTGCTCGCGGCACCGTTCATTACGCGCATCCGTACCATTGCAGAGGATCGGATCGGAGGGACTGTCCGGGACGAGTCGAAAAAGCGAGCCATACGTAAACGCCTTGGCGGCCGTGCTTCCAGTGTCGCGAATTGCTTTACAATAGGGCGCGTCGTAACCGTCCGCTTTGGGATCCATCGTGCATACACCAATGGGCCCCAAAAATTCACTATGGTCCGTGACGGCCATGAAATCGAGGGGTCGAGCGATTTTCGTTTTTCCCCCGGGATTCTTCGACGCTGGTCCTACGTCGATTTCTGCCCCGCGGGCGAACGCGTATGCAGCGCTCGGATCGCCCCGTGTGCCTGCCGAATAGGCGTCGAGCGAATATGAGGTGTGCGTGTGCAATTCACCAAAATAAACATTTTTGAGGGGATTCGCATCAGGACACGCGGCTCCCGTATCTGCCAATGCACCTGGATCCGGATCCGGCTCGGCCATGAATCCCGGACCACCCTCGGGCGTGGACGAACCTCGCGAGCCACATCCCGCACTCGCGAGGAAAATCGCTGTCGTCAGCAGTTTGGAATCCCAGAGCGTGCGAATGCGAATCATCTCCAACCCTCGCTATCAAAACGTCGCCGTCAGCAGGCAATCGCGGACTCGATCCAAAAACCAGTATGCAGCAAGCCCACCAGCAAGGTACGTCAGGGCGAGGGCACCTTGAAAGGAAAAACGACTTCGCCGCAAAAAATATACGAACCCGAGCGCGACGGCCAAGAATGCGACTTGACCCACTTCGACCCCCATGCCAAA
>DAOMZH010000272.1:0-11421 GCA_035437985.1 Polyangium sp. (in: bacteria) | reverse complement strand
GATCGAGAGCTTTCCTCGTTGCGCATCAGAAGGCAACAAATGCGCGGGCGTTAGATGAACATCGATGTCTTGCATGGGCCACGAAGCTTGCCACCTTGCAATCCGTCTCGACGGGTCTGGTCTGCTACAGCCCAACGTGAACGTATCTTCACGCTGTCCCGAAGACTCCCAATTGCCCGGGCAAACCCCCTACGTCGCCGCTACGAAGCTCGAAGTGACGCAACTTGTCCAAGGCACGTTGCTTGCTACCCTCCATGCACGATCGTGGCTTCCTTCGAGGCTACGAAGGCCGCTCGCTGCGGTGCGAGATCGAGCTCTTTTTGGAGACGCGTATGAAGCGACTTTCTCTCTTGGGCTTCGTGGGACTCATGGCCGTCTTTGCTGGCTGCCCCATCTACGACGGTGACGGTATGCCACCACCCCCGACCTGCCAGGGTTCGGACTGCAACGAGACGGGTTCATGCAGCTCGTCCAGCGATTGCCAGTTCAACGAGACATGTGGTTCGGACAATATGTGCCACCCAGGAGACTGCACGATCTGGGGATGTCCTGGGGGCACGACCTGTGTCATCCAACCCGATCAAACTGCAGCCTGTGACGTCAGCACGGGAAGCTCGTCGAGCTCGAGCAGCAGCTCCGGAGAAACGTCGAGCAGTTCGAGCTCCAGCAGTTCGTCTGGTACAACCACCTCGAGCAGTTCGAGCAGTTCGAGTAGTTCGAGCAGCGGCGCTGCCGTCATTTATTGCGGTAACCCTGCGGATTGCGCGCAGGGTCAGACGTGCGCACCCGATACGACTTGTCACAGCGACTCATGCACCAAGATCGGTTGCATCTTCGGATACGCGTGTACCGCCAATGGGTGCGTCCCGCAAAACCCTGCGGCCTGCGGCGAAGACGCGGACTGCGCTGGCGCTGGCCCGGGGTACGCATGCGTCAGTGGCATCTGCACGGCTCCTGCCGACCAGTGCTCCGATCAAACGCAATGCCCCGCAAACAACAAGTGCGTTGCGGGCAAGTGCACCCCCGCGTGCATGAGCGACACCGATTGCAGCGGCGGATACGCCTGCGACACAATGCTCGGCGTGTGCACGAATTCCGTGCTCGGCTGCACGATCACGAACGATTGCATGAGCCCAGATGAAGTGTGCGTTGCGGGTACGTGCGTCCCGCGGAGTATCGCTGGGGCTTGCCCGATGGGTTCGGTGTGGGTTGAAAACGGGTGCATTCCCGATCAAGAAGCCGTGTTCGTGTGCACGATCGACGGCATGCGCGACGTCTGTGCGCTCGGGTCGATTTGCTTGCACCACAATTGCTACATCTCGTGCGCCGCGCCAAACACCAATGCTTGCGACTCCATTCCGTCGTTCAACATTTGCAAGACCGTGACGACCGTCTCTGGCGATCATCAGGTCTGCGGTTCGAGCGACAACCTCGGCAGCGATTGCGATCCGACGGCGGGCTTGAATTGCGCAGCCGGACGAGTCTGCATCGACGGTTTCTGCAAGTAGTTCCCCGCCAAACCCTCCGTTTTTCCCTGCCCAAGTCCGCTCGTTTCCTTCGTCCCTGATGCGCGAGTCTTGCCCATATTGAATGGCATACGAACTGCCAGGGCATTTGTGTTGACGTAGCCACTGACGAACATCAGCGCGTTTGCGTCCATTGCCCATAGGGAGCTCCAACGATGAACACGAATCTGTTTTTTCGGCGCCTGGCGAATACATTTCCTTATGGATATCGGCGCACGAGTTGGTTTTGGCCGATGACTCTAGGGATGGGTGTGGGAGTATTGGCGGGGGTGAGCTTTGGCGTGCTGTATGCACCGCGTTCGGGAAAAGAAACGCGGCAACGTTTGCGTGATGGTGCCGAGCGCGTTCAAGAACGTGCACGTATTGCGGCCCATCGGGTACGCGGGGAACTCGAAGGGTCGGCGGCGGAAATTCGCGAGCACGCTCGGGGAACGATTTCCGCGCCGCAATACCCCTAGTTTGTCCACGTGAACGATTAGGGACATGCTTGGGCGATCGAAATACCGATTGTCCAAGCATGTTGCTTTTTTGGAGTTTGACGAATTCGGCACCAAATTGGTAATTGGTGCCGAGAGGATTCGAGGGATGGGAATTCTCAGAGTTTGGGTTGGGTTTGTCCGGTGAAGGACTGGAGGGACTGCAGGGAGGCTTCGACGGTGGCCTGAAAATATCGCCGCGATATGAAGAGGGCGATTGCACCGACGAGTTTTGGAGTCATTCCGCCTCCGAGCACGAAGCCTAAAGCGGTGGCTGCGGCGAGTGCGGCGTGCGGGTTTTCTTTCGTGGTTTTGGTTGCGACTTCGAGGGCCTTGTTCAGGTCGAACCCCAACGGTTCCACGTGTTCGGGTAAATCATCAGAATGAACGGATGCATGATCGTATCGAACTTGCGCCATACGCGAGCTCCATTTCGTTTATGCGTGTCGGCTCACGACGCGCCCGAGCACATACCCAACGGCCAAGGCGAGCGTGAGAGCGGCAAGCGGATTTCGGGCAACGAGGGTGACGAGTTGATCGTCGGCGTGTTTTATTTGACGAACCAAACGGACAGACGATTGCCCATTGGGTCGTTCCTTTACGGTTGTGGATTGTGGTGAATCTTCGATCATCGCGATATTGCCGAGCAACGTGTGGGCCAAGATGAGTGGGCACGAGCTGCGCGTTGTCGGCGATCGTTCAATGCTGAGTTGGTTTGGTTTGGGAGGTGAAGCATACAAGTAAATGGGTGTATCGTTTTTCGGGGATACATGGTAATTGACGCGCGGCCACAACAGGAGGCAAGCTGGATGAAACTTTACCATAGTCAGTTCACGCGTTCGGGGAGGGCTCGCTGGATGCTCGAGGAACTCGGCGTCGAGTACGAGCTCACGCGCATTGCATTTTCGTCGGGGGATCATAAAAAGCCCGAATACCTGGCCATCAATCCGCACGGTTCGGTTCCGGCGCTCGTGGATGGGGATTTGAACGTTACGGAGTCCGCGGCTATTGTTATGTATTTGGCGGACAAACACGCCGACAAGGGCTTGGCTCCGGCATTGAGCAGCGCGGACCGCGGAGCATATTATCGCTGGATGGTTTACATTCCGGCGACGGTGGATCCGGTATTGGAAACGCTCACGATGCATACGCGATTTTTGCCTGCGGAAAAACGCAGCCCGGAAGCGGTCGACGCGGCGAAAGCAAAATGGGCAAATATTGCCAAGGTGCTCGAAGCAGCGCTCGAGGGTCGAAACTACATCGTTGGTGATTCGTTCACGGCGGCGGACATCATGATCGCGAGTGCCCTCGGTTGGGTGGGATTCTTGGGAATGTTGGGCGATCACCCGAAGCTCGCGGCGTACCTGCAAAACCTTCAGCAACGTCCGGCGTACCAGAAGGCGCACGCGGATTGACCATGAGGGATCGAGGCCCACGCCTTTGGTCCCTCGCTTTTATGCGCATGATCGTCTAGACTGGACCCGCAGTGAACGGAAACGAGTCTCATCATGCGATTTACGCGCCTCAAACTTGCCAATTGGCGTAATTTTCGCGCCGTCGACATTCCCCTTGCCCAGCGCGCATTTCTTGTAGGCCCCAACGGGTCTGGAAAGTCCAATCTCCTCGACGCACTTCGGTTTCTTCGGGATATCGCGGATCGTACGGGTGGTCTTGGGCGCGCAGCCGAAGAACGCGGGGGAATGCAAGCCATTCGCTCCCATTATCGAAACAAGCCAAACCCATTGCATCCCCAAACTCCGACGGTTCGATGGGGCGTCTCAGCAATCCAGGATAACCGGCCACTCGACAATTCCGATTTTATGACGGGCGTTCGCGTGCTTGTCGAGGTTCATGCGGAAATCGATGGAAAACCATGGCGATATGCTTTGGAGATAGATAATGTTTCTTGGGAGGCACCCGTCGTCGTCCGAGAAGAGGTCGATGGGCCCAATGGTCCGCTCGTCAGGCGACCCGATGCGGCTGATATCGACGATTCGGAACGTTTGACCCAGACGTACCTCGAACAAGTTTCTGCAAACAAACCATTTCGGAAGCTTGCCGAGTTGCTGGCTTCGATCGAATATTCGCATATCGTTCCGGAACTCGTACGCGATCCGCGGCCACGTACCGATCGGTCAGTCTTGCGCGATCCGTACGGGGCGGAGTTGCTTTCCTCGATTACCACCTTGCCCGAAGAAGAACGCACACATCGACTTCGCGCACTTTGTCGACAGCTGCAAAAAATCATCCCCGATCTCGATGAAATCAAATACCGACGAGATGGAAACACGCCGCACCTAGGATTGCGATTTGTTTCGTTGCCGGACGTATTTCATTACGAGAATCAGCTTTCAGACGGGACGCTTCGATTGCTGGGATTGCTTTGGGTACTGGCGGCGGGTACGTCCCCCGTTCTTCTCGAAGAACCCGAGATGTCCTTGCACGCGAGCGCTGTGCGGCAAATTCCGCAACTTCTTGCGCGTGTTGCATCACGTCTCGACCGCCAAACCTTGGTCAGCACCCATTCTGAGGACCTTTTGGCCGATACGGGAATCGATCCCTCCGAAGTACTCATTCTATCGCCGTCGGAGCAGGGGACGATTGTCACGGTTGGCTCGGACGATGCTGGCCTGATGGCCCTTGCTCGTGCAGATGCTCCATTGGGTGGTTTTCTTGTGGCAAAAACGAAACCTGCCGATATCTCGCAGCTTGCAATGGTCATCGGGGATGATGACGAATGAGCCTACACGTCGTGGTCGAAGGTGATACCGACGAATGGGTAGCCCGAAAAATTGCCTTGTTGGCAGGGTGGGATTCGACGCTTCTTTTTATCGAAAATACCCGTGGTAAACCCCGCCTCGACGAGGAACTGCCAAGATACAATCAAGCGGCACGGTGGTCTCCACGATTCGTCCTTCGGGACCTGGATACGGACAAGCCCTGTGCAGGGGAATTGCGTGAACTCCTGTTACCAACCCCCGAGCGATTCATGTGTTTTCGTCTGGTGGTACGTAGTGTCGAGGCGTGGCTCATGGCAGATCCCGAGATGCTTGCGCGATATTTGCATATCTCGCAAGCGAAAATCCCGTTATCTCCAGATGCAGTCGTCGTCCCCAAGGATGAATTGGTAAATCTTGCCCGTTTCTCACCCAAACCAAACATTCGCAAAGATATGATACCCGAGCCCGGAAAGTCACGGCGTATTGGCAGTGCATACGCTGCACGAATCAACGACTTTTCTGCGAATCATTGGCGCCCGGAAATTGCCCGCGAAAACAGCCCCAGCCTTCGCCGCGCCATTGTTGCATTGGAACGATTGCGTGATGCGTGGACAGCCCCCTAACCCATCACCCCGCCTCATCCACCATTCCAATTCGTTTCCGAATCGTATCCTCCACCATCTCCTTCACCACCTGCCACAATCCATCCTGATTCGGACACGTCGCCAATGGGCCGAGCGGTATCTGAAACCCTCCTTTTCCGCGTCGCCCTCCGCCATAAGGCAATCCCGATGGCCCAATACCAAACGCATCCCGCAACCAAGTTGCCGGATCCAGCGACGGATCGGTCGTGCGTAACGAACCATCAATCCAATCTTCAACCAAGCCAAACGTAATCGCCGTCCGAATTCCTTCCCGCCGCACCAAAAAATCCGCAGCTTGCCCGATTGCATCCCGATCCTGCGCCCGCACCTGACCTACGCCCGAAAACACCCACGTCCCTTCGATATGCATTGCCTCGAGCGCTCGGCGCATGATGCGCATCGAATTCGCCGGAATTCCGTAATGAGACAATGATGCCAACATGTCCACGTCCACCAAATCGATGATGTTTGCCAAAGCCCGCAAATCATCGCTCGCCGCATGCAGCAAATCATCCGTGTCACTGCGAATGCCATAGGCCAGCGCCGTGGCTAGCCGCGTCGCAATCGACGCATTGTCGAGTACCCGGGACGGAGCATCGAGCAGGTATTCCGCATATATCGTACTCGTCGCTCCTACCGCCAAACGAATATCCATGAAATCGGCATTCGTTTTCGATAACAACGCATGATGGTCGACGATGGATACACAAGGTAATCCTGTACTTCGCGGCAATTCGATCGAATTCGTGTCGACCAAACTCAGTGCGTGATAACGATCCAAATCCTCGGGCGCCGTCACTCGCACCAACGGCAAATCCAGCAAATTCACCATAGCCCGATTTTCTGCCCGACTTACTAATGGCAAATGGGCAATGTCACAATCAATCCCGACACTCGCCGCAAGTCGCGTATGCGCCCAAGCGCTCGCCAAACTGTCCGGATCGGGATATCCCCGAATCACTACGACATGACGTCCCGAATACTTCCGCAAAGCAGTCAGCAATTCGTCCACACGATGCTGCCCGTCGCCCACTCGCCCACGATTGCGAGATTCCGAAATGTTGTGTAATGCCCGATCGACGTCGATCCGCGCTGGTTCTAGCTGATTCACTGGATTTGCTCATGCCCGGTTTCATTGCTCGCAGCTCATCGAAGAACTGCTCACGGGCTTTCAAGCAAAGTCCACGCCGTCATTGTTTGAACATCGCCATGGCCGTTTCTCCTGATTTTACGACCACCGCTTTCGATTTTGCACCGGACTTCGATTTGCACGTCACGGTATAGGCTCCCGCCTTCAGCGACAAACGCACCGACGAGGACGTTCCTTTTCCCGCACCATTGACCGTAAATGTGCACGGACCTCCCACCGACACCGCCACAAGTGTGCCATTTCCGCCCGCAGGAGGCGGAGGAGGCGGCGGTGGAGGGGGCAGGGGGGAGGGGGTTCTCGATTTGCTCTCCCCCGTCCCCGTCGAAGGCGGCGGCGGATCTGCGGCCGCAACTGTCTCGGATGCACTCGGCGCAGCGGAAGCACTTGCCGCTGCCGTCGCCACCGGCGGTGGCTCGGGCGTTGCTGCCGTCGTCGGCAGATTCGTTGGTACAGCAATGACAATCGGGGCACTCGAGTTGCCTTGCGCTTCGTTTGTCGCCGTAGCATCGGACGAACCTTGCTTGCGGATGAGCAAAACGCCAAGAACCACGACAGCCACCAAACCCACGAGGCAAAACGCCACGAGCGCTGGCAGAAGACGGCTTTGTGTCGTTTGAGGTCCAACGTCGGGCGGTCGCGCCATCACCGTCGGCGCGGGTTCACGCACCGGAGGCGCAGGTGGAGGAACCGAAGGCAACGGAGCCGTCGAAGGTTCAGCGATCGGTTCTGGCGCATGTGCCGGAAGCATCGGAGACGACGGTTTGGGCACGGGCATCGGCGGAGGAGCCGCTGCACCCGCAGCTCCCGACACGGCAAACGGATACTGCGCCTTCATCGCCGCAAGCACATTCACCGAGCCAGGAATGATGCTCGTTTCGGCGTCTTCATCGATCGGCACGTTCGCGAAGTCCGTTGGTAGTCGAGCGGCTGCCGGCATGGGCGGAGGGTTTGGCGCGGGCACCCAACCACCCGGGGACGAACCCGGCGCCATCATTCCCGGAGACGAACCTGGCGCGAGCATGCCCGGGGACGAACCCGTACGCGGGGGAGGTACGGCCATGGGAAGCCCGCCACCCGACATCGGCGGCGGAGGCACCGAACCACTCGCTTTTTTCTCCCGCGCTGTCGCCGTGATCTGGCCAATTCGTTCGACCAGCAACTTTCCTTCCGGCGGCGCGAACGGCAAGAGCGAAGTGGCAAATGCATGCACGTTTCGGAATCGAGCATCTGGATCTTTCGCGAGCGCCCAACCGATCGCGTTCTCGAGCTCCACGGGTACGTCCGAACGAACGTGCGAAAGCGGCTGCGGAGCTTCACGAATGATCTGCAACATCAGCGCCGCTGCTTCACCTTGGAACGGAGGTTTGCCCGCGAGCAGCTCGTACAAGATCGCCCCGAGCGACCACACGTCCGTACGCGCATCGACATCGCGCGCTTTGCGAATGAGCTCGGGTGACGCATACGGCGTCAAACCAAACATCGCGGTGGCGGTGATTTCCACCGGACCTGCGCCTTCTTGCGCTCCGGCGATGAGTTTGGCGGTGCCAAAATCCGCGAGCTTGATGAGCGGCGCACCACCCGTTCGTTGCGTCAGGAAAAGGTGCGACGGCTCCAAATCCCGAACGACGATGCTGTTCGCATGCGCTTCGGCCACCGCCTCCGATGCTTGGAGCACAAACAAAATGGCGTCGCTCATCGGCAACGGTCCTACACGACGAACATGTTTGTCCAGGTCCGTTCCATCGATGTACTGACGGATCAGGTACAGCGCTCCATCGGGCTCGGTGCCCACATCCAAGATCCGCGCAACGTGCTCCGAAGCGATCTTCGACAGCGCTCGCGACTCGCGCCGAAATCGTTCGATTTCCTGCGCTGCGGCCTGGTTCGGCAGGAGCAACTTGATGATGGCTCGTTGATCGAACGACGTGTGAAACGCATCGATCGTCAAACCATGGTTTCGTCCCAAGATCGCGCGGACGCGATACTTTCCAGCGACGATGGCGCCGGGATGAATGTCGTTGGCGGATCGCATGAATCGTTGTCGTTCGTCGGACCTGAACGCGAGCACATTCTTGCATGCTCGGGTGGTCGGCGGTAGCAACCTACACCCGGCTTCGCCTGCACCCAAAATATCGACATGACGCACAAGAACAGACCGTCTTACGACCGCCTTCCCGATGTTCGCGACGGCCTCACCCGTGTCGAACGAGTGATTCTTTTCGTTCTAAAGCAAACCCAGGAAGAACTCGGTGGGCGAAACGTACCCACCGCGATGCTCTACGGTCGCGTCGTCGAACACATCAACATCAGCGTCGACGAATTTCAGCGCACCCTCGCGCGCCTCGTGGGCCACTGAAAAACTTCGCCGATCAAGCTTTCGGCAAAGCAATCTTCGGCTCTTTCGGATGACGTCGGTACAAGAGCATCGTTCGACCAAGCACCTGTCCCAATTCTGCACGCACCATCGGCGGCAGCTTCTCCGCAAGATCGTGCCGATCGTCCGGACACTCCGTTCCAATCCGTACCTTCACGAGCTCATGCGTTTCGAGTGCCGCATCGAGCGCCGAAACAATCCCGTCGGTGAGCCCGTTTTTACCAATCTGCACGAGGGGGTCGAGGTGATGTCCGAGCGCTCGCAAGTGGCGGCGCTGTTTTCCGGAAAGACTCATGATGACCTGCGAACGAGTGCGTTCGATAGGGGTGGGATCGCGCCGTGTAGTCGCATCGTCGATGTTCGTCAAGCACGTGAAACCAGAGTTTCTGGAACGTTCCGCGCCTTCGCCGATTCTTAAAAAAGCGTTGCGCGTCGTAATGACTGCTTCCTGTTTGTCCAAACTCGTTCGAGGCGCTATAGCGCTCGCCCCCCATGAGCGCGGTCGAAGCAGCAGCATTGGTGAGCGTGGACGTCGAGAAATCATCGACGCTCAGCGAAGAACTGCGCGCGCTGGTTCGTCTTGGTTTACCGATTGTCGCGAGCATGGCCGCATCGCAATTGCTCGGATTCGTCGACGTCGCGATGGTCGGACGGATCGATGCCGTGGCTCTTGCGGCTGTGGGCATTGGTAATGGGATCTTTTTTACGATTTCCCTGGTCGCGATGGGATTCGTGCTCGGCATGGATCCGCTCGTCTCGCAAGCCATTGGCGCCGGCGAAAAAGACAGAGCCCGGGCGGTTCTTTGGCAGGCTGTGTGGATCGCCCTTCTTTCTTCGGTTCCGGCGATTGTCCTGACGCTCCTGGGGGCTGCGTTTGTCGGACGGATCGGAATCGATCCCGCGACCTCGCAATCGGTCTTTGAATTCATCATCGGCCGCCTCTTCAGCGTCGTACCATTTTTGGTCTTCACCGCTGCGCGTACCTATTTGCAGGCTGTTGGCGGAGCAGGGGCGGTCGTTTGGGCGTATGTCTGGACAAACATCGCGAATCTCGTCGGCAATGTCCTGTTGATTTACGGAGACCCAGGTCTAGAGAAGCTCGGTTTGCCCGCAGTCGGACTTCCGCCTCTAGGTGTATTGGGCTCGGGCCTTTCCTCGACGATCGCTTCATTCGTCACGGTGGGCATCATTTACCGCGCGATCGTTCGGCATGGAGGTCGTCCGATTCGCGAAGATTTTCGACGAGATGTGGCGATCATGCGGCGCATGGTTCACGTCGGATGGCCCATTTCGATGCATCTGCTCGCTGAAGTCGGAGCCTTTTCGTTGGCTGGAGTTTTTGCCGGTTGGTTGGGGCCCCAAGCACTTGCTGGACATCATGTAGCCTTGAGTTTGGCCAGCATGTCTTTCGTGTTTGCCCTTGGCGTGGGCAATGCAACGGCCGTGCGCGTGGGTATGGCCGTGGGGCGCAGTGATTCCCAAGGAGCGCGTCGTGCTGGGTTTGCTGGGCTTTGTGCGGGGGCGATGATGATGAGCATCTCGATCTTCCTGTTTGCCTTCGCGCCTGGATTTTGTGCCCGTATTCTTTCGGACAAACCTGACGTCATTGAATCGGCCATTCCGCTTTTGCGCATTGCAGCGATCTTTCAATTGGCCGATGCCGCGCAAGTCATCATGGCGGGCGCATTACGTGGCGCCGGACACACGAAGATTACCCAAGTGGTCAACATAATTGGGTATTACATCGTGGGTTTGCCCCTCGCGCTGCTTCTCGGTTTTGTTTTCCACATGGGTGCCGAAGGTATTTGGTGGGGCCTGACCGTGGCGTTATTCGGCGTGGCGATTACGCTCGTTTTTTGGTTTGTCCGGTTGAGCCGCCAAGAAATTCGCCGGTTGTAGACCGAATTCCCGAAACCCGTGATAGGCTCGACGACGTGTTTTCACGTTCAGCAGCCAAGACGAACCCATTGCACTTCGTTGCTTGGGCACTCATCGTCGTCGCTGCTTGCTCCGCGCGCGAACCACCTCCCACGACGAGTCCCGATCCGGTAAATTCAATGACGACTGGCCCAGGCGTTTGGATTGCACCCGTGCCCGCGACCGTCGTTGCTTCCGCCGCTCCTGTGCCCACACCCCTTGTTCGGAAGGAGTCTTCGACCGACGAAGAACTCATTCGCGAATATCAAAACATGGCGCGTAACAAAGTCGCCAAAGCCGAACTCGAATCGTTTGTCTCGACACACCCCAAACTCCTCACGGTGTCTGCGCGTCCTTATGGTCCAACGATCATGTGGGTGCTCGAGTATGAATACGAAGAAGCGGCGCTCGTGCTCGTACGCGCTGGAGCGGTGATGCCTCCGAGCGCGCTCGGTCTTGCGGCGCGTGGGGGGCTCGATGGGTTTGTCTCGTATCTGCTCGAGAAAGGGGCGGATGCAAATGGTGGCGCGGACGGCGGATACTCGCCTTTGCACCAGGCCGCGAAATACGGGCATGTGAGCACGGTGCAAAAATTGTTGGCAGCCAAAGCTTCG
>DAOMZH010000271.1:0-11491 GCA_035437985.1 Polyangium sp. (in: bacteria) | reverse complement strand
GGCGGTATTCGGAGCGCCGTCATTGGTCCCCTTGGTCGTGTGGAACCGATGGTGGACAAACCCATTGCGATGAATGATCATGGTATAGTTGCGCCCGACTTTTCCAAAAATACCCGCCCACGGCGGCTTGCTCTCCACTTTCTTGACCTTGGTTCCAAACATGCGTCCCGTAACCTGCACGCGTTTGGCCAAGATATCGTTCAGCTTTTCTTCGGGGACGAAGGGTTTGACCCACGCTTCGACCGTATATGGCCCAATACGCAAGCTCTCGGAATCCGGAACTTCGATGTACGTGCTCTTGCCGTCGAATTCGAGGCCCTCGAAACGCAAAAGATCGTTATCGACGAATTGCCCATTGTTGATCGTGCCGTGATTCCGACCGCAAAGATCCAGCGCCTTGTTGCCCGTATCCGCGTCGAATTGATAACAAGACACCAAATCTTTTTCGTCGCCTTGCAACACTTCGCGCATGAATTCTTCGATATCGTCGGGGTCGCGCACGGATTTCCAAATGCGCACCTCGGCAATTTCGCCCTTCCAGAACTTGTTGGTCCCAGTTCCCGGAACTTTGCCGATGAATATCGGCTCCTTGAAGAGCACCAGGCTCCCATTGACAGGACCACTCGCGACTTCTTTGCCGTCAATGTATGTTTTCGCGGTCGTTCCATCGTTCGTGAGCACGACGTGTTGCCACTGTCCCCACGTGACGCTCCCATCGGGCGTATTCGGAGCCCCCGAGTTTCCACTTTTCGCGTCTTTGAAGCGGTGGTGGTAAAATGCCTTCTTCGCGTTGATTTCGAGGTAATGATTGCGTTGATTTCCACCTTGTAGCGTATCTTCGCCAAATACCTCGAGCCAGTCGCCCGTTTGGTCTTTCGCCGATCGGAGCCACAGTTCAATGGTGTATTCAGGCAGAACCAGACTATCGCTCGCGGGAATTTCGATCCAAGCATTTTTGCCATTGAGCGCCAAGGCTTTGCCCGCCGATTTCGGCGTAAACGTCGCCGACGGGGCCACTTGGGTCACGAGCGTGGGACCGCCTGTGGCCAAGGGCGAATTGATCATCACCGCCCCTTCGAGCTCGAATACGATCTTGCCAATGGCCCCTTCGAACTTGAATCCGGTATTAAAACCCATCGAGCCGGACGCGGCCAAACCTAGAGCCGCTTCGAGGCGCAAAAAGCCCAGGTCGGCCTGTCCGCGGACAAACGCAACGAGACCTTCTTCATTACCTTTCACTTGCGAGCCTGCGGTCATGGCGACCGAAGGCAATACGGTAACGAAATCCTCGACATCGCTTTGGCTGAGCTTCAGGCGCTGATAGGCGCCGCCCTTGAATTCCGCGGGGGTCGTGAGCATCCAATCGGCATCGAAGGACATGAAGGCAAACTTGTATTCGGCGCTGCCCACGCGTTGCTCGATCGGAATCGATTGAATGCAATCGTTGATGGAGAAGGTCTTGCAGAAATTCATCATCGAAGCGACGTTTTTCCACGTGCCGACTTTGATATTCTTACCCTTCGTTCCAAGCATTTTGCCGCCCACGTATTCCGGGGCCTGGAAGTATTCGTCGTGGAACGTGAAGGCCAAGTCGACGCCGCCCGGGGGCGTTTTCGGATCGAGCAATTTCTTCGAGTCGCTCGTGAAATCTTTGAGGGCCTGAAACACAGCCGTCGCCTGTGCTGCCCCAAGGTTTGGCTTGGGAAATCCAATGTGCGCTTGGAGGCCAATGCCTTCGACGCCCAAGTATTCGAACCCAATCTCGTCGTAAAAGAGCGGAATGGGCACGGGAAGACCGGCCGAAATGGGAATGATGCAAAACACATCGTCGAGAATGATGCGCCGCTGCAATTGATCCGACGTGGGTAATGGGAAGCTGGGATCGGTGGGCAAAGCCAACGACACGACGAGCGAAGGCAAATCGAATTGGTCGATGATTGCGTCGACTTCGCCATAAAGAAGCGACCCGGCCATGAGCGTCCCCACCGTGAATTTGCGCACTTCAATGCCGCAGAGCCCCGGCATGGGTACGTAACTCTGCACGACGCTCGGGAACAGCACCCGCACGGGCTTTTTCGGCGCCAAGAGGCCAATTGCAATACGGCCCGTTGGCGAAAAGCCGAATTTGAATTCGAGGCTATCGGGAACCTGCAAATTGAAGTATTGCTTGAACCCGTCGGGGAACCGATTGAGCAATTTTCCAGTTTGCTTTAGCGTCTTGACGACTTCGTTTGGAACGTCGCCAGCTTTCTTGATGAAATTGACGAATTCGTCGACCTTCAAGTCGTTGTTCTTGTCGACCAACACCAGGCCATCGATGGGAATCTTCTTCGGGAAGATATCGGCCATGGCTTTCGCGTCGACCGCCTCGAGGAACATACGCAAAGGCGCGAGCGGGAGCGCAAGCGTGCGCGTGATCTGCACGCCTCCGCCAGCTTCGAAGTATTGCGAAACGCCGTCGTAGATGAACGTCGGCATTTTGAGGCGCACGGCTCCGTATTCGCCGAAATCGACGTCGAACCACGATTCGTTGTTGATGACGACCGCATTGGCCCCCGCGAAGGGGGAACCAATGAATTGAATCGCGACGCCCGTCCCGGAAATGGTGAAACGCGTCCGGGCCATCGTCGTCGGATTGCCGAGTGTGTACACGCGGAAAATCTGCGAACCGAGGTATGTATTGAGTTCGGCGGGCAAACCAAGCCCGGCTTCGATGACGAGCCCGAGTTGCGGCCTGATATCAATGCCGATTTCGGTCAATTGCACATAAGCTTTGCCCAGGTCTTTACCATTGGCTTTCGGGAACTGAATGCCAATAGGATCGCTCGGATTGAGCGCGCTGATGCGCACGAGGTTTTTGCCGGCGACGATTTTCGCGGTAACCTTCGAGGGCAACGCTTTACCAAGGAATGCTGGGAAGTCGTGGAATCCGAGCTGGACAGTCCCGGAGAGCGCCCAGGACGCCGAGGGCGATTCTTTGCCGAATCCTATTTCGACGATATCGGTCTTGACCCCCATTCCCTCGCCCGTGGGGAACTTGATATCGAATCCGGCGGTGCCGGTATTGGGCCGGAACGATAGCGCCTGTTTGCCTTCGGGCGTATTGACGAGGCTGAGGAAGCCATCGATGGCAAAGAGTTTGTCCAGTTCGAGGCGCGAGGCAAGACGGACGTCGAAGAACGTTTTGCGTTTGTCGCCGACGAGGCGCCGGTCGATGAGCAAGTCGAATTGCTGGAACGAATACGAAAAAACATTCTCGATTCCCACCAGCTTCTTCGCTGGGGTGGCCGTCGTGCGCAATTTGAACTTTTGCACGCCGCCGGTCGTATCGTAGCCAGCCTGGAGGTCGAGTCGCGTATCGAAAATGCCAACGCCGATTCCCCCCGCCAAACCCCAGCCCGCGGTCGTATTGTAATTGAAAAGCAGGTTGAAGGTCTCGATGGAGAAACCGTCGACGATATTGACGGGGCCTTGGCCTTGAAGGCTCAGACTGGCCGTGACGAGGTGTTTGTCCCCGGCTTTGGTGTGATTAAACGTGAATTGCACGTTTGTCGAGAGCGAACCATCGTTCGTCAAGTGGTCCCAGGCGACGGTGGCATTGCCATTGAGCGAAAACGCGCCGGTCTTGGGCGTGTACGAAAGGGCAATGGTTTGGAAAATGAGATCGGGTACCTCTTGGGGCAACGATTCGCCGTTCGTCACGAGCGCCCAAAACTTCTTCAAGTCGAAGTTCTCGAGCGACCCAGAAAATGTGAATGCTTGATTGAGATCACCGGAAATGACGGCCCGAGCGTCACCCATCTTCATGCGCGCCGTAAGCGTGCCGCGAGCACCGCCAGCAGCCTTGTCGTAAGCGACGTTCAGCATGAAGCTGGAGAGGTCGAAACTCGTTTTTCCAACTGGAATGGATAACAAGTTTTCCATGGCGGCACTCACGGAATACTGCGCCGTCTTCGGCGCCGCAGAAAGCAAGAGCCGCGTAATCGTCAAGTCCGGCAAATCCGTGGAGCCTGGCGCAAATGATTCGATGACGTCGCCCAGAGGCAAGGTTTGCCCTGCTGGCAATCCCGCGCTGAACTCGTACGTTGGAAAAGTTGCGGACGCGGCAAGGTTGAACTTCTTGAATGCCAAGAGCCCAGACAATGTCGTTTGAATGTACCGCCGCTGGGTATCGAACGGATTGCTCACGAAAAATGAGGCGGTCACTTCGCGCAACGTCATCACGTCGGGAATGACGTCCCAATTCATTTGGAAACCCACGCCCAAGAGAAGCGCGGTGATCGAGCGGTCGATGGTATCGACGCCAATACCGAATTCGGTTATGCTCAGACCTTCCGGTGCTGGCGAATTCTCGGGCATCGTTTCGGCCAATCCATCCACCCCCACGGATTGCGTTAGTCCAGCAAAACCCGATACGGCAAAATCCGTGAATCGTCCACGAACGAAGAACCCACTCGCGCCATGTTCGACGTCGTATTTGCCGATCATCTGCAGTGGCCGGCCTGCGAATTCGCCATTGATGAGCACGTAGATGCCCGGCAGTTGCGTCGCGCTGGTGACCCGATCCACGTCCTGCCGTCGACGACTGGCTTTGACGTAGATTTCAGATTTTTGAATGGAGAAAGGCCCCAAATTCGTTAATGGAGTAACAAAAGGAGCCGACAAACGCACGCCCAAAAATTGCAGCGGATCAGCGGCCGGGCGGTATTCGCTGAGAGGCCCAGACAAACGCACGGGAGCGTCCCCTTCGACCAAGTAACCAAGGCCAAAAAGGGCACCCATGAAAAAAAGCTCGCCCGAAAAATTGAGCCCCGGTACGACATCGAGACCCAGCGTTTCGTCGCGATACGCCATATTTGAAACGACGAGCGTAGATGCACCAAGGCTGAGTTGGTCCAGAAAATGCGGTTCGTTGCCCTGGACGAGCCCAATGTCGAACAATGGCGGCCCTTCGGGCAATTCAGGCAATGTTTTGGAAAATTCCCAACCATTCGGGACGGTGAATTCAATCTTGACCCCAAGCTCGCCATTATTGTCCGTAGCGGTAAACTTGACCCCAGCGTCCGTCATTCCCAGCACGGAAGCAGTTCCCACCAAAACGAGCTGTTCGGGGGTGCGCGAAATCAAATCCGTAATGACGTTGATCGTGAGCGAATCCGCTTGGAGCACGGATCGAAATAGAGTGACCAAGCCCGTTGATCCGGTAAAACTTTGATCCAAAACCAAGGTTTTTCGCGGGTCGAGCGGACCAAGAGCATCGAGTTGTTGCAAAATGTAACCGAGCGACATGGGAGCCTCGTTTCAAAAACCTAGCGAAATCTATTTGTATCTTTCAAGTATCGAGTTTCATTCAGAACTTTACGTCTCCGTCGTAGGGATCCGCAGGACCATACCGCAAGGTCAACTTCTCTTCCGTGGGTGGCAGGGTGATCTTGTCGATCGAAGACAGCTTTTCCCCGTGTAATTCTTCCCATGCTTTTAAGACGGCGGTGTCGAATTGTCGCCGGGCGGCATTGGCGTCTTGTTTGTAGCGGAGCTCGTGCTTTTCAGCGAACTTGGGCGTAGCCTTCTTTCGGTCCTCGAGTTGCTTTTTGAGCTGGGCGAGTTTCCTCTCGTAGGCCGAAGTGGCCTGGTCGCTGATGGTTTTCCGGTAGGCCTGAATCTGCTCATCGGTTGGCGGCGTCGATCCCGACATCTCAATCTCTTCTGTTTCGTTGCAAATCGGAAACGGCGCAATGATGAGTTCGTTGTTGCAGGCTTCTCCCTGCGTTGCGGTAGCCAAAATGCAATCTTCAATGGTGCGCTCCCGAATCGTGTTCTCTGCGCCGTTGAGGTCCAGAATTCCGTGCCCCATCGTCCGCTTGAATACCCCATGGTATTCCTCATTCGCGATACGAAACGGTTTGCCCGTGGAAATCGCCACATGCTCGACACCAACCCCGAACAGGATCACCCGTCCCCGGGGAATGACGAATTTGTCCGGTGACGGAAGGTCATATCGAAGCAGGTCGTCGTCCTTCGGTCGGAAAAGTTCTTTCGAGGCGTCGATCACGTCCGACGTATATCGAGGAAAGTAATAATCCATGATGCCAATGAGCCTGTTGGCAAACAGCAACGAAGTTTTGCCGGCTATTCGTTTGCATGCCCAGGTATAATAGTTTTTCGTGACATTCCCGGGTGCGGTCTTCACCAAGGCCATCAGCACGCATTCCCAGCAATTCAAGAGCTTGGGCTCTTCCACGCGCTCGCCCAGCAACCAGCGGAGCAATTGCCTATCTCTATACCCGTACGCCGGATATGTCGGAGGCGCCCAGCGAAGAATCTTGTCGTCGAGCGCATTGAGAACTTCGGACGAATCGGTACCCAAAGCAACACGCTTCTTGTACTCCTCATCCAACGCTTTATTGGTTTCATACATCTTGCGCATGGTGGCTTCGACGGCATAACCCACCTTGCGAATATGGAGTTCTTTCGCCAGCGCGACCCAATTCGTGAATTCGCGATTCTCGACAATCAAGTCGGTGGTGATGGTATCGATGTCCGGAATTTCGTCATTGGACAGACTCGTATTCTGATCGATATCCTTGAGGAAATCGGCAAATCCTTTGGCCATTCGACCTTTATGGGCGACCGCCTCGTACCTATTGCCACTCACGAGTACGTGGCGCTGCACTACCGGCTTTTTGATGCGCACTTTCTCGAGGAGCCCCTGCGCCTTGTGCCACATCCCCGACCAACTCAAAGCCGCGGCCATCGCCCCCATTGCGTCAGCCTCGTTTTCGAGCGCCGGATCGTCATTGACGGCCATTCCATTCACATCCACCGTCGATTCGACGCGCCCCTGCATCTGCTGCACCACATGCCAAGCCTCGTGCGCCAACGCGTCCTCCGCACCTGCCCGCACATGAATGTCCGTGCCTCGCGTAATCGCCCGTGCCCCCACCTGCGCGGGCACATTGGACGCGTAATACACGCGCACCTCACTCAGGTCATAACCGCTCAGCATTTCGAGCGCCCAGCGCAAACCCGCCGGCAATGGCCGCCCATCACCCGGCAATCGCGTATGTCGATGATTCACGAAATCCCCAAACTCGTCTGTTGCGTGCATCATGGCCAAGCCCTTCGTTCCGACGTCCAATGCATCATCCGGACCATCGCGCCCAAGACCATGCAATCATGCGACCCCACGAAGTTCAACGGCGAATCGCCCAGATGCAATGCAAAATCCGCATCCCGCGACTGCAATTACCGCAGGCGACTGCAAATCACGTCATGCAGCACGCACTTGTCAGGGATTTGGTTTTACGGGAGGCAACAGAGGAGTTTGGCGGGAGAGGTTCAAGAAAGACGAACGTAGGATCGAAGTTCGTCTAGGCGAACTCACCAGGGTCGATCTCGCATCGTGCTCTTGTATTTGTCTTTGTACTGGTCGTGGCACTTCTTGCAGGAAGCTTTGGCGCCATCGATGTCGCCAGCTTTTGCTTTTGCGGCGCCTTCTTTGGCGATCCCGGACCAGCCGCCCATGCCCGGCGGGGGTTTGGCGGCGATGTACTCCAGATCCTTGGCCATTTTTTCCGCGTCGCCAGCGGACGTATGCGGACCCATGACGCCTTTCATCCAGCCCTGCATGGGACAGGGTTTTTGGCCTTTGGCTCCGCAGTCGAACGTCTTGGGGCCCGTTGCTTCGGCTCCTGCGCCAGCGCTCGTGGCGGGCGCCGCAGCTGCGGAACTCGCCGCGCTTGCTGCTTCCACGGGGGCTGCAGCCGCCGAATCTGCGGGCGCCGCGGCACTCGCATCGGTCTTCGGAGGTTCGGGCTTTGCTTCGGCAGCACTCGGTGCTGGCGTGGGCGCTGCCTGCGTTGCCGAAGGTTTGGCCTCGGGCGTCGCTGTTGCATCGGGCTTGTTTTCGTTGCACCCCCAAATACCCACGAACGCGACGATGGCCGCAAACCGCACTACATGTCTCATACTGAACTCCTTCGTCATGACTTCCGAACCGGGTTTCCGCGATCTTTGGACACCATTCGTAACGCGACGTGGCGCTCTTCCGACCCTATCGGATAACTTGCCCAGCACGTACAGTTTGCATGAACTCGGCCCCATTGTGGCAAGAGCAAATCGACGAGGCCAATTTCCGACCTGATTCTTCCCAGGCCCGGGCGATCCCGTTTCCCAGATGACCCGATTCAGCCACATCTCTTCCCGCAAGACATGCCCAAACTTCTGTTCACCCGTGGCGCGACTCCTCCGCACGCTTCATCGCGACCAAAGCTTGGTTGCCTCCAAGTCGTCTCGGTGCTCGCCCGCGAACCGCGCGTGATGTTCTGGACGGACAAACTGACCCCAACGCGTTAGCCGAAGGACTCGAGATGACGACAGCGACGTGAGCGAAGCGGCGCACGCATGTCGTTCCCGACGCACCACGTCGATAATCCCCGCTCTCCTGGCGCGAAAATCCATCCTTTCGCAGTTGTTCCTGCGGGTTGTTCGCGGGCTCGGCGCCGAGCGTGAGGCAACGCAACGTCTGCTCGTCAGCATGTCTCGAACGCGCCGACGAGCCGGACAAACCCAATGAAGTCAGCCGATCTGTCGAGATTCGGGCCATGGTTCGAAGCGTTCCGCAGCGGACGTTATGTGTCCAAACGATCCACCGCGGGTCTGCCGATCCGATGGTTGCGTTCCTGAAGACAAACCCCGCGGGAAAACAGTTAGGTGCTGCCGTTGCGTGTCGACGGCGACGGACTGGGAGACACGACGAACGCGCGGGATTGGACAACGGCGACCACGTGACGTCGGGCGGAGCTCGTGTGTTTTTGCCGCCAGCTCAGAGGTCACGCAAAAGGATTCAAGG
Source organism: Polyangium sp. (in: bacteria) (assembly GCA_035437985.1). GTDB lineage: Bacteria > Myxococcota_A > Polyangia > Polyangiales > Polyangiaceae > Polyangium. The sequence goes on along the minus strand of DAOMZH010000271.1, from coordinate 2,640 downwards.
GTTACTTGGGGGTTGGGCCCTGGGCAGTTCGAACCAGAAAGTGGCTCCGCGCCCTTCAACACTTTCTACACCCACGGTTCCGCCCATGGCCTTGACCATTTCCTTGCAGAATGACAGTCCCAAACCCGTGGACATCCCGCGCCGCTCGATTTGTCCATATTTCGTGAACAATCGTTCCCGATGTTGCTCGGGAATGCCCGGACCTTCGTCGACCACCGAAATACGCACGCGTCCGGCGTGGGCGACGGCCGCTATGGTTATGGTTGTACCGCTCGGAGAAAACTTGAGAGCATTCACGAGGTAATTACCAAGTACGCGTCGAACGATCGCCCTGTCCGCATTGCAATATACATTCTCAGGAATGTCGATATGCAGCGAAACCTTTTTTTCCGTTGCTCGGTTTCTGAAATCGCGTTCGATGGTCTCGAACATCTCCTCGAGGGCGATGGATTCACTTTTGACGTCGAGCTGCCCAGATTCGGCTTTTGCGGTATCGAGAATGCTGGAAATCATTTCGGTGAGCCTATCGCAACCTTCTTTGGCCAGGACGAGGGCCTCGCGCGCAGCGTCATCAATAGGACCGAGGACGCCGCCGAGGGCCATACCAACAGCGCCATTGACGCTCGTCAACGGGCTGCGCAAGTCGTGAACCAGGTGTTGCAAAAAATGCTCCCGTCGTTGATCTAGCTCGGCCATTGCCATTTGCCTGCGCTCATAGTCACGATTGATTTGTTCGAGGTCGCGTGCGCGTTTGGTGATCTCACGATGCAGAGAACTCATTTCATTGCTTAATTTTGCGAATTCGTCGAGGGACGGGCCGGGATTGCGCCGCGCGAGTGCTTGCTGTTTGTAGGCCTCGCGCAACGTATTCGTCATCTCGTTGTTCATCCCCATCAATTCCTGATGAAGCCGTTCGATGAGCGCTGGTTCTTCGGTGCCGATGAGCAACACGGGTCCGGTCGAGACGAATGCCGCAAAAACGACCGTATCGTCCCCAATGTGCATTTCCCAGCCGAATGCCGTTCCTTCGCGAGCGACTGTTCCGAAGAAATTCGCACACTTGGTCGCATCGCTCTCGCGCACGATGGCCGATACGGCCATGCCAGGTTCCGCACACGCCCAAGCATCGCGCAAGACGTCGACGATTTGCCCATCGACGGTACACATGAGGGCGATACCCTTGACCAAGCGCACTTCAATTCCCTCCCGTGAGTTCGGATGCGACGCGAACGGCAGTCGATGCATCGGAAGCAAATCCGTCGGCGCCCATTTCTTTCCAAAGATCCTCATTGCCCCAAAATGCAGTACCACCGACCAGAATGCGGACTTGGGCCGTTACTGGGTCCTTGCGCATTTCCGAGATGAAGGAAGCCACGTGAGGAAGCTGAGACGCAAGTGTGGCGCCAATCGCCACGACGTCGGGTCGTCTCGTGCGAATGACGTCGTGGAGTGCCCGCGTCGGCGTGTTTGCCCCATAAAAGTGCGTGTCCCACCCGCGCAATTCAAAAATGTCACACAAAAAGCGCAATCCAATTTCATGCAAATTTGATGAAATACACCCGGCAATCATTATTTTGCCATTTCGCGGCCCATCGAGTAACCGCGGGTAAAGTTGCGAAATGATGAGCTGCGTCGCCGCCGACACATAATGCTCCTGGGCCACACTTATCTCGTTCAATTGCCACAACTGCCCAACCTTACGCATCGCCGGCTGTAAAACTCGCAAATAGAGATCCTCGAGCGTCAAACCCTGGTCGAGGGCATTGTTCACCAAGTCGACCGCATCTTTGCGTTTCGCGGCCAAGAGCAATTCGAGGTACGTCTTCGACAAACTATCCGTCGCATTTTCCTCCACCGACGTCGATACTGTAACCGCCTGCGCATCGTGCCCAATGCGGGCCAACCCCTCCTGCACGATCCCCACGACACTCGACGCAGCCGGACCACCGATCGTTTCCGCCTCACGGGAAATTTCCTGAAGGAGTGCCGTGAGTTGCCCAAGAGGAGCCCCCCTCGACCGCATCACACTCTCGAGCCACCCTACGTACTCGACAAACAGTGCTGATCTCCGCATTGCGTTGGCGGCCAAAGCGAAATCGACAAGACGCGCTGTCGCCTCGAGCCACGATTCGCCCAAGTGCGTCTCCGTCATCGGAACCAGGCTCATTACGCGATCCACGATAGCGGGCACTCGAGCATGCATGCGCTCGTCAAAAGCAAAAGGCATCGTGCATTCCTTCCGGCGTCTACGATACACAAATGGAACAGCGCCGGCAAGCTCGGATCATTCAATATTGCCAGCACCGCTCGGCGTCACAGTACGTTACAGACGAACGCCCGAACCAAGGACGGAATCGCATTGCTCGAAGCATTTGGCCAGGCCGCCGATAGTGACGGAGCGATTGACCGAAATGGGTCTCGGAAACGATTGGCGACATGTGTTGGAAATCGTTTGGCGTAATGAAACGCGATTGTTGCTGTTCGGCCAGCGTGGCGAGGCGCCCTCGCCTCGGTCGGCACTTGACTTGAACAACGTTCCAAAACGCGCGGACCGAGCTGCGCGGTGCGTACGCTGTCATGCATCGATATTCGGCCCAACGCCGCAGTGTTCGGACGCCCACGAGGCACCAATGATTGCCT
>DAOMZH010000270.1:0-11502 GCA_035437985.1 Polyangium sp. (in: bacteria) | reverse complement strand
CACGGGCGAGAGTTCGTCGAACTTGAACCCCGTCACCATGTGTTCGACGGTGTCGTCGAGACCTCCGACGGCACGAACGACAGGCAACGTGCCGTAACGCTGGCTGTAGAGTTGGTTGAGTCCGCAAGGTTCGTAACGCGAGGGCATGACGAACAAGTCGGCGCCCGCTTCGATGCGATGGGCGAGCGCGTCGTTCATCCCGAGATACGCTTTGAAACGATCGCTTTGTCGCGACAATTTCGAGAAGGCATCTTCGGCCCAACGTTCGCCCGATCCCAACACGACAAACTGGATGTCGCGCGACAGGAGATGGCTGAGGGCACCGGCGAAGATGTCGATGCCTTTCTGTTCGACCAGGCGACTGATGAGACCGACGACGGGTACATCGGGACGAACGGGCAACCCCATTTCCTTTTGTAGCTCGGCTTTGCAGATGGCTTTGCCGCGGAGATCTTCGGCGTCGAAATGTGCGGCGAGGTGTTTGTCCGTGGCGGGATTCCAAACTTCGTCATCGATGCCGTTGAGGATGCCGATCACGTCGGCGCCGCGATCGGCGAGGACGCCTTCGAGTCCGTAACCGCCTTCGCGGGTTTGGATCTCGCGCGCATAACGAGGAGAAACGGTGGAGACGACGGTGGAGGCGTAGATGCCGCCTTTGAGGAGGTTGAGGCGATCGTGGGCTTCGAGCAGTCGCTGGTGGAAGTATTCCCAGCCGAGACCTGTTTGATACAGCTCGTTTTTGCTGAAGTAACCTTGGTAGCCCATGTTGTGGATTGTCAAGACAGACGCGGCTCGCCCAACTGGAGTGTGGGCTTCGAGCGACTTCATGTAGATGGGGACGAGACACGCGGGCCAGTCGTGGACGTGGACGATGTCCGGGACAAACTCGAGGGCATTGGCGAGGCGCAGGGCGCCGCGGGAGAGGAAGGTGAAGCGGGCGAGGTTGTCGCGATAGTCGCCGTTGGAGTCGTTGTAGATGCCGGGGCGATCGAAGAGTTCGTCGTGTTCGAGGAGGTAGACGCGGGCATCGGTTTCGCCGAGTTTGGTTTCGTAGGCGGCGCCCCACGCTTCGCCGTGTCCGACGGGGACGCCGAGCGAGAGATTGAGTTTTTGGGCGGGGTGTTTTTTGGTGATCCGATATCGGGGCATCACGACGCGCACGTCGTGGCCTCGGGCAGCGAGCGCCATGGGAAGGGCGCCGGCGACATCGGCGAGGCCCCCCGTTTTTGCGAATGGGACGCATTCGGACACGACATTGAGAATGCGCAGTCGGGGCATATTCCTCTTTGGGTTCCTCGGGGGAGGGAAGGTACCATGACAAGCGTGCGGCAAGACGAATCGATGGATTGGCGTTGACGACTCAGTGCGTTGGGCGGATTGACGCGGGGTGGAGGATAGGCTTTGGGGGTTCGCGTGCACTTCAATCTGCGACCGTCTGAATGCAAGATAAACGGTATTGGTTTGCGAAGACAAATGTATTCGCGAAGAATCAAAGGCGACACGACCAAGTTTGCCGTTTAATCACCAAGACCTACCGGACGCCCTCCGAACTCGTGTCAATCGTGCAAGCATGTTGCTAGCTTAAATAGGAAGTGAAATCGCTAGGCTCGTCTTGACCCGATGAAGCGTCTGCGATATGCATCAGTCATGAGCGCCGTTCCGTCACTCCATGCGGAGAGTTTTCTATTTGCATTGCGTGCACAGCTAAAGGACGCGCCGCCCAAGGCCATTGAAAATGCAAAACAAGGTGCCGCGGGTTGGTCCGGCTTCATGTTTAGCGCATTGGCCGATGCTGCTGGAGATTGCGGGATGGTTTGTTGCGCCTCTCGTCTTCAAGGAGGACCCCAATGGGCGCGCCGGGAGCATCTTTTTGATATTACGTGGTACCGTCACGACTGTGGAGATTGGGAAACTCCCATCGTGATTCTCGAACACGAGAACCAATGGAATAAGCGGGAATTTCTCGTTGATTTCTGGAAATTGCTGCTTGGGTATGCACCACTTCGCGTGATGATTGGATATTGTGCCAAGGCCGCGGAGCGAGAAGAGTGGGTGGATAGCGTAAATTCGATTTTAAATCAGCGCACGCAATACATAGGATTACCGGATGGCGTGGAAGATCTGATTCTTCTGGGACACAAAGGCATGGCAACGACGGGCTTCTCGGTTTACCAACGTCGTGACCGTGAATTTACACAAACGGCAGATTCACTTGAAGTCGCGGTCATGCCGAATCCTCATGACCTTGAAGCTTGGAATGCGTATCTGCGAGAGACCCAAAAGGCAATGGCGGTTCGGGCGAAGAATGCCGCAGCCGTTCTGCGCGAAAAGGGCATCATTGACGAAGCTGGGAACTTACTGGTTAAAACATTACCAGCGGATATGCTCCCGGCGTCCGGAACGAGCGTAATCACAGGTTGATTCCTCAAAATGATTCCCCGAATGATTGTCGTAGGTGGTCCTCCTGGAGCCGGCAAATCCACGCTGTTGCCAGTTCGGTCATTTGGAGTTGATGCATTCAACATCGATGACCGATGTTATGAGCTTCATGGTAGCTACATAGGAATTCCAAAGAGCATTCGTGCCCAGGCGTCTGCCGAATGTGAACGATTCATTCTCGACCACATCGATTCGAGGCAAAGTTTCGCTGTTGAAACGACAATGCGCACGTCAATATCGATAGAGCAAGCTCGTTTGGCAAAATCGAAAGGTTTTACGACATTGCTTTGGTTTCTATGCGCCGACGATCCGAGCATTCATGTGCGGCGCATCATTGCGCGAGCTGCCAATGGAGGACATTCGGCACCGGAAGCAGAAATTCGGAGAACGTATGCGGAAAGCTTGCAGCACCTCGTAGAAGCATTTCGTACGTTTGACCTGGTCGAATGCTTCGACACTACGGCGCAGGAGGCGCCGAGTCGATGGATTGCCTCCGTTCGGGATCACTGCCCACAACTTTGGTCTGATTCGCTCCCAGCATGGATGGTTCGTACTATCGACTCTTTTGGCGACCGACAATCCCCTTGAAATCGCCATACGATCACGATTGAGCGCATCGTGGAGTTCGAGAGACCCGATAATCGCCACATAACTCATTGTGACTCAGGTCTCACGCATTCCCTCCACAATCCTCACCAATTCCTCCACCGAACCATCAATCCCCAACACCGACGTATCAATCACATGCCGCGAGCGCTCGTACAGCGCACGACGCGCACGCAATATCGCTTCGAGCTCGCCCATTGCATCGGGACGACTCGCCATTGGTCGCGCATCACCTTGATCGAGCACCCGCTGAAAATGATCCTCGGGTCGCGCCTTGAGCCATACCGTCACCGATTCGCGGCGCAACAATTCAAACGTGTCGTGATCCGTCACGAGCCCCCCGCTCGTCGCGACAATCGCCGGTTTGCCCAAGGACAAAATCCGCTCCAGCTCCTCGCGCTCGAGCCGCCGAAAATAAGCCGCCCCTTGCATCTCGAAGATCTCGGACAAACTCATGCCCGTTCGGGCCACGATGCGCGCGTCGATCTCCACGAACGACATCCCGAGACGCGTTGCCGCAAGCCCACCCAGCGTCGTTTTTCCCGCGCCACGCAAGCCCAGGAGCGCCACGATCGGACCCTTGGAGGACAAACGATTGGAGGACAAACGATTCGTTCGCGTCTCGTCTCCCACCAAAGCCGCCAACGTCGTTCCTAACGCCAAAGCAACCTCGTTCAGCCGCAAAATCGACACGTTCGTCTTGCCAGACTCGAGCGCCACCAAGAACCGTTCACTCACCGTCGACGCCTTCGCCAGGTCGCGCAACGTCAGCGACGCCGAAAGTCGCTCGGCACGGATGCGTTCACCCACGCGCTGGAGCAGCTTCGCATCGCTCGATTTTGCCGGATTTTCTGCGGACTGCGCCTTCTTCGCTACGGGCATGACTGCAGTATACTGCACATGGCCCGACAAACGCGCAATATAGTTCTTGCTTCCCGGGAACAACAGTGCTGGAGTGTTTGGCGATGGCGACAGAGACTTCAGGAAACGGGGCGCCTGCGCGTCCCATTCGTTTCGAGACGCATCCGCAGAAGTACGTGCACTGGAAGCTTTCGTTCGAAGGTCCGGTGGCGAAGCTGGTGATGGATGTCGTCGAGGACGCGGGAATGCGTCCTGGGTATGCGTTGAAGCTGAATAGCTACGACTTGGGGGTGGACATCGAATTGGCGGACGCGGTCGAGCGATTGCGATTCGAGCATCCCGAGGTGAAAGTCGTGCTCGTCACGAGCGGACAGCAGCGCATTTTCTGTGCAGGGGCGAATATTTACATGCTCGGTTCGTCGACGCACGCGTTCAAAGTGAATTTTTGTAAATTCACGAATGAAACTCGATTGGCATTGGAAGAAGCGTGCACGGCGAGTGATCAACATTATGTGGCCGCGCTCAATGGTGTGGCTTCCGGGGGCGGATATGAATTGGCCCTGGCGTGCGAACGCATTTTGCTTTGCGATGATGGTTCGAGCGCCGTATCGTTCCCGGAAACACCATTGCTTGCGGTTTTACCCGGTACCGGTGGTTTGACGCGGCTCGTGGACAAGCGCAAAGTGCGTCGCGACCTGGCGGACGTTTTCTCGACCTTGGCCGAAGGCGTTCGTGGCAAACGCGCGGAAGAGTGGCGCCTGGTCGACAAATCCATTCCGAAGAGCCGCTTTGATCAAGTCGTCGCCGACGAAGCCAAAGCGCTCGTGGCGAGTTCAAAGGAAAAAGCGGGGGCGGGCATTACGCTCGAGCCGCTCGAGGTGAAGCGTTCCGAAGCAGGTTCCAAGACCATTGCGGAATATCGCCATGTGACGCTTTCTGTGGACAATGCAACCCGCGTTGCGGAAATCACGGTGCGTGGGCCCGAGGGTGAACCTCCGACGACGTCTGAAGCATTGCGCGCGCAAGGTTCGTCCGCGTATCTCTTGCAAGCATTCCGAGAGCTCGACGATGCTTTGCTCGATTTGCGATTTAATCATGCCCCGGTGGGCCTCGTTCTTTTGCGGACGAAGGGTGATCCGGAAGCGGTGCGGGCGCATGATCGGGCGCTGCATGCGTTAAAGGGCGATTGGCTGGCGGGTGAGATTCGCCTCAAGATGCACCGCGTGTTGAAGCGCCTCGATTTGACGGCGAAAAGCCTTTTTGCTCTCGTCGAACCGGGTTCGTGTTTTGCGGGGAGCCTCTTCGAATTGACGTTGGCTGCCGATCGCACGTACATGCGTGACGGGAGTGATGAAGCGGCAGTGATTGGCCTTGATTCGCTGAATTTCGGGGCCTTCCGCATGTCGAATGGCCTGACGCGTTTGCAAACGCGATTCTTGCATGATCCCGAGGTGGTCAAGACCTTGGAATCGAAAAATGAACTGATCGAGGCAGATGCAGCCCGAAAGCTCAATCTCGTGACCTTTACGCCCGACGATATGGATTGGGACGACGAGGTCCGCATTGCAATCGAGGAGCGGGCGAGTTTGTCGCCGGATGCATTGACGGGCATGGAAGCGAATTTGCGATTCGCTGGGCCCGAAACGATGGAAACAAAGATCTTTGGCCGCTTGACGGCCTGGCAAAACTGGATTTTCCAGCGTCCCAACGCCGTGGGCGAACGGGGCGCATTAACCATGTATGGTCGGCCCGAGCGACCTGAATTCGATTGGAGGCGAACATGAGTTCTGTCGTCAATTCCGAACGGATCCCGAACAACGTGGATCTCGGCTCGGACAAGCGGTTGCAGAGGGCGCTCGAAGCTTGGCAACCCCGATTCATCGATTGGTGGAAAGAAATGGGACCCGAGGGGTTCCAAGAGGACCAAGTTTATTTGCGCACGGCGGTGAGCGTCGATCATGAAGGATGGGCGCATTTCGATTACGTGAAGATGCCTGATTACCGTTGGGGCATTTTCTTGGCTGATCCGGTACAAGATCGCAAAATCACGTTTGGCGACAACATCGGCCAACCGGTTTGGCAAAGCGTACCGGGTGAATTCCGCAATGTGCTTAGGCGCCTCATCGTCACGCAAGGCGATACGGAGCCGGCGAGCGTGGAGCAACAAAGGCTTTTGGGGCAGATTTGCCCGAGCATGTACGATTTGCGAAATCTCTTTCAGGTGAACGTCGAGGAAGGGCGCCATTTATGGGCAATGGTGTATTTGCTCCATAGCTACTTCGCTCGCGACGGTCGCGAAGAGGCCGATGCATTGCTCGAACGCCGGAGCGGTAATCCTGACAAACCGCGCATTCTCGGCGCATTCAACGAGCCGTGCACGAATTGGCTGTCTTTTTTCATGTTCACCTACTTCACCGATCGTGACGGGAAGTATCAGCTGCTCGCTTTGGCCGAGAGTGGATTCGATCCGCTCTCACGAACGACGCGGTTCATGTTGACGGAAGAGGCGCACCACATGTTCGTCGGGGAAACCGGCGTATTGCGGGTCGTGCAACGAACTGCGGAGTTGATGAAGAAAAACTCCAATGAAGATGCGCGGGCCGAAGGGGGCATCGATTTACCGACGATACAGAAGTACATCAACTTCTGGTATTCGGTGTCGCTCGATCTGTTCGGCGGCGAAATATCGTCCAATGCGGCAAACTTTTTTGCCTCGAGCCTCAAAGGGCGCGCCAAAGAAGAGAGTTATGCGGACCATGTGGCTATCGAGGGCTCCTACGCGATGGACGTGCCCGAGCAATCGCAGCCTGGGGTCGTCAAGGGCTTCAAGCACGAAGAAGTGCCGATGCGCAATGCAATGAACGAGGTTTTGCGCGACGAATACATCGAGGATGCGCAACGTGGCGTGGACAAATGGAATCGCGCGCTGGCCGAAGCCGGGATTCAGGTGAAGCTGACTTTGCCGAGTCGCCGATTCCATCGCCGAGGTGGTATTTACGGTGGGCTTTATTTCACGCCGGAAGGGCAACCGGTGACGAAGGAAGAATTCGACCGTCGTCATGACGAATGGCTCCCAAGCGCCGCGGACGAGGCGTACTTGCAGAGCTTGATGCAAAAGCCCGTCTACGATCCGAAAATGATGGCGCATTGGATTGCGCCTCCGAAACACGGAATCAAAGGTCGCGCTGTCGACTTTGAATACGTCAAGCGCACCGGCTGATCCCCAGACACGTCCAGTACTGACAATCCCCGAGGGCCCCAGGTTCTCGGGGATTGTGGTTTTGTGGTGCAGATCGTCCCGATGGAACATTGCTCTTGACGCGCGGACAAAGTTTTGTTTGAAGCCTGGAGATTTTCTCGTTCGGCTGTTTTTCTTGCTGGGGTTTCTCGCGAAAAGGTGCGCGCATCCTTCCCGAACGGGGTGGGTTTCCATGAAGAGACATCGAGGGCTGCGCACCGATTCCAATGCCGTAAACAGTCGAAGCATCATTTGCGCCTCGTCGCAAAAGGAAGGTGATTTTCCGTCTATGCGAATTCATGACGTACCGAGATGTGCCTTTGGTTTGGGGCTCTTGGTTGCAGCTCTGGGTGGGTGTGGAACCGAAAAAGGAGCCGCGACGCAGCAAGAGACCGGAGCATCGACACCGATGAGTCCCGCGGAGCTTGCGAGTTTGTCGCCGGATCTCGACGCCGTAATGCGGCGAGTGCATTTTTCGTTTCGCGCAGAGGGGCAAACATTCACGGGAGGGCATAAGTCGTACGCGGTGAACGCCAATGCGCGTGAGCTACGCGTGACGCCATTCCGAGCAGGGCCCCGACAAACCACGATCGAGGGCGCGGAGGGAGCGCCTTTCGTAGCGTCGGTCGAAAAGATTTCGCGGGGGGCGACGATTCTTGCGGGGCAAGACGGTCAACCGACGATTCGTCCGGATGCGAGTCTTGGCATTCAGCGCGGAACGATCGTCGAGCATCTCGAAAATACCGAAGCAGGGGTGGAGCAGAGTTTTACATTTGCCGAGCGTCCGGCGGGAAATGGCGATGTGGAAGTGCGCATTGCCGTGACGGGGGAAGTGTTTGTCGGGGAAACCGAAGGGGGCCTGCATTTTGCAGATTTGGATGCGGGGCTCGGGATTCGTTATGGCAAAGCGACGTGGGTGGATGCGCGCGGTGTGCGCACACCTGTGGCTTCGCGGTTTGGGGATGGGCACATCACCTTGACGGTCCCCGCGGACGTGCTGGAAAACAGCGCCTATCCAGCGGTTCTCGATCCCATCGTCGGACCGGAAATTGCAATTGATACGCCGGTCTATGCCGCGACCAACGACGATCAATACCAAACGGTCGTGTCGTTTGGCGGAACAAACTACCTGGTCGTTTGGGCTGACGAACGTTATCAAAATTCGCTCGATGTTTACGGCGTGCGGGTCACTCCTGCGGGCACGATTCTGGACACGTCGGGTATTCCCATTGCGGTCGCGAAAAATGATCAATACGAGCCCGCGGTGGCTTGGGACGGCACGAATTGGATGGTTGCCTGGCATGATACCCGCACGAATGGATCAGGTGACATCTATGCATCGAGGGTGAGCGGTGCTGGAGCGGTGCTGGACCCCAACGGAATCGCCGTGGCCGTGGGCAGTTCGCGCATTTATCCCGCAATCGCGTTCGACGGAACCAATTATCTCGTTACCCACATCAATAACAGCACCGTTCGGGGTACGTTCGTGGGAACGAACGGCATGGTCAATCCCTCGCCGATTGCGATTTCGACCCCGAGTTATGGTCCCTATGCGAATACGCTCGCATTTAACGGGACGAATTACCTGGCTGCGTATACGACGTATTCGGGAACGGGGAATCAGTACCGACTCTTGGGACGGCGCATAAGTCCGGCGGGAAGTATTCTCGATGCGAGCGACGTGTTTTACTGCGACACGAATTCGACGTGCGGATATTCGCGTATCGCTGCGTCATCCGACGGCACGAACTTTTTGCTGGTTTGGGATGATTATGGCGCGAATGCGGTCATGTACGGCCAGCGCGTGGGTCCCGGCGGAGCACGAATCGATGCGGCCAATGGTTTCTTGATTGGTTCGGGGTCGGTAGCGAATACACCGGCGAGCATTGCGGTTGCTTTTGCTGGCAATGGTTATGGCGTATTCTGGGACGACGGAAACAATGTATTCGGAGCGCGGATCAGTTCCGGGGCCGCCATTCTCGTTCCGGCGACGGCGTTGACGAATGAAACGGGTACACGCACCTATCCTGGCGCAGCCCACGATGGGACCAACTTCTTGGTTGCATTTCGAGATACGCGCCTGGCAAATACCAATAGCGCAGCCGATATTTTTGGGCTTCGCGTGTCGAATGCGCTCGTGAAAGTGGACATGACGAGTCAGCTTCTGTCGCGTCAAGCCAACGACGAGAATCGACCGAAGATTGCTTACAACGGGACAAACTATCTCGTGGTGTGGGAGGATTATCGGCCGGGTCTCACCGCGGACATCATCGGCGCGCGTATGAATACGTCGGGCACGGTGCTCGATGCCAACGGCATTACCATTTCGAGCGCGACGAATACGCAGGTGTTCCCGGCTGTTGCGGCCAATGGTCCCGACTGGCTCGTGACGTGGCAAGACCGTCGAAATGGCACCGGAACGGATGATATTTACGCTGCCCGCGTTCAGGCGAATGGTTCGGTCCCCGATACCATGGGCATCGTCGTCAATTCCGCTACGGGCAATCAGCAGACGCCTGTCGTCGCGGCCGACGGGACCAATTACATGGTGACTTGGCGCGACGAAACCAGCACCGATATTTGGGGAGCTCGAGTGACCCCGGCTGGGGCGGTGCTCGATATGAGCGCATTCAAGATTTCCACAGGCGGCGGTTCGTTTCCGGCAATTGCCTACAATGGCACGAATTACCTCGTTGCTTGGACCAAACCCACCAACAGCAACGATGTTTTTGGGGCGCGGGTCACTCCCGGCGCCGCTGTGCTCGATTCCGGGGCTTTGGCCATTCCGATTTCAGCTTCGGTCGGCATTGCCGAAAATCGTCCCGCAGTTACCTCCAATGGGAGCGATTGGTTGGTAGCCTGGGACGATAACCTCGACGTCAAAGCTGCTCGGGTCAATGCAGCAGGGACCATCTTGGACGTCGTCGGCATTACTGTCGTCTCGGCGGCAAATGTGCAATATTTCGCCAGCGTAGCTTGGGACGGCACGCAGTATTGGGTTGTTTGGCAAGACGAACGAACGACCAGTGGCTCTCCTGATCTTTATGCCGGTCGTTTGGCCAGCAACGGCATGGTCAAAGACATGAATGGTTTTGCCGTGGCGACCGACGTGCTGCAATATGAACTTCGTCCGGCAGTTGCCGCAGGTCCGGCGCAAAACCTTATGCTCGCCTACTATCGTTTCGATCCGCTTCAGCCGTATGGTTCTTATCGCGTTCGTGCGCGGCAGCTTTCCGATGTCGCGCCGGGAGCCAATGGGACTGCATGTACGATTGCAGCGCAATGCATGAGCGGTTTCTGCGCCGATGGCGTTTGCTGCGATGGTGCCTGCAACAATACGTGTCAAGCCTGCACAATGGCCAAGAAAGGCACGGGCACCGATGGCGTTTGCGGGCCCGTCGCCGGCGACACGGATCCTGACAATGAATGCACGGATCAAGGCGCCAATTCTTGCGGCACCAATGGCAGTTGCAATGGCGCCGGGGCCTGTAAGCTTTATGCGTCCGGAACGAATTGCGGTAATACCTGCGTTGGTACGTCGTCACAACCCCGAACCTGTGATGGCTCCGGCATTTGCGCAAATGCCGGAATGCCGACGAGCTGTACGCCGTATAACTGCGACGTAGCGACAGGCAATTGCAAAACGATGTGCACCACGGTCAATGATTGTGCGGCCGGGTCGAATTGCATGAACAACATGTGCGTCGGTCTGCAAGGCAATGGTGCGGCGTGTATGAGCGCTGTGGATTGCCAATCTGGATTCTGCGTCGATGGCGTCTGTTGCAATTCGGCGTGCACCACCACGTGTCAAGCATGCTCGGCAGCCAAGAAAGGCGCGGGCGCGGATGGCACATGTGGACCCGTCGTTACCGGTGCAGATCCCGATAACGAGTGCACGACGGATGCCCAATCCACGTGCGGCAAGACGGGCACCTGTAATGGCGCGGGGTCGTGCCAGCTTTATGCGAGCGGTACGACCTGTGGAAGTCCCGTTTGTCAAGGAACGGTACTCAAGGCCCAAGTTTGCGACGGTGTAGGCTCGTGCATTACCGCAGCAATGGGTCAGGATTGCGCCCCATACGCGTGCTCGGGCGGCGCGTGCCTCGGGTCCTGCACGATGAACACGGACTGCGCATCGGGCTCGATTTGCTCGATGGGCTCGTGCATTCCTCCGATTGCCAATGGCGGGACTTGCCTCAACGGCACGCAATGCCAATCGGGTAATTGTGTGGACGGCATTTGTTGCAACACGGCGTGCACCGGCTTGTGCGTCGCGTGCACGGTCGCGAAAAAGGGCAATGGATCCGACGGCATTTGTGGACCGATTGTCGTGGGAACCGATCCCGACAACGAATGTT
>DAOMZH010000269.1:0-11516 GCA_035437985.1 Polyangium sp. (in: bacteria) | reverse complement strand
CATTGGGGTCAGCCCGTTCTCCTTCGATTTCGTCATGCCGAAGTCGCTTGGCGACAATCTGATTACCTACGAACCACGAGCTTGGGTCGGCGCCTCATTCTAGACGGGAATCACATTCCGGAGAATTGGCGTTCTCGCGCAAGATTTCAGCCGCCGAGCATTTCGTAAACGACTCCCCAGATTTCTTTGGCCGCTTCCACATCATCGCTCGCTGGAACGCGATAACGAGCCAATTTCTCGAGGCCCACTGCAGGCAGATAATAGCGCCCGGGATCGCCAAGAAAAACGCGCATTCCTTCGGCTACGCGTGCTTGCAGCCACGGCAAGAAGGCTGCAGTCATTGCGGCATCATAACAGACGTCACCGGCGAGGATTACATCGCATTCGCACGCCCAAGACGGCAAATCTCCTGGCGTTATGATGTCCGCCGCTCGCGTTTCGACGGACAGACCATTGGCCTCGGCGTTGAGAGCAATGGCTTGCACCGCCAAAGCATCGCGATCAACGGCAATGACCCGTTGCGCACCCGCCTGGGCAGCAGCGAGCGCGCAAATGCCGGATCCTGACGCAATGTCCAGCACTTTTCGCCCGCGGACGAACTCCGGTTGGTCCAATAACAACCGTGCAATGACCTGTCCGCCTGCCCAGGCAAATGCCCAAAAAGGAGGCTCAATGCCTTTTTCTTCGAGCCATGATTCCGTCGCCCACCATAGCGGCGTCATTTCCGTCGCCAGGTGCAATTTGATTTCGGGGAGCAGTGGAGGGGAAGCCAATGCTGTGTGATTACGAATGAATGCCCGCGGATCGCGCGGGGTGGGAGAATCGAGGTCGAGCATGGCTTGTCTTTTTCGTACATCACGAAATCAATGACTGGCGGTCCATGATGGTAGATTCTCAGTCATTCCCTTGCAGTGCAATATTCGAACGGTCAATCGTCCTCCTGAATCCGGCCGAACAATGAACGACGACAGGGCCAACGTTGGCAGCAAGAATGGCCGAAGGCAAGGGTGAAAATGCATCAATGTGTTCGAGCTGTTACTTGCGCGACGAACCTCTACAGTGGTATCGTCGTCCGTATGCGACATGTACTTCTTGTCTTGTGCACCCTCTCCACTGGCGCCATTGTAATCGTTTCCTGCAGTGATACTGGCACAGTGACGAGCACCAGCAGCTCGAATTCCACCAGTTCGGGCTCCCCCGACAAACCTTGTGTCGATTCTTCGGAATGCACGATGGGATTCAATCTCATCTGTGCGGCGACAGATGACGGCGCTTGCGGTCCGACAACGAAAAAATGCATTGAATATCCACCCAGTTGCGGCGAAGGAACGTTTACCACCGTTTGCGGTTGCGATGGTAAATCTCACGCCAAAGGGCCTTGCCCGTCGGATTTGCCATTTCAAATCGATACGCGCGAGGGTGCATGTCCGCCCGTAGCAGGAACGTTCTGGTGCGGTGATGGAGCCTGTTCGATCGGCGCTGAATATTGCGTCGAAGGCGATATGTCCGTCGATTGCGTTGCTTTGCCGGCCAATTGCATGGGGGCGCAAGCCAATTGTGCATGTCTCGGCACCGCGGGAATGATCGGCTGTGGCTGCGTCGACGAACCCGGCGGAGGAATACGAATCAATGGTTGTGGAATCTAGGAGCAGATTGCGCACGTTGCTCGACGCTCATCGACGTTTGAATCGCGCACCTTGGCCGGTTGTCAGGGCAAACAACGTCGCCGTTTCATGACCGGTATGCCCCACAAGCAATGCGAGCTCGACCGCCCCGGTCCACGCGGGAACTCGGCCCGAGTCCCCAATGAGCCCAGCCTGCATGCCCCAATAATACGTTGTTGAATATTCAGTGACATCATCGGTGGTCACCGTTGGCACATCAGGTCCAAATCCCAATAAAAACTTCGTTTTCTTGAGGGGAGTTCCCAAACGGAGAGGAATCGAAATCGCGCCCGCTGGTCCGCCATAAGCCCCGAGTCGAAATGCTTGTCCCGCTGGAACGTTATCGATGTCGAACGCCCCTCCAAACAGGGTCGAGGCATCGAAGGTCAATGCGACCGTGCCTTGATCCGTTCCTGCGATTCCGATCCCGGTTGTCGCGGCAAACCAATCTACCATCCCTGGATTGAATCGTCCCCATCCCCGCGCGCCGTAAATCCATTGTGGCTGATTCTTGCGAAGCGTCACTTCGTTGCCATTCGCACGATATCCCGCTCCCAGTCCACCTCCAATCGTCGCCCACGCATTGGCTTGCCCCTCGAATCGCAGCTCGCCACCAAAACCTTGTCCTGACAATACATCGCCTCCATATCCGACAACCACCAACAAACGCATGTCTCCTGGCATATTCGGGGCCGCGCCCGCAAGTTGCGACATGAACGGTGGCGGCGACAATGCTGAACATCCGAGCGACGCCACGGCAAAGCTGCACGCTAGCGGGCTCCAATGCAGCGCTCGATTCCACGACATGGAACCAAGGTATCACAACCGAACTGGCATGACATCCAAAACCACATTCGTATCAAACGACATACATGCAATCTCAGGCTAGCCGAAATCCGCAGAGATGCAAAGCAGCGAATTGAAAAAGCTCGCGATACGATTAAAGATTTGAGCCTATGTAGCGTAAAACATCTCATTGGCGCACATTCCATGTGCGAGGGCTGTCCAGCAGACTTTGCAAGCTGTTGTCAAAGTCGCTTGGGGCGCAGGAGTTGAGGGTCTTATTTGGGGAATTTGGGGCGAAGCGACGTTTTGCACTTGATTGTGTTGCCGAAGCTGGGCAACGTGCCTCGACTGGTCTCGAAGGGGCGGCTGTCTTATAAGGCCGGGCGACACCTATGGAACGCACTGGCGAACGACTCAAAGATTTTCTGCGGTGGCTGTTACTTTCTTGCGTCGTGAGTGTCATCGCATACGCGGGTCTTGCAATCGCGTTCCATAGCGTGGCATTTGGCAAGTTGGCCCTGGTCGCCCTTGTTTTTGGCATTACCGCGGTTGGAGTTCCGCGCTATTTTTTGCGGCGGGAAAAATTCGAAACAGCGGCACTTTGGACAGGATTGTCATTTGCTTGGGTCTTGCCAGCGGCGACGTTTGCGGTGCCCCGATTTTATATTGTGCTTTTGGGTCTCGTCATCATGCCGGCCCTATTGGGATTTTATTATTTGCGAGGTCGCGCATTATCGTGGCTCATCGCGGCGAGCATCGTGGGAGCGGCGCTCGTTCCGGCGATTGGGACGTATGTCGACGAACCATCGGGTTTGCCCGCGTCGATGCAGAACGCCGTCAATGTCATTTTTTATGGTGTCGGCATTTCGAACGTTGTCTATTTGCTATTTCAATACAATCGCCGCTTGCAAGACAACCTTGCTTCCGAAGAAAAAGTCGTCCAGCAATTAACCGTCGCGCATAGCGAGCTCGCGGCCATCCGTGACGATTTGGAGAAGCGCGTCCTTGCGCGCACGGCCGAGCTTGAAAAGGCACGTGACGAAGCTTTGGCGGCAAATCGAGCAAAGAGTACGTTTTTGGCAACGATGAGCCATGAAATTCGGACCCCAATGAATGCAATCATTGGAATGTCTGGGCTGCTCGTCGATACACCACTCAACGCCGAACAACGCGATTTTGCACAGGTCATTCGGAATAGTGGAGATCACTTGCTCAATGTGATCAATGACATTCTCGATTTTTCCAAGCTCGAATCCGGCAAATTGTTGATTGAGTCGATTCCTTACGATCTGGTGACTACGCTCGAAGAGAGCGCGGACTTGATTGCGATGCGGGCTCAAGAAAAGCGGCTCGAATTATCGGCCGAATTCGATGACAATTTGCCGAGCATGGTGGTGGGCGATCCTGGCCGAGTTCGCCAGATCGTGCTGAATTTCTTGTCGAACGCGGTGAAATTCACCCCGGAAGGCGGCGAGATTCATGTTCGGACGAGCTGCAAGATGCTCGACGATGGACGGATCGAGATTCACATTGCGGTACACGACACGGGTATCGGTATTAGTAAGGGGGATCTATCGAAACTATTTCAATCGTTTGTCCAGGCCGATTCCTCGGCGACTCGCGCATATGGTGGAACGGGGCTGGGTTTGGCAATTTCCAAGCGCCTTGCAGAACTCATGGGTGGAACCACGTGGGCTGAGAGCGAGCTTGGAAATGGTTCGACATTCCACTTGACGTTTTTGGTCGAGCAACATCGAGGGGTCGCAAGAAAAACGTGGAATGCTAATCTTTCGAATGAAGGTTTGCGGGGCATTCGCGCCTGGATTGTTGATGACAATGCCACGAATCGACGAATCTTGCGCACGCAAGCGGAATCGTGGGGCGTGATCGTGCGCGAAACCGAATTTCCGCACACGGCTCTCGAATGGGCCAATGCCGGCGACGCGTGCGATGTGGCCATTCTCGACTATCACATGCCGAAAATGGATGGCCTGGAACTCGCGCGGCAGCTGCACGAGTTGCGAGGGGCGAACATGAAAATGGTTTTACTGAGCTCCCTGGGCATGAGCTTGACCCCCGAAGAAGCCGAACGAATTGGCCTCGATGCGCAACTCACCAAACCCGTAAAAGCCTCGCAGTTATTTACGACGCTCACCAGTCTTTTTGGTAATGTAGTTCAACCGACGAAGATCATGTCGACCACCGAGCGTTCGGCGACAATGTCTGCCCGGCCAAACCCATTGCGAATTCTGGTTGCCGAGGATAATGCGGTAAATATCAAGTTAGTCACGCTGCTTTTGAGTCGACTCGGATACCGCGCCGATGTCGCCGGAAATGGCCGCGAAGCGGTCGAAGCCGTCATGCGCCAAACGTACGATGTCATTCTCATGGATATCCAAATGCCAGAAATGGACGGTGTCGAAGCGACACGACGTATTTTGACTCATCTTCCTCTGCGCTCACGACCGCGAATCATTGCGGTCACTGCCGGGGTTCTTCGAGCCGAACGTGAAGCATGTCTCAACGCCGGAATGGACGAATTTCTGAACAAGCCCATTGTCATGCAGGAGCTATCGGAGGTGCTGGCGCGTTGCGTGCGGCTCGAGCCCGATCTTCCTGCGGATTTTGCCGCCCGTCATCCGCTCGATATTCTCGTGGTCGAAGACGATGAAAACAGTCGTCGTGTCGTCGTGACGATGCTCGAACGATTGGGATACAAGCCCTCGACCGCTTGCAATGGTTTGGAAGCGCTCGATTTCATTCGCCACAATGTATTCGACTGCATTTTGCTCGATATTCACATGCCCGCGGTCAACGGATTGGAGGTTGCCGCGCGAACGCATGATTTGTTCCCGGAAAAACAGCGTCCACGGATTATCGCGACGACTGCGAGTTTTCTCGTTGAGGACCGGCAGGCCTGTATTGATGCGGGGATGGATGAATTCCTCAACAAACCATTGCTTGCCGGAGAGCTCATGGATGCGCTTGCGTCATGTCCACGCGCACCACGAACATCTGCGCCAATGGCTGCAGAATTCGACGACGCAACATTCGACGAAATGCTCGAAGCCTTGCCCAAACAAGATGTCCACGAACTCGTGGAACTATTCATTGCGGACTTACCGGCGCAATTGGGTCAAATGCGCATCGCATTGGCGGCGAAAAATGGTTCAGAACTTCAGCGCTTGGCGCACGGTCTTCGTTCGGCATGCGCTTCGTTGGGCGCGATGGGTATGGTGGCAATATGCCGACAAATCGAGAACAAGTCAGCGAATGCCGATTCCGATTCAAACCAACTCGAGCGGCTCGTGAAGGACCTCGAGGGCATAGCGAAACGGACGGTCGACCATCTGCACGAGTGTCTGGGCATGGCTCGCGTATCGAGTGATTCGAGTCCCTGACGAGATTGCCATTTGTATAGCGTCGACGACCCTCACGAAGTGAGGGTCGTGCTATTCCATTTTGACAAACCCGCACCTGAACAAGGTGTACGTTAGGGCAAAGCATCGGCTGGTCCGCCGAAATCAGCGGTCTGGGAGTGGCGCATGCAAAACGATCCGCTTGTTTTGCCGAACATCGCGGGAGAATCTTGACGGCGCAACATGGTCGTGCGAGGTTGAGAGCTGGACTTGAATCGTTTTACCAGGGAATGTAGGTTCATGCGCCCGACTTTTCTCGAACAACTCGAAGATCCTGCAATCAAGAATGTTTTGCTCTGCGGGTGTGGTGGTGGTTTTGATTTTCTGCAAGGGGTGACGCTTTTACCCGAATTACGACGCATGGGCAAACGCGTAATCATCGGCAGCTATTCCTTTGGTTTGCCCGAGAACATTGAAAATGCCGAAATTGTGCATACGACAAGGGAAGGGGCGATCGTCAAGCTCGTGACTGCGGCTGCCGAACCGCCTGCGGATTATGGTCCTGAAGTGCATCTCATGAGTTTTCTCGATGAAGAGTGGCCCGCGGATGCACCGCATTCCATCTACGCTTATTATGCGCGGGCATTCACTGTTTCGTCCTTGCGCTCGTTTTACCAGGAACTCGTCGAAAAACACGCCCTGGATGCCGTGCTCCTCATTGACGGAGGATCGGATTCGTTGATGCGCGGTGATGAGGAGGGGCTCGGGGATCCGCTCGAGGATGCAATTTCCGTCGCGGCAGTTGCGGGATTGACCAATGTGCGAACCAAGATTCTGTTTTTGTTGGGTCTAGGCGCCGATCGTTTTAATGGCGTGTCCGACATGGCAACGTTGCGGGCAATTGCGGAGCTCACCACAGCGGGTGGATTTCTCGGAGCCATCAGCCTCGAGCCGAATAGCAATGCTCTCGGGTTCTACAAACGGGCGGTCGATCATGTTTATTCGAATCAGAGCTTTCGTTCGGCGCTCACAGGATTTATTCTGTCGGCTGCTGAGGGGCATTTTGGTGGTGAAATCGTTCCGCCGTCGCTCGTGCATCGGGTTCGTCCGGGTAAATTTTTTCTCTGGCCGCTCATGGCGATTCTGTGGGCATTCGACATTCATACGGTCGCGAAACGTTCGCTGCTCGTTGGGTGGCTGGAGCATTGCCGTACGTTTCGCGAATGTCATTATGCGCTCGTGAATGGGCGCGCGTCATTGCCCGAAGGTCCGCGCGCGATTGAAAACTTTCCGCTTCAGGAAGATATGGTCGGGAGCTGACGGTACTACAAGCCCCAGCCTTGTTTTTGTAAGACTTGATGAATTTGAACCCAAACCGTGTCCGGTATCGCGTCGTTATGACCCGCGCCAGGAAGCACGATTCGTTGTTTTGGTCCAGCATAGGCGTCGAAGACATCGGTCTGGTAAGTAAAAGGAACGATATTGTCGTCCTCGGATGAAATCACCAAGGCCGGAGCTTTTGCACGCCGAGCATTCGACAAGCTATCGACGCTCGGCGGTACGCTCAATGATATGGGGCCAGCCAAGATCCAAAGATTCCACCAGCCGTGGCGACCACGAATGAGCTGGGCCAGGGGTGGCGGATTCTGCAAAAATAGACCATTGACTTGATGATTGGCGGCGAGGTGCAAAGCAGCGGTCGTTCCCATGCTCGTGCCCATGACGAAGATGGGCAAACCGCGTTTGGATGCTTCGCCAAAGGCGACATTGGCAGCGCGCGCGACGCCTGCAAGTGTCGCATTGCCCACGCTATGTCCGAATCCCGGATAATTGACGCCCCATACTTCGACGGGCCATTTCCCGAAACTTTGTGCTTCCTCTGCGGGCCAAGAATCAGCGCGATCGGCATTGCCATAAAAACGCAAAACAATAGCGCGAATCGGTTCATGCAATGCGCCGGGGCTTTTGGCCCGAATGGTCTCGATTGCGCCCTCCTGGTGCGGAGCCATTACCCGTTCAGCGCCATTGAGGGGCAATTCATCGCGCGACGGGTAGAGGAGCAAGCGATTGGTGACGGGAGCACAGGCAAACGTGGACATTGCCCCCAATGCCGCGATGACTCCTGCGGCGAAAGCGAATTTTCTCGGACGAAGGTTCGGCGGCACGTGCTTACAGGTAGCTCATTGGAAGCTTGGTGGCAACGGCCTGTGGGCTCGAGGCTGAAATTGGCGCACGACATGGCTAGATGTGTTACGACAATCTTCGCGCTGTCTCTCGCGCACACTAGGGCGCCAGTTTTTAATTATGTATTTGCGAATTCAAATGAGCGCCGTGTCGCCACAATTGTCTTTGACGCGGTGCTGAGGTAAAAGAAAATCGCCTTGTTCCGCCTTGTCTTCCACGTGCCGAATCGATAGACTCGCCCCAAGCTTCAATGAACTCACCCCGTATCTTGTTCATTCATGGTTTGGAGAGCCGCGCGAATGGTACCAAGACCATTCTACTTCGCGAACAGGGATTCGATGTCCGCGCGCACGACATGGACATGGGTCTTTTCCAAATTCAACGCAAAAATTCCCTTGTAAGAATGGCCTTGCGCTCACCCGAAGTGCAACTCGTACTTGGAGCGATCGGGACGACGTTGGCAACCATTCGATCTCGACGCGGCACCATTGTCGCCTCGGCGATTGCTGCGGGATGGTATGCAGCGCGCAAAGATATCGTCGTTGCAGATGCTTTGGCCAGAAGTCTTGTCGCGTGTGTCGAAATTCAGAAGAGGGCTATCGACCAAGAAAAACCTGATATTGTCGTGGGGTCGAGTTGGGGTGGGGCGGTCGCGGTGGAATTGATTCGTCACGGACATTGGAATGGTCGTACCGTTCTTCTTGCGCCAGCAGTGCGCCGCGTGGCCGTAAAAACTCGGCGCGGCGACGCTGTCGAAATCGCGCAGCATCTTCGCGGCCAGAGAATCATCATTTTTCACGATCCCAGCGACGATGTAGTGCCTTTCGCCGATAGCGAAATGTTAGCCAACGAGGCCCAAATCGAATTACGCGCAGTAGAATCGGGTGGACACAGGCTCTTGGGAATTTGTAAAGATGGCCGACTTGCCGATACGTTGCGCGAATTAGCGGCGGAGAAAATCGATTGACCTGATTCGCCAGATGCGGAAGAAGAGCTGTATTTCCTTTCCAAACTCGAAGACGAGGCTCCTATGAAGACCCAATCGCTCAAGACCATTCGTTTTATTGCCGCCGCAAAGAGCCCGGAGGAGCGTGCGGAATTTAGTGCCTTGATGTCATTTTCCGAGTCGAACAAAACGCCCGAGGCGAAAGAGTCAGCGGAAATAGCCTCGGGTTATTTGACTCGTCTGCTGGAAATGAACCGCCAGGATTTCCCGCTGAGTTTTGGTAGTGACGAACCAATGCCCAACATGGACATGACGAGCGTACAACGTTCGAATCTCACGCGCTCGAATCTTGTGCGTTTTCAACAATCGACGCAGAAAATCCCGCTATTCGGCTCTGACGTTCTCATTGAAGTCGATGACGCCGGAAATCTTGTGGGTGCACGTGCCGATATCGTCGATCTGCCTGCGACTTTGACCGAACCAAGCCTCGATGTAGCTGCGGCAATGGCTCGTGTGGAAACATTCGTCGGCGCAAATCCAGGGTCGCTGCAAGCGCAATCCGCGCCGACACTCATGTTTTATGCGGCGGAGGAAGAAGCCGTCGACGATGTTCCCATGCGTTTGGTATGGTTTGTCCCGGGTATTGGGCACGCGCCAAAGGCTGATAAAGAAGCAACTGGTTCGCGCCACGCCCATAAACCGTCGCCTCGGGGGCGAAGTGCACGTTATGATTATCTTGTCGACGCTCAAAATGGGCAAATTCTGTTTCATTACACGACGACTCCGTGTGCCAAACCGTCGCCCGCGGGTTTGCCCGTATTGCCCGTTCGTTGTCGGGGAGTGGATGCTCTAGGCGAGCCGCGCGAGTTTTACGGGACAGCCATCAAAGGCGGATTTGAACTGACCGATCCCCAACGCAAGCTCCGGACCTATGATTTGCAGCTAGCAAATATCAGTGGAGATACTGCGAATGTCCCAATTCCTTCGGCCCCAGTGCATTACCAACAGGCGGACTTCAGCCAAGTAAATCCGGACGCGATTTCTGCGCACGCGAATGCGGCTCGGGTCTGGGATTTTTACAATTCGATTCTTCAGCGCAAGAGTGTCGACGACGAAGGTATGGAGCTGGTTTCCTACGTACGTTGCACGTCTTCGGATGACGTGGAAGAAGGCGGAGATCCGAATGAATGGGGCAATGCCATTTGGTGGCAAAATCGGATGTGGTATGGCCAGATGAAGGACAAGTCCGGTCAGCTGCGCAGTATTGCGACGTATCTCGATATCATTGCACACGAATTGACCCATGGCGTGACGGAAAAGACTTGCGGGCTGATCTATCAAGGACAATCCGGAGCCTTGAACGAGTCATTCTCGGATATCATGGGGATCATCATTTTTAATTGGTACACCGTCGGCCCAGATGCTCCCATCGACAAGTGGACCTGGGAAATAGGTCCAGGCTGGAGTGGCGAGGGAAAACCCCTGCGCGACATGCGTGACCCGCACCGCACGGGCGATCCCGCGCATATGAATGAGTTTGTCCGGACGCGAGAAGATTCCGGAGGCGTGCATTCGAACAGCAACATCCACAACAAGGCCGCGTACAATGTCTTGACCGCCGTCGATGCCAACAAGGAGCCGATTTTCAAGCCGAGCGAAGTCGCGATTCTCTACTACTTGTGCCTCGTGCGGCTCCCTCAAAAAGCTACGTTTCGCCGGACGTTACGCGTCTTGCTCGACGTCGCGACCACTTTTTATGCGGTAGACGAAGCCGAATGTAATCGAAAACTGAGCGCCCTCGAAAAAGCGTACCAAAAAGTAGGCATCGAACCCGAATGATTGGGCTAAGGCCCCGTCAAAAACAATTCAACTTGCCTTCGAGTTTTCCCGTTTGTGTCCGATAAACCAGACCTGATTCCCGGGGCATGCGTTGCGCGTCCATGCATTGCACCGAAAAATCCACCGGAGCGTCTCCTGTTTCCGGATTGAAATCGAGGGACGTTTGTGTTCCCACGAGATCGATATTCTTGCCCGCACGAAGGAACTTGATGGCTGAATAAATTCCCCCAGGTCCGACATCGATCGGTTCGCCCGGCGGAGTCAGACGACGAATCGCCCGCGCCAAGTTTTTTCCGGAAATGGGTTCGTTCCCGAGAGCGATCAATGCATACGCCGCGACGTAAAAGGCGTCGTATGGAGCCGAAGTCGGATCATCCGGGGCCATTTTCTCCGCAAAAATCTCGTTATGATGCGCCACGAATTTGCGACGAGGCGTAGACATGACGACATCGGTATTAAATAAACGCCGCGGGACATCGGGGAACTCGTCGACCAGCTTGATCAAATCCGGATCCAAGTATTGCGGCGGAATCACATAATGGGGGCGATACTTCCACTTCTGCGGCCACTTGCGCTCGATGAAGAGTAATGACTCCAAATCCGCACCAGCGTCGACGATGATATGTGGCCCAAATGTGCCGATCGATTCGGATACCTCGGTCAGCTTATCGTTGCGATCCTTGCCTCCAAGCCGGTCTGGAATTACGAACTGCTGCAATAAACTGCCATTTTCCGTGG
>DAOMZH010000268.1:0-11626 GCA_035437985.1 Polyangium sp. (in: bacteria) | reverse complement strand
GTCCTGATGCTGCCGATGCTGCCGTCGAAGGCGCTGCAGCTGCCGAAGCTTTCGCTTTGGTCGTTTCCGTCTCGAGTGGTGGTGGTGCAGGAGGTTCGTCACAACCAACCAGAAACGCAGAAAGAATGACGCACGAAGACAGATACCGAGCGAACAGCATGGGCTGGCTTTATACGCTTTTGCTGGAAAGGGGACAAACTCGTGGCGAAGGACTTCGCCGAGCTTCGTCAGTCGACTTTGAGGATCGCCAAGAACGCTTCTTGCGGAATCTCGACGCTGCCGACCATTTTCATGCGCTTTTTGCCCTCTTTTTGCTTCTCGAGGAGCTTGCGCTTACGGGAAATGTCACCGCCGTAGCACTTCGCCGTGACGTCTTTGCGGATCGCTTTGACCGTCGTGCGAGCAATGACCTTCGAACCAATCGCCGCCTGAATCGCGACCTCGTACTGCTGCCGCGGCACGATGTCCTTCAGCTTCACCGCGAGGTCCCGACCGCGCTGGTACGACTTCTCTTTGTGCACGATCACGCTGAGCGCGTCGAGCGGCTCGCCGTTGACCAACATGTCGAGTTTGATCAAGTCTGCCGCTTGGTATCCGACGAGCTCGTAGTCCATCGAGGCATAACCGCGCGAGACACTCTTGAGTTTGTCGTGGAAGTCGAAAAGCACTTCGCTCAGCGGCATGTCGTAAGCAATGATGACGCGATCGGCCGACGCGTATTGCAGTGACTTCTGTTCACCACGACGATCCTGGCACAGCGCAAGCACGGCGCCGACGTAACTGGCGGGAACGTGAATCGTGACGCGATAGATCGGTTCTTCGATGTGATCGACGTATTGCGGCGCTGGCAAACGCGCGGGATTTTCGATGGGTTTCATCGTCCCGTCGTTCAGGTGCACGTGGTACACGACGCTCGGCGCAGTCGTAATGAGATCCAGGTTGTACTCACGTTCGAGGCGTTCCTGGATGATCTCCATGTGCAGGAGTCCGAGAAAGCCACAACGGAATCCAAATCCGAGCGCTTCGGAGGTATCGGGTTCGTACACGAACGCAGCGTCGTTCATGTGCAGTTTGGAGAGGGCGTCGCGTAGGTCTTCGTATTGCGCCGAGTCCGTTGGGAAAATCCCGGCGAAGACCATGGGTTTGACTTCCTTGAACCCCGGCAGTGCCGACGTCGAAGGATGCACTGCATCAGTGACCGTATCGCCGATCTTCGTGTCGGTGACGCTCTTGATGTTTCCTGCGACAAACCCGACTTCGCCAGGTCCGAGTTCGGTGATCGCGGTCGGATGCGGCGAAAAAACGCCCATCTCGGTGATTTCATAATCGCGGCCCGTCGCCATGAAGCGAACCTTTTGGCCCTTGCGAATCACGCCATCGACCACGCGAATCATCACGACAGCGCCGCGATAGCTGTCGTACCAACTATCGAAAATCAACGCGCGTAGTGGACCTGCCGCATCGCCTTTTGGTGTCGGCGCAGGAACACGCGCCACGACGGCCTCGAGGATGTCGCGAATGCCGAGACCTGTCTTCGCACTGGCTGCAATTGCACCGGCACAATCGAGACCAATGACGTCCTCGATTTCCCGCCTCGTACGATCGACATCCGCCGAAGGCAGATCGATTTTGTTGAGCACCGGAATGATCTCGAGGTTGTTGTCGAGCGCGAGAAACACGTTGGCGAGTGTTTGCGCTTCGACACCTTGCGAAGCATCGACGACGAGCAGCGCGCCTTCACAAGCGGACAAGCTGCGGGAAACTTCGTAGTTGAAGTCGACGTGACCTGGCGTGTCGATGAGGTGAAAGCGGTACTTTTGACCGCTTAGCGCCGTGTAATCGAGACGCACGGTTTGGGCCTTGATGGTGATCCCGCGCTCGCGTTCGATGTCCATCTTGTCGAGAAACTGGTCTTGTTTCTCGCGATCGGACAAAGCCCCGGTGAATTCGAGGATTCGATCTGCAAGCGTGGACTTGCCGTGATCGATGTGCGCGATGATCGAAAAATTGCGGATGTACTTGGGTTCGACGGGCATGCGTGGTGGACCGGCGTGGATTCGAGGTGCGTGCTCCTAGCGCGTCCCCCCGGCAAAAGCCATCCTCGGCGGACTACTTCTTCTGTTGCACGGTCGTCTCGAGACTCATTTGTCCCGGCAAGACATGCTCGTAGTGCTTCAGAACGAGGTCGATGCCTTCGCGGATGTATACCGCGATGGGCACCTTGGTCCGGTCGTGCAAGAGCTTCAGGCGCTCTGCCTGTTCCGGCGTGATGTAGATGGTCGTCGAGACTTTCTTTCGCGACATGTCACGCCTGCGCCTGCACGGTAGCGCCGTTCGCCACATGCGAACGGTACACTCTCGGTACCCCGAGAACGACTGACAAGGCGTTACCCTAGATGCCTGTACGTGTGTTGTCAATCCTGAAGCGTGTATCGATCGTCGAAGCTTGGGAAAACTGCGCGTCCGATCACGGCAACACCTCGTTTTCCGTCGCAAATCGGAGCCTTTCGGGTCGCTTCGCCCTTGCCTTGCCTCATGTCAACCTGGCGCCTAGACTGCGCCAAACGCTTGGAATCCTCGCCGCCTCCCGGCCATCGCGTGGCCATTGATGCCCAAAACCCTTCATCTCCAGGGGCGTTGCCGGACTTCCACGTCAAATCTTTCGCGATCACATTTTTCGCATTTTTGCTCATTCTCGCCGCGTGCTCCGCAGCCGACGGAAACGATGCGGCGCGACCAACCGGTTTCGAGCGCGATACCGAAATGAAACACGAGCCATGCGATGGCTCGGCGGCGGGAAACGAGCGGATCGACGTCGATGGTGATGGTTGGCCCAACATCATCAAGGTGATGAAAGGTGGACGCGAAATCTGTCGCATCCTCGATTTGAACCTCGATCGCGCGATCGATGCCTACGTCTATTACGACGAGTCTGGATTCGAACGACGACGCGAATTCGACTTCGATCGTGATGGTCGCGTCGATGAAATCATCACGCTTCATGGCGGCGCAGTCGTGCTCAAAGAGCGCGAAACCAACTTCGACAATCAGCTCGACACTTGGGATTATTACGAGTCAGGAAAGCTCGTGAAACGCGAGCGAGACTCGGACGGCGACGGCATGGTCGATCAATGGTGGACATTCAACGATCCAACCGATGTGCGATGTGCGGCGGTTGCTTTTGATCGCAATTACGACGGACAACCCGATCCTTCCGGCGTCCTCGATGTTTGCGCGGAGTCCCGACAACGTGGGTACGTCCCGCCAACCGTCTTTAGTGCCAAACCCGCCACATCGAGCAGTGCTGCTCGTCCCAAGTCTTCGGCGAAAGCTGCTTCCTCCACCAGCGAACCTCCTCCGCCACCTGCACCAAGCTCCAGCCAAGCGAGTCCACCATGAACGTGCGCACGCTCGTCTGGGCCGTCCCTGTTGCGCTCGCGCTGTGCGCATGCACGACCAAACCGGCCACCCAAGAAGATGCATCGCGCGATGCGCTCTTGCGCAAGCGGCAGCGTGGTCCGACCAACGTCACGGACGATCGTTCGATGTGCGATTGGAAAGGTCGTCAGGATCGCGAAGTGAAAGAGGTCCAAGGACCAGGTTCGGCAGGTTCGAACGTGAGGCGCGTGTACCAAAAACTCGGCACGGGAGACTCGGCGAAACGCACCCTGAATTGCCGCGAGATGGACACGAACTTCGACGGCATCAAAGACGTCGTCCGCCGCTACAACGACAAGGGCGAGAGCGTGCACGAAGAGAGCGACTCGAATTTCGACGGGCGCATCGACACCTGGATCACGTTCGCTCGCGGCATGCTCGCTGAAGTCATCATCGACACCGACAACGATGGTCGTCCGGACGAACAGAAGACGTACACGGACGGGCGGTTGGTGCGCATTCGTCGCGACAGCAATCGCGATGGGCGACCGGACGTGTGGGAGATTTATCGCAACGGGCGTCTCGAACGCATGGGCGTGGATGTCGACGGGGACGAACGAGTCGATCGCTGGGATCACGACAGTGAGATTCGGCGCCAGGTCGATGAGGAAGAGCGCAAGCGCGAGGAAGCCGAGAAGGCGGAAGCGGCCAAGAAAGCGGCCAAGAAGAAAGAGGAAGAGGGCGAGGACGGGGACAAACCTCAAAAAGGTGGTCCGAAGGATCGAACAAAGCCCGAGGTGACTCAGCCTGCGGATGCAAAGCCCGCCGATGCAAAACCGGGCGACGTAAAACCCACGGATGCAAAGCCCACGGATGCAAAGCCCACGGATGCAAAGCCCGCTGATGCAAAACCCACTGATGCAAAACCTGCAGACGCAAAACCGGGCGACGTAAAACCCACGGATGCAAAACCCGCGGACGCAAAGCCGGGCGATACAAAACCGGGTGACGCAAAGCCTACCGAGGTAAAACCCAAGGACGCTAAGCCGCCGGCGGGCAAACCCAAGGACGCCAAGATCCCTGGGACAAAGCCTGGCCCTCCTCCGAAATCAAAAGATACGACGAAGAAGCCCTAGACAAACCTACGGCGCACTCGTTCCTTCTCGTCCGTACACATCTTCGAGACGCACCACATCATCGAGCTCCGGCGTCGACACTTCGATCACATCGACGTCCGTGACCGCAATCATTCGATGAATCGTTCCGGGCACGACATGAAACACATCGCCCTTGATCATGCGGCGTTTTTCGACCGCGTCTTGCGGCCCTATTTCGAGTTCCATTTCTCCAGACTGAATCAGGAGTGTCTCTTCCTTGACGCGGTGGTACTGACGAGACAATCGATGTCCTGCCTGAATGTGCAGAAGTTTGCCCACGTAACGGGGAGTTTCGGCCCAGATGAGTTCGTGACCCCACGGCTTGTCGACCCGGCGCATGTTGCGTGCTTACCACGAGCGGGCGGATGAAGCAGCGGAAGGAGTTGGGTCGACAATGGAAGAGCGGCTGCAGAAGATCATCGCCAAGTCGGGGCTGACGTCACGACGCGCAGCAGAAGAGCTCATCACAGCAGGACGAGTTCGAGTCAACGGACGCATTCAAACGGAGCTCGGCGCCAAGGCTGATCCCCGAAATGACCGCATCGAAGTCGATGGAACAAAGCTCGTTGCAGAGCCACACGTGTACCTCGTGCTGCACAAGCCGAAGAACGTCGTGTCGACCTTGAGCGATCCTGAAGGTCGTCCGACCGTGGGCGAGTACGTGCGGGGCGTGGGTGCACGCGTGTACCCGATTGGTCGTTTGGACTTCGCAACGAGCGGCGTTCTGCTCATGACGAACGATGGTGATTTCTCGAACGCAATGCTGCATCCACGCGGCGGCGTACCGAAGAAATACATCGTCAAGGTTCATGGCGTGATGGACGAAGACGACGCGACTGTGTGGCGCAAAGGCGTCGAGCTGGAAGATGGCAAGACGCTCCCCGCGGACGTGATGATCCTGCGACACGAAGGCGACAAGACGTGGCTCGAAGTGACCCTGCGCGAAGGACGGAATCAGCAGATCCGGCGCATGGGCGAAGCAACGCGTTTTCCCGTGATACGTTTGGCTCGCACGAGTTTCGCCGGGGTGACGTCCGAGGGATTGGTGCCTGGAAAATGGCGTTTGCTAAACGTCGACGAACTGCTCGAGATCCGGAAACAGTTTGGAGTTCCAAAACGAGTGCGCGCGTCTGCATCCCCCGATGACCTGGGGCGCTCGGACCAACGGCCTCGACGGACCTCCGGTGCCCGCCCGAGAAACGACGAACAACGTCCCAAACGACAACCGTCCGAAGGTAGAGCGCGCCGCTCGGACGAACAGCGTCCGCCGCGACAAACAGCTTCCGCTGGACCGCGACGCTCCGATGAACAGCGTCCGCCGCGTGCGCGTCCCGAGCGTCGAGAAGACACTCCCGCACAAGCCAACCCGCGCAAGCGATCCGCACCTGCCCGCGCACGCAACGAACGTTCGTCGCGCTAAGAGCGTGTTGAACAGGCTCTAAGACAAACTCATCTCACAGCTGCGCAAATCGGCCCGTACGGAACGAGGCTTCGAGAAGCTGGGCCACGCGTTTTTCAAGCTCGCGCGCTCGCGGATCCGTGACCGAAGCCAGGGCCGTCTTGATCTCGCCCAGAGCCTTGAGCTGGCTGAACAACTGCACGTCGCCAAGCGCACCGCCACCTGTGAGGAGCTGACGAATGCGATCGATCTCGGCGGCCAAGGCATCGACCCCCACGCCGATGGCTCCGACGCGCCGGCGATCGGGATGTTCCCGGAAAAACGCCTCGAGCACTGGCTGAACGATGCCTTCCAAGATCGCCGCTTGATCTTGGTTGTTCCAAATATGTTTGAGCACAAAGAAATCACTCGCATCGGTCGTCGATCGACCATCGAGATATGCGCTCGCGGCAAACAGCTTGAGCATCTTCACGACGCGACGATCCGAGAGCGAAATGCCTTCGGCGCGAATTTGAAACACGATGCCTTTGTACGCCGACAAGAAGTTGTCCGAGAAGTTCATCCGGCCGCCGAAGCTCTTGCCCAGATCGGCGAGCTCGCGTGCCGTAAGAAGAGGCTGCGCAGCGGATCCCGACATCTGTCGAATTTCGTGCTGAATGCCGCGTTGGAGCAGTTCGCTGAAGTGGTACGCGTCGAGGTTGTCCGAATGAACCCGCAAGAGAAAGCGGTCGAAAATCGCGTTCAGCGTTTCGTCACCGGGCACTTCGTTCGACGCGGCGAACACGCTGATGAGAGGACAACGCATGACCTTGCCGCCGCTCGTGAACTTGCGTTCGTTGAGGAGCGTGAGCAGGGCGTTGAGGATGGCGCTGTTGGCCTTGAAGACTTCGTCGAGAAAAACGATCTCGGATTCGGGCAACATGCCTTGCGTGTTGCGGCGGTAGGTTCCTTCGCGAAAAGCGACGATGTCGACCGGGCCGAAAATCTCGTTCGGCTCGGTGAAACGCGTCAGCAAATACTCGAAGTATTGCGCTTGCATCAGTTCGGCGAGGGAACGGATCAACGCGCTTTTCGCCGTGCCCGGAGGTCCGAGCAGAACGCAATGCTCCCCGGCGACGACGGAGATCATCAACAAACGAATGATCTCGTCTTTGCCTAGAAATTGGCGTTCGAGGGTGGTGGCGAGTTGTCGGAGTCGCTCGTGCAAAGGCGCAGCCATCGCACTCGGATGCGTATCACAAGGCGAGCATGTACCGCTGGCGATTGTGGATGACGTTCGTCAGGAGCGCCGAAGCACGGGCGTCAACGAATGTTGGGCGTCAAATGAAAACTACCCGGCGAAATTCACCGGGTAGTTTCCGTTTTGCTTGGAGCGGGAGACGAGACTTGAACTCGCGACGTCAACCTTGGCAAGGTTGCACTCTACCACTGAGTTACTCCCGCAGAACTTACGAAGTTACTGCGATATGTCGGAGCGGGAGACGAGACTTGAACTCGCGACGTCAACCTTGGCAAGGTTGCACTCTACCACTGAGTTACTCCCGCGAAGGTTTCTTGTGAGGAGAATCCTGAGTTGCATCGGGACAATCCTTACGAGGACCTGCCTCGGTGTTGAAGACTTGCTTCAACGAGGCGGCCCATTCCTACCCACGCTTTTTAAAACTGTCAAGGGCTGCGCCCTAGGCGGTTGCCTCTTTTCTTTCCAAGAGTATCCTGTGTGCACCGCTGCATCGGACGGCCTGACCGGAGTTGATTTCGGGCGGGCCAAGGGGAATGCAGCAAGACAAAGCGGGTGTAACGCCCGCGATTGCAGACGGATGGGGGGAAAACATGAACGAACAGGCAGTGCGCGTCCATAACTCCGACGCCAACGACGAAGCTTCGCACTTCACGCAAACACAGAAGGAAGTACGTTCCGGAATTTTCGCGAAAGGACGCCGCGACGGAAGTGGCTGGGGACTCGTCCTCGTGGGGTTCGACGGGGAACTCAAACCCGTCATGTTGACGGACGGAGCGGTCGTCGGAACTGCGTCTCTCGATGCACCCGTCGAGGGCAAGGGAATCGCTAGCGAACACGTGCGTGTCAGCGTTCGAGCTGACGGTTGTTATGTCGAGGATCTAGGTGCGCAAAACGGCACTTACGTAAACGGCGTACGCGCACAACGCTTTGGGTTGAGCCACGGCGACGTAGTTCGTCTTGGTGAAACTCTGGGCATTTACGTAGAACGGGATCTCAGCGCCTATGCCGGCCCGAGTTTGCGGACAGGCTCGCTGGTACATGGTCCACGGCAACGCAAAGATTGGATCGATCCGGTCTTTGAACTCGTCAAAAGCGGGTCCTGCGTATGTATCGAAGGTGCTCCGGGCACGGGCAAACGTACGCTCGCGCGTCTCGCTGCCGTGCTCCGCGAGACCGCTGGTGACATCGTGACCGTCGAGGGATCCGCCGAGGGCAAACCCACGGTGCCAACCGGCGTTCGTCCCATGACCTGGGTGGTCCTCGACGCCGATCGACTCCCTCGCCCTCAACAACTCGAAATCGCCCATGCGGTCGGCCGCACGAACGGCGTCGTCGTCATCGCCACCGTGAGCCAGCCGCTCGATCGCGCCATCGCTGACGGCAAGTTGGCGCCATGGTTTGGCTCGATGTTCTCGGGCAAACGCGTGGCCATCACGCCGCTCGAACATCGACGCGAAGACATTCCGTCGATCATCCGGGACATCTCGGAGCGTCGCGGCATATCCCTCGCCCGCATTTCGCCGGAGCTGCTCGACGCTCTCGTGCGTGCAGGTTGGCCGGGTGGAGTTCCGCAACTCGAATCGACTTTGGTTGCGGCAGCAGAGGCGACGGAGGCAAACGCTCCGATCGAGTTGACCACCGTCACCTCGACGTTGTCCCGAGCGAGCCACGCCAAACCCTCGTTGCCCCATGCAACGGATCCCGCCCTTGCGCGAGCGCGCCTTGAAGATGCTCTCGCGCGAGCGAACGGCTCGGTGGCGTCGGCAGCTCGTTCACTGGGTATGTCCCGACAAGCGATCTACCGCGAGTCCGAACGTCTTGGTCTGGACATCGCGCGACGCAAGTTCTCGCGAAGCTAGATGCCGGAGTTGGCCTAGTTTGCTTGCTGTTTCATTCGTAAAACGCGATCGACGCGTGACTCACGATGGATCCTTCTCCGGGATCGACGCATTGCGCGTAGTGCAGCTCGTGTCCCCGCGCAGTCCTCGGTAACGCGCGCAGCGCGGTATAAATGGGCGCAAGTCCGCAGACTCGCCGCGTATCCAAGTCTTCACGAACGTGTTCGTAAAACCCTCGCGCGTCGACCTCGCGCATGTGGGTGATCGAATCATGATCCCGCTTGGCCAGAGCTGCACGCTGGGCAGCATCGAATGGTTTTGGATCGCCAAACCTCGGGCCTACGTGAGCCAAATCGGCGCCCATCACGACAAACCCTCGCGAGCCTCTACGAGCGATGAGTTCGCCAAGTGCCGAGACAAACGATTCCGTCGGGGCATCCGCTTCGGGATCCATCCCGGTCGAGACGACCCGCCCAAGGCCGCACAAGATGGGCACGATCCGCACCGGCCGCGGGCCTACGAGGTGCCGAAGGAACACGACTTGAAACTCGAGCGAGTGTTCGCCCTTGTGCAGATACTCGTCTTCTTTGACGTCAAAACGACTGTGCTTCGCGAGCCACGTGATTGCCTCGCGATCCGGTGACATTGCGCCCAGGGGCGTCGCGAACGGTTTGTCACAAATCGCAAACGGTTGCCGCATGGGCATGTGCGACGTACCGAGCACGAAGATCGTCTCGACCTCGTCGGGAAGCGCTTCGGCGAGCGCTGCATACGCGTGTCCGTAGCCGACCGCTGCTCGCCACAAGTCCATGTGCGGTGCGCAAAGACCAACCATGCGCCCACGACGAGAGACCTTGGTTGCTCGCGCCAAACAATCGTCTTCGATGAACCGCCGCAGGGCTCGTGCGTCGCCGTGATACGCGCTGCCAGCATGCTGTGCAGCTCGTTCACTACGTGCCTTGAACGCCGCGACGACGTCGCGTCTTCGCTCCAAGAATCGTGGTGTGTCCAGGAAAAACCCAGCATCGAGATCCGCAACGAGTTGTCGGACGAGGTTCGTGTCGATCGTTTGACCTCCCATCAATTTCGCGTGCTGCACCAGAGCTTCGATCGAACGTGTGCCATCCATGTTCAGAACCACCGAGCTCAGGTCGCCACGAATCGCGAGCGGTGCTGGTGCGATCCCCTCCCCGTCTCGCAACATGAGCGCCCGCCCGAACGTTTCGTGAGGAACAAAGATGGTTTCGACTGCGCGCAATCGCGGATGCGTGTTGTGCCTCGATGCCGACATGACAGCCGCCAAAGCATAGCGCGTGCCTGGGTGACGAACGGGTGCCACGCTTGGCCGAACTTCGCCCTACCCTGCACATTCTTCATCGATTCACCATGTCCCGACCCAAGCCCAACGAGCGTTCGTCCCGTGCACATCCGCGCCAAAGCGAGCACGACGCCGAGCGTCGGCTGCTGCACGAGCTCGACGCGGTGTATCGCGACCTTGATGCTCGATTGGCCGGTGATTCGTGTTCCGCAACGACCGAGTGTTGTCGGTTTGGAATTACGGGACGAGAGCCGTACGTGACCTCGATCGAAGTAGCTCTCGTCGAACGCGCCATTGCGCAACGTGGAGGCGCTCGGGCTCTTGGTCGTGGTCCGGCTCCCTTGTCAGGACAAACAAACCCCGATCCCAAAGACAAACGACGTCTGGCGATGCTGGATGAAGAGCCTTGTCCGCTGCTGGATGCGCGAGGGCGGTGTTCGGTTTATGCGGCGCGTCCCTTCGGCTGCCGCACGTATTTCTGTGAGCGCGCGACGCGAACGAGCAACTTCGAGCAGCGGGACATCAACGAGTTTGTCCGGCGAATCAAGGACATCGCGGCCCGACATGAAGCAGGTGGGGATCAGGGCAAACCGTTGCGAAGGGCTCTCACGTCCGTTCGACCGCGATGACTCCGGGAATGCGTTGAAGCTGCCGCATCACGCCCTTCAGCTGAGCCAGATCTGAACACAAGAAACTGAACGTGTTCGTAGCTCGGCCATCGTCACCAGCTCGGCATGTCGCTTCGCTGATGTTGATTCCCTGCTCGTGAAAGGTTTGTCCGACTGTCGCCAAGATGCCTGGTCGATTGGCGGTCATGACGCGGAGCTGTACAGGTCGATTGATTTTCGCGCGGGCATCCCATGAAATCTCGACGCGTCTTTCGGGGTCTGTATCGAGCGCTTTCGGGCAGTTGCGCCGATGAACGGTGATCCCTCGACCACGCGAGATGAAGCCGACGATTTCGTCACCAGGCAACGGATTGCAGCACTTGGTGTAACGAACGAGAACGTCGTCGATGCCGTTGAGTTTGATGCCGTGACTGTCGCGGCCGGTGACTTTGCGGACGAGCGATTCGATGCGGCTCTCTTTGAGCGCCGCGGGCGGCACGGTTTCTTTTGCGCCGGCTTGCGGAGGCGCGAGAAAGTCGATGATGTCCTTCGCCGTGAACTTTCTGTATCCGATACCGATGAGCAGTTCGTCGATCGTGTGAACGTCGACGTGCTCGTTGAGTTTGCGCAGCTCGGCTTAGTTCTTGGTCAGACGAGCCATGCTGATGCTGCTGGGATGCATTTCTTT
>DAOMZH010000267.1:0-11633 GCA_035437985.1 Polyangium sp. (in: bacteria) | reverse complement strand
CGCCTGTCGTGAGGCGCCGTGGAAACACGCTCGCAATGCCCAGCGGTTCACGGGTCTGCGGATCGTACGTGATGACGGTCAGAGCGCGACCATGCGGGTTTTTCTCGTACAGCCACTGCCAACGAGCCCTCACGTCCGTTGCGGGCATGTGTTCCGCCAGCAAGCCGAGGATGGCTTCGCGATGGGTGGAACTGGCGTGCTCGATTCGAAGCGGAAAAGCATCCACGACCCTGCATCACTGCAAGGGTCGCTCCACGCGGTCTCAGAGCGTGTGGAACAAGCGTCGCAAGCGACGCCGCGATTTGCGCAGCAGCCTGCTCAATACGCTCTCAGAGGATGTCGAACGGATACGCGCGATCGCTGTAGGCACGGCTGGCGATCGATTTGCGCAACTCGTCGTCGTTTCGGGCGAAGTCCGACACGATCTGCCGCAGACGTTTGTGCGCCATCATCGTGTAAAGCGAGCACAGGTCGATCTCGCGCCGGGCACCATCTTCACCTCGACGTTCGATCGCCCTGGTCGTTCGGGACAAACACGCTGCGATGGCATACAAGTCCATGACCATGTCGGCGATCCGTTGCTGGGTGAACTGCATCTCGGCAATGTCCCGACCATGCTTGCGCAAAACGTTTTCCGTTTGAGCTGCAAGTTCCGAGACGTACTCCTCGAAAATGACCGTCTCCCGCGTGAGCAATGGATGCGCTCGGGCGATTCGCTCGCGACCGAACGCCACGCGCGCTTTGCGCACCGCAAAATCACTGAGCAGTCCGAATCCTTTGATGGGCTCCCGCATCGCCCGCGCAACTTCCGCGAGCGCCTTGCCCGGACTGGCCATGCCCGAGAGCGCGATGAAGCACCGCAGGATCTCGTTCGTGCCCTCGAAGATCAGATTGATCCGCGAGTCGCGAAGAATGCGCTCGTACGGATACTCCTGCATGTACCCAATGCCCGCTGCGATCTGGAGCGTGTCGTTGACGACGCTCCACAACATCTCGGACCCCTTCACTTTGCAGATCGCACTCTCGAGCGAGTAGTCCGCGACTTTCGAGTCGATGATGCCTGCGGTCAGGTAGGTCATTGATTCGAGCGCGTACGTCTCCGCGAGCATGCGCGCGATCTTGTCTTTGATGAGGCCGAACTCGCCGATGTTCCGGCCGAAAGCTCGACGTTCTCCGACACGTTCGAGAGCCATCCGCAACAACACCTTCGACACGCCGATGCATCCGGACGCCAAACCGAGGCGCCCGTTGTTGAGCACCTCCATGGCGACCTTGAAGCCTTTGCCGACTTCACCGATCACGTTCTCCTTGGGGACTCGTACGTCGTCCAAGAAGATCTCGGTCGTCGACGAACCGCGAATGCCGAGCTTGTGTTCGTTGGGGCCATTCTTCACGCCCATCGAGCGCTCGACAATGAACGCCGTGATTTTCGGCTTAGAGCCTTCTTCCATGGTGCTTGTCCGGGCAAACACCGTGAAGACATCGGCGAATCCACCGTTCGTGATCCAGATCTTCGATCCGTTGATCAGATACGCGGATCCATCGGGCGTTGGTTCAGCCCGGGTCTTGATGGCTGCTGCATCCGAACCAGCCGCAGGTTCGGTCAGGGCAAACGCAGCCACTTGTTCTCCCGTGGCGAGCTTGGGCAAATAACGTTCCTTTTGCTCGGCACTTCCGAACAAGAGGAGCGCTTTGTAGCCAATGGATTGATGCGCCCCGAGCGTCACGCCGATCGAGGCATCGAGGCCCCCGATCTCTTGCACGATGCGGGCATACGCCGCCGTCGACAAACCTGCGCCGCCGTATTGCGTAGGTACTTGGAGCCCAAACAATCCGAGGTCGCGCAAACCGGAGAGCACACTGGCAGGAATCTCGCCTTCGCGATCGATCTTGGCTGAATCGACGTTTGCCGCGAAGAACCGCCGCACGTTCGACAGCAACATCGACGTGCTCTCCCGCTCGTCCGCAGACATCTCCGGGTACGGGAAGATCATGTCGTCCGGAATGATTCCGTGAAAAAGCGACTTGGTAAAACTCTGTTCGATCAACGCAAACTCCTCATCGGTTGGTTCGACGTCATTCTTTGGAACACGAACGATCGTTGGAATCGATGCTCAGATCAACTCGACGAACTCTTCTCGCTCGACGAACTCTTTTCACTGGGCGAGCTTTTTTCGGACGCTGAAACCTTCTCGGGCTCACTTGCTCGCACGGTCTTTGGAGCGGGCTCTGCCGCTTCCGCATCGGTGGCTTTCGAGGGTGTGGCTGGACCAACTGGAGTTTTTTCAGCGTCCTTCGCCGCCTCCTTCGCTGCTTCTTTCGCAGCCTCTTTCGCCGCAGCATCCTTCTGCCACGGGTACTTGATACGTCCGTGGTAGAGGTTCACCAGCGTCGTCGCCATTCGGCCCGTGATGATGCGCAGATCCTCGAGCGTCAGACCCGATTCGTCGAGTTGTCCGGACCCGAGCTTCGTGAAAACGACCCGCTGAATCATCTCCTCGAACTTCTTTTGTTCCGGAGGAAAAATCGTTCGGCTCGCGGCTTCGATCGAATCGACGAGCATCAGAATGGCCGTCTCTTTCGTCTGCGGCTTCATCCCTGGGTAACGAAAATATTCTTGCGTGAGCCCGCGCGGATTGCCCGCGGCTTTGCATTTGTGCCAGAAAAACTCGACCACCTGCGTGCCGTGGTGCGTGTAGGCAAACTCGACGACCGGCTCGGGAATCTTTCCGTCTCGTAAGATTTTCGTGCCGAGAACCACGTGCGTCATGATCGCATCGGCTGACACTTCCGGCTCGAGATCTTCATGCGGCGATCGTTCGCCATGCGCGAGGTTCTCGACGAAGTACTTGGGCTGAACGGTTTTGCCGAGGTCGTGGTAATACGCGCCAACGCGAGTGAGGAGCGCATCGGCCCCGATGGAGCTGGCCGCCGCTTCGGCGAGATTGGCCATGGCGCGCGCGTGTTCCCAGCTTCCTGGAGCTTCGGAAGCCATCTTTTTCAAGAGGGGTTGTTCGAGGTCCGTGAGGTCGAGAAGTTTGTCTCGCGAAACGTGGCCCATGCTGGTCTCGGCTGGATCACGAAGGGCTCGAGCAAAAAATCCGGCAAGGATGCCGCCACCGATGCACGCAAGAAGGTTGGAGCTCGAACCACTGGCGAGATCCTCGACGACATTGAAGCGACCTTCGAACACGACGGTGAGCGCACCAAAGGCCACCGCACCGGCGAGACCGGCGAGTGAGCCGGCGATGAACATGTTTCGAGCTTGTTTGCGATCGAAAAGAAAGAGCGTCGCGGCGACACCACGGACGAGAAGAACCGACAGAAGAACGTGATCAAAACGCAGCAGCGATGCCGCGACAAACGCGACGGCGAGATCGACGAGAAACGCCGTTCGACGATCGAAGGCGTGGGCGATCCACAAAGGCAACGTCGCCATGGGCATCCAGAATTCGGGCAGCGCGGTGAGCAAAAGCATGACTTTCGCCACAGCGAGGCTTGCAGTCATCAGCGCGAAAAGGCCGATCTGGGCGCGAAGAAGACGAACGCGATTCTGCCCGAAGCGTCGGATGTACGACGTGAGCATCAAGCAGACGATGAAGTGGATGACGAAGACGGAGATGAGGCGGCCGAATGCTGGAGGACGACGGGTCGACTCGTAGGCGAACGCGGCGCGATGTTCGTCGTTGTCTTCGCGGAGGATGGTTCCGCGCGGAACGATGACGCGGGCGTGCTCGTAGGACAAACGGCCGGAGCGAGCATCACGCACGATGCGCGGACCGTAAGGAATCCGCAGCGTGATGGATGTTTCGGCTCCGAGACGTGGGGCCAGCGACGGCACGTACAGGTCGAACGTGCCGATCATCGTGAACAAGGCTGAGAAGATCAGGCTCAGGACGAGGCCAGCCGTGCCCCCAGCTCGAACGCGCGTGGCTAACATCGAAACGCTCGGAACATGGCCATGATGGTTGGCCGAACTCGATCCCTATCAGGCATTTCGAGCGGAGTCAGCGTTCTCGAAGGCACGTGCAAGCTCCGTTTGGGCTGCAACGAACGCTCAGTTTGTACATTTGGGGCTTTGGATCGCCTTCGGCGTGTCGTTTGCCGAGTTCAACCATTCGAGCTGCAACGATTGCACGATCTTTGCTAAGGCTGCGCATCTTCTGCAATTGCCGGTCGGCTCGAAACTTGCTACCCACTGCCAATGTCGTCCGTGCTCCGTTCGCTGATCTCAAATCGCCGGAGCGCTCTCGTCATGGGGGTGTGCAACCGCACGCCGGATTCATTTTCCGACGGTGCGTTGTACCTCGATGATGCTGCTGCTGATGAACACGTGCGCAAGCTCGTGGGAGAAGGGGCGCAGATCATCGACATTGGGGCCGAATCGACGCGACCAGGTGCAGAAGCTGTCTCGGCGTCGGAACAGATTCGCCGAATTGGCTCGTCGATTCGCAAAACCCGCGAGCTCGGTGCACTCGTTTCGATCGACACGACATCTCCCGAGGTTGCCGCTTGGGCGCTCGAAGAAGGCGCGAGCGTCGTGAACACGGTGTCGCTCGAACCAGCTGAGGAACTGGGCCGACTGGCCGCACGCGCAGGTGCCTCGCTCGTATTGACCCACGCTCGTGGATCCATGACGACGATGCAGGGTTTTTCCGTATACGATGATGCGGCATATGGCGACGTGGTTACGGACGTCGCGCGGGAGTGGATGATCGCCGCTGAACGAGCGCTTTCGGCGGGTTTGTCGCGGGAGGACCTGGTGCTCGATCCTGGCTTGGGTTTTACCAAGAACGCTCGGCAGTCAATCGACCTTTGCCGCCGTCTGGGTGAGCTTTGTGCGCTGGGTTTTCCGGTGCTGGTGGGACCAAGCCGCAAATCATTTTTGGCGCGGATCGCGGCCGGAGAAAGTGCGCCGCTGGCGCCTCCGAACGAACGGATTGGCGGGACGATCGCGGCGGTGCTCGCTTGTGTTCGTCGTGGTGCAGCCATCGTGCGGGTGCATGACGTTGGCGCAACTGTGCAAGCTTTGGCCATCATGTCGGCCATTGACGGGGAGGTGAGCACGTAATGCTCGAAGGCCTCCTGCGTCTCATTGCGGCTCGACCTCTCACCCAAGTGGTGCGGGACTTCGTCGACATCTTCATCGTCGCGTACGTCATTTACCGCGCGTTGCTCGTCATGCGCGGCACGCGAGCGATGCAGATCTGCATCGGCCTCGGCATTGTTTTCCTTCTGTATCTCGGCGCGAGGACGTTTCAGCTCACGACGCTCAACACGATCCTCTCGTGGCTGTTCGGTTCGATCATCCTCATCATCGTCGTCGTTTTTCAGAACGACATTCGCCGCGCGCTCATTCGTATGGGCTCGCGAGCCTGGCTGGTCACTGGTCGTGAACAGCAATCACTCGTCATTGAAGAAGTCGTTGCTGCGGCAACGGAGCTCGCTCGCCATCGCATGGGAGCAATCATTGCTTTCGAGCAAGATGCGAACGTTCTCGAGTTCTGCACCAACTCGGGCATCGACATTGATTCCGTCGTGACGCGCGAGCTCATCGTGAGCATGTTTGTCCCGGAGTCCGTCAACAAACTCCATGATGGCGCGGTGCTGATTCGCGACCTGAAGATCGCACGCGCGGGCGTCTTCTTTCCCATGCCCGAAACGAAAGTTCTGGATGCGAGCCTTGGTTCTCGGCATCGCGCTGCTCTGGGCATCACGGAAGAGACGGATGCTGTCGTCGTTGTGGTCAGCGAAGAGCGCGGAACGATCAGCTGC
This sequence comes from Polyangium sp. (in: bacteria), assembly GCA_035437985.1. Classification (GTDB taxonomy): domain Bacteria; phylum Myxococcota_A; class Polyangia; order Polyangiales; family Polyangiaceae; genus Polyangium. The sequence goes on along the minus strand of DAOMZH010000267.1, from coordinate 5,858 downwards.
TGCTTCAGCGGCAACATCGTCTTGAATCTCGATGGACAAGCGTTGCGGACGATGTTGCTTGGTCAATTCGGTCGAGCTTCGCGCAAGAAACAACCAGTTCCCTCGACGCGCAAAATGCCGGGCACGACCACGTTGTCCTCGACGGGTTCATCGCCGCCGACGCGCCTTCCTTCGATGCCCCCAACGCGGGCACCTTCGATACCGACGACGCCGGCGACGACTCCGCCCCCAACAACGCCCCGACTCCCAGCTCCAACAACAGCCCGCATGGGCCCGATGTCTTCGGCTATGCCCCGCGCGTCCATGACCAGCGACTCGTCGTCTTCAGCCACGACGACGCCGCGGCCGATCCCCACGAGTTCGTTTGTGCCCAAAGAGTCTGTCCCACCCCCACCGCCGTCTTCGGATCGTTCAGCATCGTCTTCCGATCGCGCTCCGGTCACTTTGCCGGGTGGAACATCGTCTCGCATCCCTGATGACGTGCCTCGCCCACCGCCCGGAGATGAATCATGACGGCCAAAGGTGGGTTTCGCGAATCGGTACGAGGCGCGTTTCTCGACAACGTCGGCCTCAAGGTCCTCTCGTTACTGTGCGCGTTGGGCATCTACGCCTTCATTCACGGCGCCGAGAATGCCGAGCGCACCGTGTCGGTCAGCATCGTGACGATCATGCCGCCGGAAAGCGCGAATCGGCAGATCATGACGCAAATCCCGAACGAGGTGAAAGTCACGCTGCGAGGCAGTCGCACCCAGCTCGATGATCTGCGCAGCGACGATCTCGGCACGCTCAACTTGAACATGCGCAGCGGTCGCGAGACGAACATCGATCTCGATCCCAGCATGTTTCGAACGCCCGCGGGTTTGACGGTGGCCGAGATCAATCCTCCTTCGATCGAGATTCGTTGGGACGACGTCGTTACTCACACGATCCCCATTCAGATCACCCGTACGGGCGAACCTGCGCCATCGTTTGCAGTCAAAGGAGTCATCCGTTCCGAGCCCGTGAACGTGGAAGCTCGAGGCCCACGAACGGTCATCGACAACATTCAATACGCTCGATCAGCACCTTTTGACGTGACGGGTTTGACCGAAGGGGTGTACCGCAGGCCGTTACCCTTGGACAAACCACCGCGCCTCGTGACGTACGACGTCGACTCGGTCATGGCGACCGTGGACATTGCGCGCGAGTTGTCGAAGAAAGAATTTGCCAACCTGCGGGTCGAAGTCGTCGGGATCACGCGCGCAGTGACGACACCGCCCACCGTAAAGGTGAAGTTGGTGGGCTCGAACGAAGACGTGAATGCGGTGACCCCCGAATCGCTGGTGCCTCGCGTGGAAACGAAGGGTCCCGCCGTCGACATCACCAAACCCGGCAGCGCGTACCTCGATGTGCTGCTCGACGTGAACAACCTGCGCGTCGAAATCACCCCGCCAAAAGTTCTCGTGAAGTGGTGAGTTCGTCTCGTCCGATCACAAGTGATCGGGCACCTTGATCTCGCCTTTCACCACGCGTTGCGCAAGCTCGGAAACGCGTTGCTTCACCTCGTCCGGAATCGCTACGGCATGAGGTCCCTTGTCGACGTATCCCACTCCCTCTTCGGCCAATCCGAACGAGGTCAAACCCCCGGAAAAACGTTTGTCCACGACGGCACGAATCGTGTCGAACACCGCGACATCTCCGCGCTTGATCATGCTCGTGACGATCGTGCCGACCATCTCGTCGTATTGATCCGCATCGACCCCGATAGCTCGCACACCCATGTCGCGCGCGGCTTCGAACACCCCGTGACCGGTCGTTCCCGACGCGTGGTAGATGACGTCCGCACTCGCAGCGATCTGGCTATTTGCCAAGGCTTTGCCTTTGACCGGATCACGAAAAGCATCAGGCGTCGTCCCGGCGTAACCCGCATGCACGGTACAGGTTGGACAAACCTCGTGCACCCCGGCGCGATATCCAGCCTCGAATTTGCGAATGAGCGGAATGTCCATGCCGCCGACGAATCCAACATGGTTTGTCTTGGTGATGGAACCGGCAACCGCTCCAACTAGAAACGATCCTTCTTCTTCCCGAAAACGAAGTCCCCTCACGTTCTCGGGCATGGGCGAACCATCAAAAGGCGGCGCATAGTCGATGCATGCAAATGGCGTTTTTGGAAAGGCTTTCGCCACGACGTTCACGTCGGTCGAGAAGATGAAACCCACACCAATCACGAGGTCGAATCCACGCGCCGCGAAAAGCCGCATGGCCGCTTCACGATCCTCGGCACCACTCGGTTCGAGCACCTCGGTCGTCACCCCCAACTCGCGCGCTGCCCGAGACAAACCTTCATACGCCGCATCGTTGAAGCTCTTGTCCCCACGCCCACCCACATCGAACACGAGCCCGATCCGCACATCGCGATGCTCACCACCTCGAGGCACGTCTTCCGCACGCGCAGGCAGAAACATCGAGATGACGGCCGCTAGCGCGACACACAACGTGACGACAGGGAGACGAGAGCGCGTGGGCGAAACGCTGCTGGCCATGATCTTTACGCTAGCGCAGTCGCCAGTTCGCCGAGCCGAGTATATTTGCAGCTCGATGCGTCTTTCGACCTGGCTGCTCCTCGGCGCGCTGTTGCTCGGTGGTTCGTCCGTACGTGCCGAGAATGCACCACGTGCGGTCTTGGTCGATCGGGTTGCGGTTCGCTGGCACGCGCCGGAAACAGGTGGCGTGGAAAAACCGCAATTCATCTTCGAGCGAGAACTCGCGTTCGAAGCCCGAATCGCGGCGCTCGCCGATCCAGACCTCGACGCTGCGCCCTACACGGATCGACACATTCGTGCAGCGCTCGAACGCCACATTGCGGAAACGCTGTTGTCGAATCTGCCCGTTTTACCAACGCCGACTTCGGATGAGATCGCGACACGAGCCGAGAGTGCTCGGGCGGTGCTCGAACAACGGGTTCGTGGACGAGACAAACTTCTCGCGGCAGCGAAGGCAGAAGGCATTGCTTCGGATGAGATCGACGCGATGCTTCGTCGGCAAGCTCGCGCGAGTTTGTACCTCGATCGCATGGTCGCACCGATGCTTCAGCCGAGTGAGCCGGAGCTTCGTGCGCTTTTGGCAACGCCTGGAGCGACCCCTTTTTCCGGACAACCTTACGACAAGGTGTCGCTAGCACTTGGACGTTGGGTGGTTGCGCAACGACTTGGCGAAGCGATCGCGACGTATTACCAAACAGCTCGCTCGCGGGTCGTGGTCACGCTCGTGCGATCGCGTTGAGAAAGGTCACAACTCGATCTTGGGGGGTATGGGGGGCAGAGCCGTTGGGTCAGTCTCTTTGGCGAAGCCAAAGAGATTGTGAGACCCAACGGCGAGCCCCCCATCGTAAACAAAACCTCACTTCGCGCGCTTGTTAGCGCGCGAAGCGAGCGTAGAAATCGCAGGACGTGGTCTCAAGTAGATCCGGTGCGGACTTCACCGCCGACGATCTCTTGCGATGCTGGAGCGGCGTCATCGTCGGCATGCGGCAACGAGTGTTCGTAGTGATGCGAGAACGAACGAGCAGCGCGTCGAGCTTTGAGGAATTCGGCAAATGCGGTGAGCGTGTCGAGGTCCCGAGGACCCAGCGCATCAATGATGTCGCGTAGGTTTTTCCGGAGCGTCTCGACACTCTTGCCGCGACGAACCTCGCGCGGCGGAGCTTCTTCGCGCGTCTCGCGAGCGGGTTCGGGAGCTGGTGGAGTTGCCGACGTTTCGGACTTTGGCGGGATTTCTGGAACCCACACCGGTCGCGGAACGGGGTTGAGGGCATGAGCATTGAGCCACGCTTCCATGAAGATGCGCAGGCGTTCGCTGCGGAACGAGAACCAGCGCTCTCGCTCGGGACCGTACGCCATCAAAACATCTTTGAACCGCCGAAACGCCCCCTTGCCGTCGATCGCTTGCGTGAGTTTGTCCGCGAGCTCGGGGTTTTCAACCATCGGGATGAATCGCTCCATCCAACGGTATTGCTCACGCGAACTCACCGGATCGATCCGCAAATACGTTGGATCGGCAGCGATGCGCGCGTGCATCTGCGGGTCAGCCACACCATCGACGACTCGCAACACATCACCGGCTACGAGATGAAGGTACGAATGAACTTCGGGAGCGTTGTTCTCGAAAGCGTCTTCGAGCGCTTCCCAGTCGACTGGAATGTCGCGGTAAGGACCCCCCGCGGCAGGCGCATTTTCGGGCTTTGGCATGTCTTCCTCTTCAAGTGCGAGGACCCGACGTTGTGACGGTCGAGCCGGGCGCGGAAGAGGAACCAATTGAGATTGGGAACGAGAGTTCTCCGTCGTCATAGAATTTTACGCTTTTGTGCTGCTTATATGGGCCGAACTCTCCCAGCATAGTGCCTGTTCCCCGCGCCGGAAGCATGCCCCCGTGTGCAGCTCGTGCTTTTTGTCGGGCATCAAGAATCGTTCCGGACGCCCCGGATGCTCAGGTTCGAGTTCGGGAAACTCAGGATCCCGCAGGTAGCAGGTTCGGATGGGAAATGCTCGCTCGACATGACGAACCTCCCCTTTCCTTGGGTTCGTCCGACCGGCATCCGTCGTCAAGGGTCAAGCACGCACCGAACGCGTCCGACCGACGGCATCGCTCCAGCGGCCGAGGTGTTCGTCGCGTTCGCCGGCGTTCATGCGGACCTCGAACGTGCGCTCGACTTTGGACATGCACGCGGCGTCTTGCACGCCGGCAAACAACCCTGCCCCGACGCCGGCAAGCATGGCTGCTCCGCGCGCCGTTGATTCGAGTTCCATGGGTCGCTCGATGGTCGTTGCGGCGAAATCAGCTTGGTACTGCATGAGCAGATCGTTTTTCGCGGCGCCACCATCGACCCGCATACGAGCCAACGGTTTGCCCAGGTCATCACCCATGGCGCGGAGCAAATCGGTCACTTGAAACGCGATGCCTTCCAGCGTTGCGCGAGCGAGATGTGCAGCAGTCGTCCCCCGCGTGATGCCACAAACGACGCCCCGAGCATCGGCGTCCCAATACGGAGCTCCAAGACCCGAAAGTGCCGGGACAAACATCACACCGTCACTCGCTTCAACGGTGCGGGCAAGAGCTTCGATGTCGGCGGCGTTCTTGATGATCCCAAGACCATCACGAAGCCATTGCACGGCGGCTCCCGCGATGAACGAACTGCCTTCGAGCGCGAAGACGACGTCGCTCCCGACTTTCCAACCAACGGTCGTGAGCAATCCAAAACGGCTGGCAATCGCGCGATTTCCTGTGTTGACCAGGACAAACGCTCCGGTGCCGTAGGTGCACTTCGCGTCACCCACGCCGAAACACGCTTGTCCAAAAAGTGCCGCTTGTTGATCACCAGCAATGCCCGTGATCGGTGTGCCGTCAGGAAGATGCGGAAAACCTTTCGTCGTGGCGATACGTGTTGCCGAGTCGACGATCTTGGGAAGTACGCGGCGCGGAACGCCGATGAGCTCGAGCATCGCGTCGTCCCAGTCGAGTGAGTCGAGGCTCATCAGCAGCGTACGCGACGCGTTTGTCACGTCCGTTGCGTGAACGGTACCTCCGGACAAACGCCACACGAGGTAGCTATCGATGGTGCCGAACGCGAGCTCACCTGCGTTGGCGCGAGCGCGAGCACCTTCGACGTTGTCGAGGAGCCACGCGACCTTGGTGCCGCTGAAGTACGGATCGAGGACGAGGCCCGTAGTTTTCTTGACGGCAGGTTCGTGCCCATCAGCGCGCAATTTGGCGCAGATTTCGTTGGTTCGTCTGTCTTGCCAAACGATGGCTTTGTGAATGGGTTTGCTGGATGCACGGTCCCAAACGACGGTCGTCTCGCGTTGGTTCGTGATGCCAAT
>DAOMZH010000266.1:9081-11660 GCA_035437985.1 Polyangium sp. (in: bacteria) | reverse complement strand
GGCCCCCGCCAAGAAGGCTCCGGCCAAGAAGGCTCCGGCAAAGGCCCCCGCGCCCGCAAAGGCCCCAGCCACCCCGGCGCCCGCGAAAGCTCCCGCGCCTGCGAAGGCTCCTGCGCCGACCAAGAAGTAAGCCCCCCTCAAAATCGTTCGTTCACATAGGATCGCCCGGGGTGCATATACCCCGGGTGCATCGTGCACGACCACCGACGCTCGCCCACCTCGAGCCAATTCACGACAAGCAGATTGCTTGGCCCAGGCCAAACGTAATCATCGAGTTTGTCTTGGCGATTTAGTTCAAGAAGCGGACCAAGGATGCGCTTCATGGAGCTGCGATCATCGCCGCCGCAAGTTTGTCTTTGAGAACGCGCCGCGCGACGAGTCGCGAGGTGCGCCATGTAATCGTTCTCGCTGAGCTTAGAAAGCAGGGCTTTGCTGAACGTCTGTTCTTTGGTGGTTCAAGTGAGCGGTATTCTTCGCATGTTTGCCCTAGCTACACACTCACCAAAAAATACCGCAAATTTTCTTGCCCCCTCGCGAGCACCTAGGCGATGATGTGCTTTGTGCATCGAACTGGCTCGTCTCTTCCGCGCTGGGGGGAAGGGCTGTGTATCGCCTGGTCTAGGTGCCGCTTCAGGAGTGGATCGTGATTCAAATGCGTAGGGGAAAAGGCTCGTTCTATCACCGCTCGATTCGACGCTCGATGGCAGCGACCTGCGTGCTTGCGTTGGCGAGTTTGACCGCGACGGAGGCCCTGGCCCAGGAAGCGCCAGTTTCTCCGGGTTTGGCTCTGAATCGTTTTACCCCGGCACCTGCCGGCGATCGAATGTTCGGAGTTCAGTCTCCCTACGTTGCGGGGCATTTGAAACCAAGCGCGTCGCTGGTTTTCGACTATGCCCGCAACCCGTTGGCCCTCAAACAAGGTGATGGGACCAAGGTAGGCGCGATCGTTAGCGATCAGCTGTTCGTCCACATCAACGTAGGGTTTGCCATTGCAAACCGCATTGGGATCAACTTGTCCTACCCGCTGGCGCTGTACCAAGCTGGTGGGGATCCTTCGTTTGCGGGTTTCAACTTCAAATCGCCCGATGGGTTGGCGGGTGGTGATTTGCGGGTTGGCGCGCGTGTGTCGCTCATTGGCTCGTATTGGGATCCATTCCAATTGGCCGTGGGCGGATACGTTTGGATGCCGACGGGCAATTCGGACGCCGGTTCGTTCGTGGGTGAAGGCGTGCGTGGGTTGCCGCAAGTGATTGCTGGCGGTCGCGTGAAAGATAGCTTCGTGTGGGCATTCGACGTCGGGCCGGATCTTCGTCGGGCCGTGGTATTCGGTGGTCCGACGGGGACCGCACAAGGAACGACGTTGCACGTGGGCCTAGGTGGCGGCGTGTTGCTCGCTGGCGGAAATCTGCAAATCGGGCCCGAGGTCGCGGCTGGGTTTGTCTTGGATAACGTCAATGATACGCCCTTCAATCGCGCGACAAACCTCGAAGTGCTGCTCGATGCGCGTTACCGATTCTTGGAAAACTTCGAAGCTGGCGTAGCCGGTGGTCCTGGTCTTGCCGCGGGTATTGGTACGCCGCAGTTCCGCGTGCTTGGCACCGTGCAGTATTCGCCGTTGATGAAGAAGGCCGTGCCGCCGCCTCCGCCGAAGCCAAAGGATACCGATGGCGACGGGATCATCGATCCGCAGGATGCATGCGTCGAAGTGCCTGGTGTTGCGGATCCGGATCCGAAGAAGCATGGCTGTCCGCCGGATCGAGACGGCGATGGCATTATCGATGCGAAGGATGCATGTGTGGACGTGCCGGGCGTTGCGGATCCGGATCCGAAGAAGCACGGCTGTCCGCCGGACAAGGATGGCGACGGCATCATCGACCCGCAGGATGCGTGTGTGGACGTGCCAGGCGTCAAGGATCCGGACCCCGCGAAGAATGGTTGTCCGCCTGATCGCGATGGTGACGGCATCATCGATCCGGAAGATGCCTGCATCGATATCAAGGGCATCAAGACGACGGATCCCGCGACAAACGGTTGTCCGCCGGATACGGACGGCGACGGAATTCGCGACGACAAGGACGCTTGTCCGAACGAGAAGGGCAAGCCGGACTTGACCGACGCAACCAAGCATGGTTGTCCAGTGTCCGTCCGCGTGACGGAGACCGAAGTCGTCATCTTGCAGCAGGTGCAATTCGACACGGCGAAGGCGACGATCAAGACCATTTCCGACCCGTTGCTCGACGAGGTTGCGGGCGTGTTCAAGGAGCACCCGGAACTCTTGAAGATCGAGGTGCAAGGGCACACGGACGCCAAGGGCTCTGCGTTCCTCAACAAGAAGCTCTCCGCAGCACGTGCTGAAAGCGTGAAGAAGGCGCTCGTCAAGCGTGGCATCGACGAGGGGCGGCTCTTGACGCAAGGGTATGGTCCGGAGAAACCCATTGGCGACAATGCGACGGAAGAGGGTCGTCAAAAGAATCGCCGCGTGCAATTCGTCATCATTGAAAAGGTGCCCAAGAGCTCGCTGCCGAAGCCTGGTGATGCAAAGCCTGGTGATGCAAAGCCTGGTGATGCAAAGCCTGGTG
>DAOMZH010000266.1:0-8981 GCA_035437985.1 Polyangium sp. (in: bacteria) | reverse complement strand
ATGCAAAGCCTGGTGATGCAAAGCCTGGTGATGCAAAGCCTGGTGATGCAAAGCCCGCTCCGGCGCCTGCGAAGCCCGCCCCCGCGGCTCCGAAGCCTGCTCCGGCACCTGCCAAACCCGCCCCGGCGCCTGCGAAGCCTGCGCCTGCCCCGGCAAAAGCGCCTGCGCCTGCAAAGGCTCCCACACCGACCAAGAAGTAGTAGTAACATCCTGAGCCGGTTCCTTTGAGGGTGTTCAGCCAATCATTCGATTGGTTGGACGCCCTCGAAGCGTCTCATCAGGAGCCACTTTCTTTTTTAAACACCCATGGAGGTGTCAAGTGCATTCGTTCAAGAAACCATTTTCAAAGTTGCGAAAGCGCAACTGGGCAATCCGACTTCTCGCTGCCGCGGGCCTGGTCGCTGGTGTTACCGGGGGTAATGATGTTCGGGCCACTCCGTCGACATTTACGTTTCCCGCGCCAAACCCTGGGTGGGTGATTGCGCGTAATGGTGGTTTACCGCTTAGCGATATCGAAGGTGATGCAGCGGGTGCTCGCGATATGGTTGGCGACGCAATGCATCCTGCGCTGTACGTCGCATCCGACGCGACGCACCTCTACTTCCGGCTGCGTCTCGACGTCGATCCGCTCCAAAATGCGACGAACATCGGTCCCTTTGGGTGGGGTTGTCTCATCAATACGGACAGTGATTTGACGACGTACGAGTATTCGACGATCGTCGATGGCGTCAACAATCCGGACACTATCTATTTCTACAAGAATACGATGACTGCGACGCCGAACAGTCCGGCTGATGCTCCGGATATGCCCGCGGTTACGACGGTCGGCGCTCCACTGACGATGGCCGTAGGTCACGCCGAGGTCGTTCGAATCACCCCGGGGGCATTTGGCAACAATGGGAATATTGACGACGATTACTTCATGGATTGGGCGATCGAACTCGCGCCAGCGCTGATGGCGGGGTTCAACCCGGCCAATCCTGCAAACTACTATTGCGGTTCGGCCAATAACGGGACGAATATCGGTACCGATTGCACGGGAACGCCTCCTGGGGGCAGTGGGTGCGGCCCGCTGAATACGATCTTCACGGATCCGATTGCTTGCGGACCTCTTGGCTGTGCGGTTTGTGGCGATGGTCAACAGGGTGCCGCGGAAGGTTGTGATGACGGCAATCGCACGAATGGCGACGGTTGCAACAGCGTTTGTCTCCTTGAACTCGGGCGCCCTTGTGCGGGCATGAGCCCGTCGTGCGCCAGCGGGTATTGCGATCCAACGGGCAATATCTGTGCTTGCGATGCGGACGCCGATTGCGCAATGGGGCAGGTATGTGCAACGGGGCCAAACCCGAATGTCTGCGTCATGCCGGGATGCGGCAACAACGTGATCGATGTGGGTGAAGGTTGCGACGACGGCAATACGATGCCCGGCGACGGTTGCAATGCGATGTGCCTCAAGGAACTCGGACAAACCTGCGTGGCCGATATGGTTTGCGCGAGCGGTTTCTGCGATCCTGATGCCAGCACGTGTGCTTGCGATCAGAATGCCGATTGTCCCATGCCCAATGTGTGCAATGTCCTGGCGACACCGAATGCCTGTGTTGCTCCGGGATGTGGCAATAGCGTCGTCGAAACGAATGAAGGTTGCGATGACGGCAATACGACGAACGGCGACGGCTGCAACAGCGCATGCAAAATCGAGCTGTTGCAAGGCTGTATGACCTCGCCTTCATGTGCGAGCGGCTTCTGCGATCCGATGGTCAATCAATGCATCTGCGACGGTGACAACGATTGCGGTGCCAACCAGACGTGCAACCTGACGCTCATGCCCCATCAATGCGTTACCGTTGGTTGTGGCAATGGTATGATTAACGCGGGCGAAGGTTGCGATGATGGCAATACGACGCCGGGTGACGGTTGCAATTCGCAATGCTTGAAGGAGCTCGGACAAACTTGCACCATGGGCAACGTGTGTGCGAGCGGTTTCTGCGACCTGATGATTTGCGCATGCGATACGGACGTCGATTGTCCCGGATTCCAATTGTGCAACGTCCAGGCAGATCCAAACGTGTGCGTGATGCCGGGTTGTGGCAATCAGGTCGTCGAAGCCAACGAAGGTTGCGACGATGGCAATACGATGAACGGAGACGGCTGCAATAGCGCGTGCTTGCGCGAGCTTGGTGAAGCTTGCTCGACGTCTGATCAATGCGCGAGCACTTCGTGCGATCCGATGGACAATAGCTGTGTTTGCGACGAAAATCTCGATTGTCCGGCTGGAACACCCGTCTGCAAACTCTCCGCAAATCCGAACATTTGCGTCGTTGCCGGTTGTGGCAATGGCGTTCTCGAGGCCATGGAAGGCTGCGACGACAACAACATGACGAGCGGCGACGGCTGCAACACCATGTGCTTGTTGGAAATCGGCCAAGTGTGTCCAGGTGGGTCGATGACCTGCGCTAGCGGGTATTGCGACCCGGTGGGTACGGAATGCGCCTGCGATGACGACGCGGATTGTCCCACGATGCAATTGTGTAATCTCCTGGCGAGCCCGCATAAGTGCGTCGACAAGGGTTGTGGCAATGGTGTCGTAGAAATGGGCGAAGGCTGCGACGATGGCAATATGACGGGCAACGACGGCTGCAATGCCGCGTGCTTGTTGGAAATTGGCCTTTCGTGCCCTGGTGGTTCGTCGACGTGCGCCAGCGGATTCTGCGATCCGACGGATAACACCTGCGCTTGCGATGCCGATGCCGATTGTCCGACCGGTCAGGTTTGCAATACGACCGCGTCTCCGAACGTCTGCGTGGACGCGGGTTGCGGAAACTCGGTTGTCGAGACCAACGAAGGTTGCGACGACGGGAATACGACGGCGGGCGACGGTTGCAATGCGAACTGTTTGCTCGAGCTTGGACAAACCTGCAATGCGACGTCGCCTGATTGCGAGAGCGGATTCTGCGACGCTGATGGCGATGTCTGTGCTTGCGATCAAGATACTGATTGTCCAAGCGGAACGACGTGCAATACGACGCCGAATCCAAACGTCTGCGTTTCGCTGACGTGTGGCGATGGTAAGGTCGATGCAAATGAAGGCTGCGATGATGGCAACACTGCGGCTGGCGACGGCTGCAACAGCGCCTGCTTGATCGAACTCGGCGAAGCTTGCACGACCAGCACATCTTGCGCGAGCGGCTTGTGCGACATGAGCGTGTGCGTGTGCGATCAAGACGTCGATTGCGCCACGGGCGAATTGTGCAATACGACGGCCGATCCGAATGCCTGCGTCATGGCGGGTTGTGGTAACGGCGTCCTCGAAGCCAATGAAGGCTGCGACGACGGCAATACGATGCCTGGCGACGGTTGCGATGCATTGTGCAGCAAGGAATTGGGCGAGACGTGCACGGATGGCGCCGAATGCGGCAGCACGAACTGTGACACGACGACCAATCAATGCGTCTGCAACAAGGACGCCGATTGTCCGATGGGCGAGACCTGTGACACGACGGCAATGCCTCATGCTTGCGTCATGATCCCCGGTTGCCGCTCCGATGCAGATTGCCCCATCGGGTTGCACTGCGACGAACCCTCGGGCGCTTGCGTCATGTGCACGCAGGACAGCCACTGCGGCGAAGGCCTCGTTTGCGACGAGAGCCAGTTCAAGTGCGTTCAATGCACGCAAGACACCGAATGCGGTACGGGCACATGCACGCCCGAAACGCAAACGTGCACGCCTGAGCCGGTGATCGTCGAAGGTGGTGGCATTCTGTGCACGGCTTCCTCGACGCCGGTCGATAGCAACAACGTTCCCTTCGGTTTGCTCGGTCTGCTCGGTCTCGGCGTTTTGCGCCGTCGTCGTCGCTGAGATATTCCGTCATCGAGGCGCGGCCCTTTTTTGCGCTGCGCCTCGATTCTTCTAAAAGCCCCGCCGAAACGCTCCGCCCACCACCAAACTCACGCCAAACGATTCTCGAAAATCGTTCACGCGATATCCTGTCAAACAGCCGTCGCAATGCAAGTGGTTCGGCGGCCAGGCCTTGACGACGAACCAAGGAACCAATCCAACCATGGCATATCCCGAAGAGACGGGTGTTCCAATGGCCAAACTGGGCAGAAACCGCATTTCTCGTTGGGCTACTTGCGCGTGCTGAGCTGCACCATCCGTCGTCAAGGAATCTTCCGGTCGCGGAGGCAAACCAAGCGCGAATGCATGCGCCTCGTGGCCATAGGTCACATACAGGTTGGTCATGACGATCAAGTGCCCCGTTTGTCGACTCAAATCGATTCCTGTGCGGAGCCACGGTCCAGTTCGATTAAAGAAGGGCTGATACCCGCCGGCGAACGCAAGAGCCAACGATATCGGGGCCTTTCGTCGTTGGGCCAGGATGCCGAAGCGAGTTTCTCCGGCAAAACGCAAGGGTCCGGCCATCGCGGCGATTTCGAATCGTTCGGTCAAGCCAAACCGTCCAGTGATTTCTGGTATGAACATGGGCATCGGGCCGCCAATTTCGTCGATGTTTCCACCGGCCCCCCAAAATGTTTTGGTTTTACCAGCCGGATCTCGAACATGGGCTTCATCGGCACTGACCGCCCCGAGGGACATGCCCGCTTCCACAGCCCAATGATGCTTCGGGGTGGTATCCGCCGGACGTGGGTACACCGAGCTGACGCAGGCCGTGGAAGAGCCGGCCAAGAGGAGCAATACCAGTCGAGTCAGGACTTCTCCGCGCTGCTATACAGGCCGATGCTTTGGAGCATGTGCTGCAATTTTTCGTAATGTTTGACCGATTCGTCGTAACCAGTTTTTCCGCGTACAGCGAGTTTGGGTTTGACGCGATCCCATTCTTTCGCAAACGTATCGATGCGGAGCAAATCCGCGGCTCGATTGGATTTTTGCAACGTTTCTCGCGCTTTGGCGACGTCTTTTTCGATCTGTTCGAATGTAAAGACCGGCGCTTCCCGTCCAAAATGCGCTTGTACCCAATGTTCCAAGGAGCCTTCCCACAATTCCAAATAGTTGCACCGGCCCGTATCTGGCTCGATCCCTTCGACCGGCGAGGACCAATCCAAATGAATGTCGTCGAGTTGCACCGGACGTTCAGCTATCGTTTCCGGCCCCCGCAAATCACCTTTGCCGACGCAAAAATGCACCGCAGTTTTCATGGGTTTGTCCACCTCGCGCCACGTATCGGCATCCGGGGGCTCCGCCCGAGGATCGATGGCTCTTGGCAGGAGCATGTACGCCGGTTTTAATTGATGATCGAGTGAGCCGACGTATTTGTCGCGCGCAACTCGGTTACCATGCCGTCCCGATAACAAACCATCGAGGCAAAAGCGCATCTGCGCGGGATTCCAATAGGCGACTTTGATGCCGGCACTTCCCCCCCACCATTGATTGCGGATCCAACGAATCTGCTTCCAGGTTTCTCCCGACGCATCGATGCCTTCGATACGTTCATACAGTTGCAGGAGCAGATTCACAGCCATGAGGCCCAAGTTGTCGAGGGCCTCCCAGGGCGTTTTTGGAGGCGGATCGCGAAATCCGAACATCAAATTGTCGTGCGCTCCCGGTTCACCGGCCACGCGATCGACGAACGAACGAATGATCGTTTCCCGGAGCGGTTCGGGCAAATCAGCATAGGCCGAACCTTCGGGCAATGGATGAAGCGGTGTGGACATGTCGCGATGATACACGGAGTCGTTATCGCGTGTCTTCCGAAATGCATCCGTTTGGCACGGCGCCGATTGATGACAAAGCAACTCGATCGACGTTGCCCGCCCGCCCCCGTGCGCTATGTTCCCGCGCCCATGTCGTTCAATATCCATCGTATCGTCCACGTTGAAATCGTGCCGCTATCGATTCCGCTGCTCGAACCGTTCGTGATTGCAACGGGACGCGTGGACGTCACGCGGGCGGCGCAAGTAAAAATCACTTTGCGCGCCGAGTCGTCAGGACAAACTACGTGGGGACTTGGCGAAGGAGCAGCGCTCTGGCCAGTGACGGTCGAGGATCAGCCCGAAGTATTGGCAGCGCTCGAAGCGGCCCAATCGTGTTTGTCCGGGACGCAGATTCATCTCCCAAAAGTGGACGGAAAAACGCCCCTCGACTTGCAAGCACTTGGAGAACTCACCAAGACCCTCGATGCCGCATTTCCGTCGTCGCCGGTCGCTCGTGCTGCATTGGAAACAGCCTTGTGCGATGCGTGGGCCCGCCTCGAAGGTTTGCCTTTACGTACCTTGCTTGGCGGGACCATAGGGGGGTCGACACGTACGCTCGAAACCGATATGACGATTCCCATTGCCGAGCCTCGGCAAATGGCGGAAGGGGCGCGAGCTTGGGCGGCTCGAGGGTTTACGCATTTCAAGGTGAAAGTCGGCAAGGATCTGGATTCGGACATTGCCGCATTACTAGCCATTCAAAAAGCAGTGCCGCGAGCTCGATTTCGGATTGATGCGAACGCAGGTTTTACCGCGGCGGAGGCCATTCGCCTCGTGCGGGCCATTCAAGCGCAAGATCTGGTGGTCGAATGTTATGAACAGCCATGCGCGGCGAATGATTTGGAAGCCATGGCGCTCGTCACTGCAGCGCTGGACGTTCCAATCATTGCCGACGAATCCGTGAAGTACGTGGAGGACCTCGAGCGGGTCATTACGACGCGAGCTGCCGATGGAGTCAATTTGAAGCTGGTGAAATCAGGTGGTCCGCTGGGTTGTTTGGCCATTGGTCGATTAGCAAAAGAACGCGGCATGCCGCTGATGATGGGCGGTATGGTCGAAACCCGTTTGGGGATGACGGCAGGCGCGCATGTCGCTGCGGCCCTGGGAGGTGTCGAATACGTCGACCTCGATACTGCATGGTTATTGGCCGAGGACCCGTATGCGGGGCGCGGGTACATCGCGGATGGGCCAAGGTACGAGCTTCCGGACGAACCGGGGCTGGGCATTTTCGCGGCGTTACCGCGATCAAAGTCGATCTGAGCAGACGATGGGTTTTCCTTCGGCGAAACGTGTTGGGCGCAAGGAAGATACGTCTAGGGATGATGCGTTGCCGTCGACGATCATTTCGGCGAGTAATAAACCGAGGGCTGGAGAATGCATGACGCCATGCCCCGACGAACCATTGACGAAATAAAGATTCGGACAACCAGGGGCAGGTCCGAGGAGAGCGTGTTTGTCTGGGCTCATTTCGTACAAACCTGCCCAGCAGAGTTCTGGATCGATGCGGACATGCGCCAAACAGGGAATGCGGCGTTTGGCGATCGCCAGCGTTTCGTCGAGCCAGGTTGTTTCAACGCGCGTGTCGAACGGATCATCGGAATGACCCGGGGTAGGGCGCAGGAGCATGACGCGCCCGTCGCGTACGCGCAGGTGAAACCCATCGGACATGAAAATCGTGAGGGGCATATCGTCGGGCAAAAGCGAGCAAGGTTCGGTCAGGGCGACTTGGCGCCGCAAGGGTACGACGGGCAGATTGATTCCCGCGAGCTGACTTATGTTCTGGGCCCAGGCGCCAGCGGCATCGACGACCGCGCGGGTTTCGATGGTCAAACCGTTTTCGCTGAAAAGCGTATGAATGTGGCCGGTCGAGGTTCGGTTGAAACTGGAGATTGTCGTGTCGAACATGAAGCGTACGCCAAGACGTAACGCGGATTCCAGATAACCGCGCAAAATATCCAGCGGCCGAATGAAACCATCGGTTTGGCAAAACGCACCCCCGACGATCCCTTGCGGATCGACGAAGGGGTTTTTCTCGAGGACTTGCTGGGGGTCAAAAATAAACGATTCTTCGAGTCCCGCGTTTCGTTGAATGCTTTGAGCTCGAATCAAATCGTCGTATTCTTCGGGACTCGAGGCGATCCACAAATAACCCACGGGTCGATAACCAGGATCGATGCCGGTTTCTTTGGAAAAACGGAGCAAAGCGTCGCGCGCGAGCAATGACAAACGGACATTGATCTCGCTGCTGTATTGCGCTCGATAGCCCCCAGTGGCGCGTCTCGTGCTCCCGCGTCCTGGGGAGGATTCTTTCTCGACCACCAAAATCGATCCAGCGCCACGCTTGGCGAGGTGATAGGCGACGCTTGCTCCAATGACTCCAGCTCCGACGATGACGACATCGACGCGTTCTTTTGCAGCAGACTTGATCACGCGGCCACGGTAGCGAAAGCCGAATGAGCATGCAAGTCGTCGAGGGCCTGATTCGAGGCTTGCAAAATGCCCCGGACCTCTGCAAACATGCTGCGTATGTTCGACGCAACGAAAATCTTGGGCGCTTTGATTTCGGATGGCATGGGCAGTGGTGGCGTACGTCATTCGCGCCATCGGCGCGATCACGACCGCAGTTTTTTCGATCAGGATCGTCGAGACGATTACCGGCGTGATGATGATGGGATTTTGGGGGGAATCGGGACCGGGACGGCGATTGCAGGGGCCGCGGGATTGGCAGCCGCGGGCGGGCTTGCGTACATGGCATATCAGCATTTTTCGCAACCGACAGCGCCAGGAATGCAGGGGGCTCCGGGGGCCCCGGGGATGCCTGGAGCTCCGGCGCAGCCTGGGTTTTTCAATCAGATTTTGGGTAGCAATTCTGGGCCCATTCCGCCGGGTGGGGCACCGGCAATGGGAGCGGGACCTGGATATCCTGGGGCTGCAATGCCCGGATTGCCGCCAGCTGGCGGTATGCCGAATTTTGGAGTTCCCACGTATCACAATGATCCGTCGAGCTGGGGGTCGAGTGCGCCGATGCAGCAGCCGCAGCAACAGCAATGGGGTGGCGGAGGCGCGCCGCCCATGGGTGGAGCACCGCCAGCACAGCAATGGGGTGGCGGGCCAAACCCTGGAGCACCGCAGCAATGGGGCGGCGCGCCAAACCCGCAAGTAGGCGGAGCACCGCCAGCGCAGCAATGGGGTGGCGCGCCAAACCAGCCACCTATGGCCGGAGCACCACCAGCGCAGCAATGGGGTGGCGCGCCAAACCAGCCGCCTATGGC
>DAOMZH010000265.1:0-11663 GCA_035437985.1 Polyangium sp. (in: bacteria) | reverse complement strand
GCACCAGGCCAATCGACAAGAAACCATCACCTACCAGCCCTTGCTCTTTGAGCAGCGTCGTTCCCGTCGCGAACTTGCGCAGAGCTTCCGACGTCTCCGCCGTCGCCTCGAATCCGCCTTTGGCTCGCCGATACACACTCACGATCGAGTTCGGTTCGACCCGGGGAATTTTGGCGATCGCTTTTTCGAGCTGATCGATCCGATCGAGCACTGCGGGCGCGTACGGATCATCCGCCTCGGCAAACAACACCGCGAATTCGCTCGAGCCGAACACCTTCTCGAACTCGCGTGTCTTGACGAGATCGGTGTTGCTCGTGGAGATGATGCGATCGATGGCGTTGTCTTGTTGTACGCGCGCGGCAAACCATCCCGCAGGCGGAAGGATGAGCGCGTAGAACGCGAGGATGAGGTAACGCCGCGCCAACAGGGCTGCAAAAAAGCGTTGCAACCAGGCGGGAGCATCGTGCGTACGAGACGAACTCGGTGCGCTTTCGTTCTTGTCTTCAGACGAGGACTTCTTCGACGGAGTAGCCACGGAACGCTGCTATCACGAACACGCGCCCGCGCCCGCATCGAAGATCCGAAGCGGCAAGAAACGTTCGCGGATCACTCGTCAGCAGGCGGACTCCCCGGCGGAGGACACTTGGGATTGCCAGCATCTTTCATGAGTTGTGCGAGCAGCATTCGATCGTCGCGACGCATGCGCGCTTGCTCGGCTTGGCACTTGCACAAATACTTCGTCGCCGGCTCGTGATCGCCCAGCGCGATGTACGCTTCACCAACCCGCAGGTGATTTTCGATGACTTCCGGGTGCGCTTGCACGAGCCCTTCGAGCAGCTCGAGGCCCGTTTCGGAATCACCGTGGTGCAGTAGTGCGGGAGGCGCGATGACGTAGAGCGTTCCGAGCATGCGCGTTGCCGCACCCGTGCGAAAGTTGGGATTCAGCTCGCGACTGCGCCGCGCAAAGTGTTCGACTTCGCCCACGAGCTCGGCGCCAAGCAGCCCACGTTGTTGAACGAGACGCCCTGTCACCACGGCTCTCGCATACGTGTACTCGGCTGTGTCGATGGGTTTGGCGCGGACGACGTCGAACGCGAATTGCCGATCTTCGGCGCGATCGGTGCCATTGGCGATCAACTCTTCGAGAGCATCGGCAACGGCAAGTGCGTCGTGCTTTTCTTTGGCTGCGACGAGAGCAGGACTAACACCGGCATGGGGCGAGCCACTGGAAGTGCCGAGACATGCTGTCGAAGCATGTATGGCCAGGAAAAACAGTACCGACCAGCGGTTCACGGGGGAGGAATATCACTTTCGGGCCAGAAAGAAGACTCCTGGCACCGAGGCGGAAGCGTTACTTGTTGTACGCATCCACGACGCTGGCGTAATCCGAGGCGCCCGCGGACTTGAGCGAAAGGATGCCAACCTCGGTGCAGGTGGATTTTGCTTCGCCTTCGCAGAGTTTCCCAAGACTCGATTGGAACCCTCGCTTCTCGTCGCTGGAAGCTGACGGGAACGCGACGACGACCATGGGCGGGAGTTTGTCGCTGGCCCACACGGACTTGACGGCCGAGCCTCCTTCGACTTTGCCGAGCTCTGCGAGTTGCGCGTCATCGATGAGGGCACATGTCGCGTCGCCACCAACGACCTTCTTGATGGTCTGGACAGGACGCGTGGTCTTGGTCAACGTGAAGTCACCAAGCTTGAACGCGCCTTTGGCCACGACTTTCTCGAGGAACTTGGGGTCGTCGGCATGATCGGTGGCGAGTGATTGACCTTTGCAACCGGCGAGGTCCGACGCGGACTTGCTGACGAGGTGGTACTGCTGTCCACCAGCCCGAGCGACTTGCGCGGAGCCAATGACTTCGAGGTTGTACTTGCCGCGGAAGTCGAGGAACGCGGCGAGAGACATGATGCCGTAGTTGGGTTTTTGGGTGGAAATGAAGGCGTCCGCGTTGCTGCGTGACGTGTGGTACTCGCTCTTGCCAGCCGCCCAGCCGTTTTGTTTGGCAGCCATGGCGACGAACTTCTCGACGTAAGGTTGCGCTTGAGCCGCGCTTCCAACGCCGTGCTCCTTGATGACGATAACGTTCACCGGTCCGCCAGCGTCCGCGTGCGTTGCGGTCAGGCCCATGGCGCCAGTGATGGCAGCTGCGGCAGCAAGGAAGCGGAAATCGTACTTTCGCACAGAGAGACCTCCTGAAAGGGCTTGGACGAATCAAGCCCCAACGTATGCACGCCGAACAGCATGTGCGCGTGCAGAAAACAATGTTTGGTGGTTTTATGTGGGCATGGGTGCGTTCGTGTGCGGCGCAAATGACCCCGCGATACGCCAAATTCTCGACAGTTTGCCGAAGTGCGAACAGCTGTTTGCACCCCAGGCGCTCAGGTTCGTTTCGTGCTTCGCCCACCCATCGCGCATCTAGTGGCGAGACAAACCTCCTTTGCCGCGGCCGACGATGATGCCTGCCGCTGGACATGCGAAATTCGTTTGTGCTCCAAAGATTCAGGTTGCGTTTGGGAATCGAAGGTATTCCGCTGAGCCGTTTCGTTTGTCCTGACGCATCATCTCCGAATGACGGTCATGGTATCGCGCGGCAGGATGAGTAGGTCACGGCACGCCCGCGATCGCGTCCGGCGATCTAGCTCGCGGTGGGCCGGTCGATGGATCCTCTTCATTTCCCCGGAAAAATCGTTCGTCACGACCGCATTTTCACAACCTCGTGGCCCGAGCGCATTTCGCCCTTGCACGAGGGGCCATGCCCGGTCTATCCATACGGCCCCGTTGACAACTCATATCGAGCAGCAATGCTCTCGACGACCGTGTTGATCTAGGTCTTCTTGCGAGGATGGCGGAATTGGCAGACGCGCTGGATTCAGGTTCCAGTGGGGTAACACTCGTGAAGGTTCAAGTCCTTTTCTTCGCACCGTTTAGTTTGGACAAACATGCAAGCCTCGAGGTTGGAGTTCTGCTCCGCTAAACTTCGATGCTCGCTTTTCGAGGTTCGCGCGACTGGCACTGACGAGGACGGATAGAGAATGTCGTACGGCACGTCAGGCGGCTCGGAGAAAATCAAGGAGAGGCTAGGGGTGGGTCTAGCTGCAGCCTTGGTTTTCGCCGTGAGTCTCGTCGGATGCGGCAACGACAAGAAGCCGACTGGTGAGGCGAAGCCCACGTCGTCCTCGCAAGCGGCTGTATCCGCCAAACCACCTCCGGCTCCCTCTGCAAGCGCTGCACCTTCGGCTGCTCCACCTTCGGCTAGTGCTTCGGCCGCATCGTCGGCAGCTGCGGCGCCACCTGCACCCGTCGAACCTCAAGGGACGGGCGTTGGTGGATTCATTGCCGCAGCCCAAACCGACACGTGTAAGACGTCGACAACGCAAGTCGCGGACTACCTGCAACGTGGCGAAGTCTCGCTTGCCGGGCATGATGGTTCGTATGCTGCAGGCTGGTTGATCAAGCTTCCGGGTAAGCCGGGCGCTCAACTCGCGTTTGCGGGCTTCTCCCTCGATGCCAAACAAGTCGCGCGGGCTCGTGGTGTCGGGATGTCGAACGAGATGGCACCGCGCCTCTTCGCGAGTGGTCCGGGATGGACGCTCGTGTTTTTTGATTCGGAAGGTCTTGCATATTGCCGGCCGCGTTGGGAGACAGCTCCGATGCCGACCACCGAGCATCTCAGCGCAGTTGGAAGCGCGGATGCCGAGCATGTATCGCTGGCGGAAACTCCGTCTGGGGCGATCATCGCCGTGGCTCCGTTTGGCGCGGACAAGTCACAGTTTGGTATGTTCCTGTTTGCCCCGGTGCAACCCGACGCTCCATCCGTGCAAGCACTCGGCGCGACGCATCACGCGAAGAAACCTCGCTGGCCTGCAGTTATCGCGGATGAACGCGGATACACACTCGCGTGGCATGAAGAAGGTGATCAAATCGTGGCTTCGCGTTTCGACTTGAAAGGTCGGGAACTTGGCGAAGCAATGACTGTGGCTGCGCCGGGCGAAGGTCGAGGACGCGTAGTGCTCGCAGCGACAGCAAAAGGCGCGATCGCCCTATGGTCTGAAGGGGACAAACTCATCGCCCGAGCGCTCGATGGTGATGCCCATCCCGGTCCAGAATCATGGGTCGTGGGTTATGGGAAAACGCCCGTCTTGACTCCGCTTGGCGAAGGGGCACTCGCAGTGTTCAGCGGACAAGATGGGACTGCTTCGAGTCAGGTTCTTGCGGTCAAACTCGGTGCCAATGGCGCTCCGTCGGCGAAAGGCATTCGCATGACGGATACAGGTCCCGCCAAGGATCAACCGTCGGCGATCGCCGTGGGTTCGCGGGTTGGATTCATGTGGACCGAACCGATGTCCCAAGGCGTGGGAACCAAACGCGCGCTGCTCCGCAGTATCGACGCCGCCTGCATTCCGTAACGCGAAGCGTTTGTCTTCGCGCAACCTCGCCCCGACAAACGGTCAGCGACTTGCGCGGCGCTTTGAAACGGGACAAACCCAGCTACGCCAAACCGAGCAGGGCTGACGTTCCGCCCCCGCTTTTCAAGTGCGCGATCGCTTTTCGCAACTCGGCTTCGTCGAGGCTCCGTACCGAATTCGCCCGGTCACGCGCTCCTTCGACCACGCGCAGTTCTTCCGGCGCGAACCAATCGACGACGGCGGAAGACTTCGTCGAGATTACGACCTGCTTCTGATCGATGCAGTCGCTGATCGTCTCGAGCAATCGGTTGATCATCCCCGGCACCGCGATCGTCTCTGGCTCTTCGATGAAAATGGTCGTGGGGTTTGGATCGACGAGCGCCACGACGAGCTCGAGGCGGCGCAAAACTGCATCCGACAAACGCCCGAAATCCACACCATCAAACGAGATCGAAGCTTGTTGCTGCGGTCCGACATCCGCTTGCTTCGTCGACGAATCGTCTCGAATCTTCACCTGCAAGGCACCATGGCTACCCAGACGTTTCATCAGGGCCACGACTTGCGCGTACCGATCCGGAAACTTCTCGAACCAAAGAGCCAGCATCGATCCAAACGTGACGAGACGCGGATCAAGACCACGCGCAGCCCACAAAACGCCTGAACGTCCCGAGAGAACCACGTCTTGACGCATCATTTCGGAAGGGCGCGTCAAGCTCGCCCCAAGATGCCGAATGTTTTCGAGGTAGCTACGGATGCGCCGGATATCGACGGGAACGTTATCGCCCCCCTCACTCGCCATCGCGAGAGCCCCCGTGCCCGACGGCAGCGAGATGCGTTTGCCATCGTTGAACGTCAAGCGACGATCGCGAACGGTCCATAGATCCACAGGACCTTCATCCGTACGCATGGCTCGTTCTTCCCAACGAACAGATGGCGGAAAAGGATCGTCATCATCGTCGTCGAACCCCTGAAAACGCCGATCGTAGCCGTAAGAAAACCGCTCACCGAGATCGCTCTGCAATTCACAGCGGAAATGTCGGGGTTTGTCAGGATCACTCAATGCATGCAGTGCCATCCGTGCGCCCTCGACAATCCCCTGCAGCACGAGCGCCGCGTTTGCTCCAGCTTTGCCAACCAATACCGTTCGTCGCGGAGTAACAGCTATCTCGACCGCGCGTTGCAAGGGCGCCCAGTCACCAACGGTTGCACGTACCAACCGAACGGCTGGCGCTTCCATGATGACGACTGATTGGGCCGTTTCGTTCATGCAGGTCCCATCGTCCTACCACGCAGCTCATCAAAGTGGGTCAGTCCTCGTCAATGCTTCCGTCTGGAACACCAAACACGGCGTTTTTCCTCGGAATGTGAGCTTGCATGGTGAGAAAGCGCTAAGGTTTCAGGGCGGATGGTGACATCTCGCGAGAAGAAGTAGGGGCCATTGGCGGAGGGGGGTTGTCTTGCCAAACGGCTGGTTTGTATGGGTACCTATCGCGGCGGCCTTGTTTGGAGGGCCCGTTGGTTCGATCGTAGCGATTGTGTTTGGCTGGGTGATCCGCCAAGAGCCAGTGCAGGTCGTCCCACGAGCGGGCAAGACGCTCGCGACCACGGGGATGATCGCCGGCTTGGCCGCGACGTGTGTGTGGGCTGGAGTGATCACCCAATTGACGATGGCGTACGAGAAAGAGGCTCGTGATCGTGTGTCGTCGAAGGATGCCGAGGCAGCATCAGCCAAATCGAATGACGGGGTGATCTCTGCCGAACGTGCTCGAAACGTTCCAAGTTTGGCGGTCGTCGAGGTCGTACCGGTGGCAACCACGGTGCATCAAGAGGGACTGGTGATCGTGGTCGACGTGGGAACGTTGGTGCCCTCGCTCGTGGAAGAATTGTCCAAGGAGCGTGCCGAAGCGGCTTTATCGGGCGAGGTCATGATCATCATGACGACGCGTCGTGAATGTTCGTCGTGTCGATATTTTTCCGACGTGCTTCGCCATCCCCTCATGCAAACCGCACTCGAACGAGCGCGGCTCGTGCGACTCGACGTTGATGCTTTCGAGGAAGATCTTACGGCGCTGAAGATTCCGCATGAGAAATTGCCGGGATTTTTCCTACTCGCGCCGGATCTACGTCCGCGTGATGGAATCGATGTGGACGAGTGGCTTGTGGACAAAGTGACGAACGTTGCTCCGATCCTTCATGCATTCGTGCGGGAAAAATATGTTGATCGTCGTCGAATGTGGACACGGGTGAAGGAGGATCATCTGCGTCTTTGAGGAAGCTAGCTCGCGATCTCCGCGCGATCTTCAGAATCGCGTCTGCTACAGTGCGCGTCCTATGAAGCGTGCTGGCCAAACGATCATTTTCCTCCTGTGTGTAGGCTTCAGCATCGCTTCTGGGTACAACGTTTTTTCGGACAATACCGACGTGGAACGCATGGCTGCCGCCGTGGCTTGTGGTGAACAAGGACCGAGCTGCCGAGCTCAAGTGACCCGCATTGAACGCACTCCATTTGGACAAACGTTTGGGATGACGACCTCGAAGCGATCGCTCGATGTCGTTTGTCGTCGCGCAGCCATCATGGTTGGCGAGTACAACTGCAAGTTGCGATAGATGCGTTGTTGCGATCCATCGTGGAGGGATCTGTGAATCGGCCGGCCGGCTTTGTTTGTCCCCGTTGCCGTCATCGAGTGGCGACGCGAGCCGAGCCTTTTTCGGTTTGTCCGCGTGATGGGTACGCGTTCGTCACGGAAGCTGTTTTTGCGCATGCAGATGGCGATCCGCTGCTCGGTTTGACAGTGGCCGAAAGGTACGTCGTCCTCGGAAAAATTGGCCGAGGGGCAACGGGGACGGTGTATCGCAGTCTTGATCTGCGCGATAAGCGGGCGGTTGCGTTGAAGATTTTACGAGGCGATGCGGTCGACAACCTCGCTGCGCGGGAACGGATTGCGTGCGAAGCGCGTGTGCTCGCTACGTTGAAATCGCCTCACGCGGTACGTTTACTCGAAATCGGAGAGTTTGTCTTTGCGAGCGGCGACGAACTTTCTCCCCGTGCGATTTCTCATTATCTCGCCATGGAGATGCTCGAGGGCGAACCGCTCAGCAAACGTCTCGCGCGGCTCGGAAGTTTGTCCGTCGACGAAGCTGTTCGCTGGGCGATGCACGTACTCGAAGCTTTGGTCGAGGTGCATGATCGAGGGATCGTTCATCGGGACCTCACGCCAAACAACGTGTATCTGGCCCGTCGGGGGAACGACGAGGTCATCGGCACGGTGGTCGATTTTGGTTTGGCCGTGTTTGTCCGGGAAGTTTTACCGGAACAGGATGTTTTTTCTGCTGTTGGTACGCCTAGATACATGTCACCGGAGCAAGTTCGAGGTGTGCCGCTCGATGGGCGAAGTGATCTTTACGCGGTGGGTTTGCTGTTGTTTGTCATGCTGACGGGCAAGGCTCCGTTCATGGATGACGACGCGATGCGCGTCATGGTGCGTCATGTGAGCGAAGTGCCGCTGCGGGTAAGTGAAGTTGTGCCGGATGCTGGTATTCCCGATTGGATCTCCGACGTCGTGGCGCGTGCGTTGGCGAAGGATCCGCGTGAACGACCGCAAACGGCGAGCGAACTCCAACGACTGCTCGGTGCTGCAGCGCGTGAATAGCAACGTCGACGTCGTTTCGACTTCGAACCTCTATCGATGAGCCCATTGCATGACGCCGCTGTACGGCGCGGAAGGACACGTGTACCTTCGCGCGCTGAAAACGATGGATCCTCGCGAACTCGAAATGGTCGTCCAGCGCCTCATCGCGAACCCTCACGATCAGGAGGCGCTCGCGTACGCGCACCGTGCAGGTCAGACGGACCCACGCATCTATGCGCACGTGCTCGAACGGGTCGGTACGCAGACGCCGGATCCTGCGTACGGTGCTCATTGGCTCTCCGAAGCTGCGAACGTTTGGCAGCAAGCGATGGGCGACATGAGCAACACGGTGCGGACGTTGATGCTCGCCGTCGATCGCGATCCGATGGGTCGTGCGGCCGAGCGGCTCGTGCAGATGTTTCGCGAGAAGGGCGATGCGACGTCGCTCGTGCAGCTTTATGAGCGACAAACCAATGCGTTGACGCCAGCGGCCGCGAAGCCCGAAGTGCGCGCGGTCTTGCTCAAGCTGCATGAAGAACTCGGCCGCATGTGGAGCGAGCCAGCTCTTGGGCGCCCGGAACGCGCGGCAGAAAATTGGCGTCGCGTGGCCGAACTCGATCCGCGCAATGTCTACGCCATCTATGCGGCGCGCGAGATCTACAAAGCGCAGAATCAGTTTGCCGAAGCGATCCCGTTTTTCGCAATGGAACAGGCCATTGCCGACGATCCCGAGCGCAAATTGGCGCTTTTCCGCGACGAAGCGGACATTCGCAAACGAGCAGGCGATCTGCCTGGGGCAACACAAGCTTTGCGTAATGCGCGCACGTTGCGTCCGACCGATGTTGCCCTCACGCAAGAAGTTGGCGTGAGTGTTCTCGAACGGATCAATGCGGGTGAAAACGTTCCGCAAAACGAACGCGACGAGACGGCGAACATCTTCGTGCAGCTCGCGGAGATGTACGACGGTGAGTACGGTTTGTCTTACTCGATGTCGGCTCTTGGAGCATCACCTGGGCACGATCGCGCCATGCAGTTGGCCGATCACTTTGGGACGTTGCTCGGGCGGGCGTCGGAACTCGGACCGCAATATGCGGCGTATTTGCAAGCAAACCCCAATGGCTTCATGGCGAACATCGCGCGGCTGAAAGTTGGCAACGCGCAACCCCCAGCTCCAGCAGCTCCTCCGCAAGCGCAAGCAGCAGCGCCTGCAGCAAATCCGTCGACACCCCCTGCGGCAGCAGGATCTCAACCGTCCGCAGCAAACGTTCCGCAAGCAACGCCTTCGCCACAACCTCCGGCGGCGCCCCCAGCAGCTGCTCCACAAGCGACGCCGGCAGCGCCTGTGGGCGATGTCAGTCAGCTCCTCGAAGAGGCTGCGGCGGAAGCGCAAAAAGGTCGCAAGCCCCAAGCTTTCGCCAAGTATCGCGAAGCGCTCAAGATCGATCCGGCAAACTCGGAAGCGCTCTCGTGGGTCGAAGAGCACCTGCGACAGAAGCGTATGTTCGCGGATTTGCGCGACGTTTTGATGGCCGCGTCGCGGGTACAAACGGTTTCAGCCGACACACGCAAAGCGCAGCTTCGGGACATCGCGGGGATGTGCGAGTCGCAGCTTCGCGACATCGAAGGCGCGATCGCCGCCTGGAAACAGATCTGCCAGATCGATCGCGGAGACGATCAAGCGCGTGAGCAATTGCGCCGTTTGCTCGAGCGTGCGTCGAAGTGGGACGACCTCGCGATGCTTCTCGAACAAGATGCGATGAGCGTTCCGGATCCGGATCAGAAGATCAGCATCGAGAAGAAGCTCGCGACGTTGCATGAAACGAAGCGCAAGGATTTCGTCGCGGCAGCGGAAGCGTGGACGCGCATCGTGGCGATCAACGCCGATGACGACACGGCCCTCAATACGGCGGTGAAGTTTTTCGAGAAGGGCGAACGCGTGGACCTCGCGGCGCAAGCCATCTCGGACAACCTGCCAGGTTTTACCGAGAAGAACGTGCGCGCACCGCTGTTGCAAAAGCTCGGTGATTTGCGTTTGGCGCTGAACGATGCGAGCGCTGCAGGCGACGCGTACTCCGAAGCTGCGGAAGTGCTGGGACAAGCGAAGGTTTGGGAGTTGGCCGAGAAGGCGTACGTGACGGCAGGGCGCATGAACGATGCTGCCAATGCGGTCGAACAACGCGCCGAACTCGCCGAGGGCAAGGCTCAAGCCGCATTGCTCGCCCAAGCTGCGGAGCTGCTGGTCAATGCGGGAGATCAGTCGGGCGCCATCATGCGTCTCGAACGTGCCGCGGACCTCGACCCGACAAACGACAAGTATTTCCAGACAATCGAACAACAATATCGCGCGGCAAATCGCCTGTCCGATCTCGTTCCGCTTCTTTTGTCCCGCGCGGAAAAACTCAGCGACAAGACGCGACGTACGGCAGCTCGACGGGCAGCGGCGGAAGTACAACGCACGCTTGGGGATCGCGAAGGCGCACGCGAGAGTTTGCTTCTCGTGCTTGCCGATGGTGACGATGCTCCGGCGCTCACGTTGCTCGTCGATGACGCAGCCGATCGTGGCGACTATCAGGAGTGCGTCGAATTGTTGCGCCGTCTTGGAGCGTTGGCCCATACGCCCGACGAAAAACTCCGCATCGCGTTGCGTGAGGCGAGTCTTTTGGCGGATTCGATTCAAGACATCGAAGGGGCGATCGAGCGTTACGAAGGCATTCTGAAAACGTTGGCGCCGAAGAGCCGCGAAGCTTTGGGAGCGATCGCGAACCTCGAAGAGCGTCGGGCGAATTTTCCGGGGGCTGCAGATGCGCTCGAACGAGAACTCCGTCTCGTCGAAGGGGAGACGAAGACCGAACTCGCGCAACGTTTGGCGCAACTCTATGAAAACCGCATTGGTGATGCTCGGGGGGCCATTCGCGCGCTCGAGATCGTCCATGCGGCGGATCCGGAAGACTTCGATGCAATTGCGCGTCTGGAAAGACTCTGTGGTCAAGTCGAAGACTGGCCGCGGGTTGCGCACTTCTTGAAGCTTTTGATCGAGGTCGAAGGCGACGAAGAAGAAGCGTCGCGCATGACCCGACGGTTGGCCGAGATTCTTCAGGACAAACTGAACAAGGGCGACGAGGCACTCGAAGCACTTTCGACGATCGCCGACTCTGGAGACGAACCTTGCCGTCGGGCGTATGTCGAACTTGGTGACAAACTCGGCTGGAAAGGGATTGTCGCGACAAAGTTGGTCGCGTGGAACGAATCGGGGACGGGGCATGCTCGAAACGAGGCGCTTCGTGGGGCTTTCGATCGGTTTGTCGAAGTAGGACGAAATGCCGACGCGGCGCGGGTAGCCGCGGAGCTCGCGCGTTCACGAGGTGCGGATCGTCCACTTGCCGAACGTCTCGAGCTCATCGCGATCGAGCTCAAGGATCTCGACGCTCTGACTGTTGCGCATGATTTGCTGGTGAAGGATCTTGCGGGCGCGGCACGAGCGACGGAGATGGTTCGTCAGGCGGAAGTGCAGGTGGCTGCAGGTGTTCCGGCGCATGAAGCCATTGTTCATGGCGAAGGTGCGTTGACGAGCATGCCGGCAAGTGATGTCGACGGGCTTTTGGCGCGTCTTGCGGCGTTGGCGTC
>DAOMZH010000264.1:0-11677 GCA_035437985.1 Polyangium sp. (in: bacteria) | reverse complement strand
GTGCGCAAGGAACAACCGGCCAAACTCTTTTATGATGCGTTTCCGTATCAGCGGCACGGGACGCGCCGCGCCCAGGTGCGTTGGATTGGTCCATCGGGCGGAGGCGAACGGCCGAAACTCAAGATATTGGCGACGGTGCGCGACGATGCCTTCGTGGCGCATGGCGACAAATATCCCTTGATGGCGGGAATGACGGGGCGCGCGGAGATCATCGTGGATCATCGCACGCCGATTGGGTATTTGTTCGAGCCCGTGCGGGAATTGCGGGAAGGTTTGTCGCCGTGAGGAGGTTGAATACGAACTACAGCCAGATGATATGGATGCGTCCGTTCGTGCCGCTCGCACCTGTGTTGCCACCGTCACCAGCTCCAAGCCGATAGGCACTGCTGCTATTGCCCGGCGTCGTTCCTGATCCGGAGATCGTCGTACCTGCGAAGGAAAACGATGTTCCTCCGCCACCGCCACTGCCGGGGCCTAATTCGTTTGTGCCTCCGGCGCAGTTTCCTCCTGAAGTGCCACCGGTGCCGCCGAGCTTTCCTCCACCACCTCCACCACCGCCAGAACAAACGTTGGTTCCCGGCACGCCATTCGCTGTGGCGCTCGCACCCTGAATGCCACCGGCAATGCCACCCGAATTCGGCTGGCCATTCATACCGCCTCCACCACCAGCGCCAGCACCTGGAAGTAGCGTTGCCCAACAGTTGGCCCCACCACCACCAGCCCCACCGCCTCCGATGGCGAGCGCCGTCGGTCCGCGCGAAATGAGTGAATAACCGCCTCCGCCGCCACCGGGCGTATGACAGTTGGACGCACCTCCGCCACCAGCTCCGCCCCCATTGGCACCTGCAGCGCCTGGGCCAGCGTTGGTCGCGGCAACACCGCCTCCTCCAATTTTGACAATCAATGGTTCGCCCGGGGTGACCGTGCTATCGAGGAACGCATAGCCACTTCCTCCGCCCTTGGCACCCGTCCCACCATTCACGACGGTCGCGCTCGCACCACTGCCACCACCGCCGCCCCAGATGTGCGCAAGGATTCGCGTGCATCCCGCAGGAACCGTAATGACGACGTCACTGGTGAGCGCCATTTCGGCAGCCGCACAGGAGCCGGAAGGACCCGTGACGTTGGCAACGCACGGTCCCCAAACAGTTCCGTCGAAGGTTGACGTCCCGGAATTCGGCCCCGTACCGGCATCGCAAGGGCGCTGAACCCCCATCATTTCCGTAAGCGAGCACGATACGCCATCGGCGCCTGCTGCACCCGTCGGTCCTGCGGGGCCCATCAATCCTTGCAAACCCATTGGACCCATGGGCCCCATTGCCCCGGTTGGTCCTGCCGGACCCATGGGACCTATTGGCCCAACTGCCCCGGTTGGTCCTGCCGGACCCATGGGACCTATTGGCCCAACTGCCCCGGTTGGTCCTGCCGGACCCATGGGCCCCATTGCGCCATCGGCGCCCGCAGGGCCGGCTGGTCCTGTTGCTCCTGTCGGACCGATCAGCCCTGTGGGATCACCAACCCACGTCCCATTTTCATCAATCACAGTTCCGACGCCCGAAATCGAAACCGACTGCGGATGGATGTCACCCGTGACATCCTGCGCGAGAAATGCATACGGCACGCTACGCGTTGCCGCCCTTGGCTTCATCTCGGGCTCATTGCCAATCGTGATTCCGACATAACGAACCGAGCCGTCGAAGATATCCGGACCAAATGGCGTCAGTTCACCAAGATTGACCGAGAAATACCCGCTATCAAAAACAATCGTATGTGTCTCGGACCAGAGTACGGGCGCGGCTGGATCCTCCGAAGCATAAATGGCAAAAACCACTTCGAGCGTGTCGTTGATAGGCTGGTTGTTCACATCGAAGAGACGACCTTGATTCGTAATCGTCAACGGAACAGCGGCTCGAGCGTCGCTTATCGTAAGCGTGAGCATAATGCCCGTTGCCAGAATCGACGTTTCCGCCAGCCGTAAAAGTGATCGAAGTTTCATCATCCGCTCCCGTTGCTGCTCAAATGACTTCCAAGGCAAGCAATCAACCACGCCACCCGCAGCGTGGGAGCAAGACAAGTGCCAAACTTCGACGCCATCGAGCCCCCGACTGCCAATGCAGGCCGCTTTCTCGTCAGGAAGAGTCTCTTGAATGAGAGGGATGGCGATAACCGCAGTCTGAATCGCCACGTCACCGCGTCCGTCGACGATCAGTCCGCGATTTCATGAGGGTGTCTCGCGCGCGTAACACTTTGTCCACGCCGTTGAACAAATTGTATCCGGCGTGTCACAGGCCATCGACCTGCGGGCCGCAATCGATTGCGGAATTGTACGAGGTGTCACGGTGGTTGAATGGAGCACGCATTGGCATCGAACATGCACAACGCAATCGTGGTGCGTGCGTTCGTCAATCGACCTCGGTGCGCGCACTGCAACAGCATCACAAGGAACTCGCATGAATCCCAACGACAAGAAGAACACCCCTGAAGCCATCGACGCCGAAACAGCCGGCAAGAATATCCAAGACTTCCTCGCTTCTTCCAATGGCGACGCCGTCGGTGAAGTCACGGGCGAGGAGGCGTCGCAGATCGTTGGGGGCCACATGCTCGCGCAGCGAGCAGGGCAGATTTGCGTTGCCGCCAGAAAGAAGGAGTAAATCCATGATGCTTTCGTTCATGAACCTGGAAACGATCCAGGCCGAGCAAAAGTTGTTCGTCCGGCATGTGCTTGGGCCCGAGGCTGCGGAAGAGCCTGGAGTTGTGCCATATTTCACGGCACTCAATCAAGTGCAGCGTTACAAGGTTTTGTTCGACGAACGGGGGCAAGGCCCGCGGCGCGAATTCGACCTTGCGATTCCGGAAGTCCGCGACTTCCTTTTGAGGACGGATTTCAAAGAAGTCGGCGTGGAGCAAACGTACGATTCTGCAAGGCAAGAGGTGACCCGCAAGAAGCTCGACGAAGGCTTCGAGATTGTCCGAGGAGTTGCCCCGCAATTGCCCGAAGTCATCAATCGCTTGACGGGAATGTTCGTCTTTGCACACCTTGATGACTGGGCTGCAGGCAGTGGCCGATATGCAGCGGGAATCATCTGGCTGAACATGCTGAAAGAAGCTCCCGCGCTCGAATATGCCGAATACTTGGTGCACGAAACGACCCATCAGGCGCTGTATCTGTACGAGATGATTCACACGTTGTTCTCGAGGCCGCTGCAAGAACTGGGGCGTCCCGAGGCATTGGTGGTGAGCTCGATTCGGAAAGTGCCGCGCAGTTTGCTCCACGCATTTCACGCGGCCTGCGTGTCGGTGAATTTGGTGCAGTTCTACGACGCGCTTGGGATGCCCGACAAGGCGGATACGTTTTTCGACCCGCTGTTGCTCACATTGAGCCAACTTCGGGAGAAGAGTTCGTCGTACATGACCCGTGGCGGCATTGCGGTGCTCGAAGAGATGGAAGCCCTCATGAATCGAAGGCAAACCATACGGACAAACATGACCCTGGCCGCTTAGCACAGCGCACCGCAAGTCCGTGACCGTTTGTCTTAGCGAAACCGACGCCTCGAAGATTGTATTGATCCGCCGCCTGATTCGCGAAGGATTACTGCAATGTGCCACGAGTGCGGGTTGAGCAGCTAGCTCCACGCGATCAACCAACGCGAGATGACCACGCAACGGCAAGGTCGCCGCGGGTTTCAATCCACGGCGATCTTGCGCGCAAGCGATATTCTAGCTACGCTATGCGCTCACCATGCCGTTCTTCCAGCGCAGGTTCCTGGGCGTAAGGGCCGGAGACCCGCCCGTGACCTGCTCGAGCGTTTCATCCGTGAGTTCTGGGACGTTGTCGGTCATTGCCGGTGCAGATTCGGGTGCGCCGGTGGGTTGCTGCGGAATGCTGTTGTCTTTCTTTTTCGTTTCAGGCGTGCTCATTGTTTTTTCTCCTTTGGTTCTCGGCCAACGGACGGCGGTCCATCCGCGGATGCACTTTTCAGCATTCTTCGTGCCACGGCACGGATGCCGAACACCATGAGATTGGCCATCCCGCAACGTTTCTCCCCGGTGTCATTACGCAATGATTCCTTCGTTTGGCTGTGGTTTGCGCACCATGGTCGCATAAAGACCTCCGCGCGCACAAAGTTCCTCGTGCGTTCCCTGCTCGACAATCTCACCTCGTTCGAGAACGACGATCTTGTCGGCATTCGCAACGGAGGCCAAGCGGTGCGCGACCACGACCTGCGTTGCCCCGAGCGCGTCGATTTCGCTGGACACGCCTTGCTCCGTGAGCACGTCCAGCTCCGATGTGGCTTCGTCGAAAAACAGGATTCGCGGGTTTCCTACGAGCGCACGCGCAATGAGCACGCGTTGCCTTTGCCCACCTGAAAGGTTGCAGCCATTCTCGCCCGCGTACGTCTTGTATTGCTGCCCCATCGCCATGATTTCGTCGTCGATTTTCGCCCGTCGCGCGGCCTCGCGAATTTTGTCGAGGCTACGATAAGAATCGTCGAAGGTGATGTTGTGGCGCAAGGTGTGATTAAAAAGTCCAACACCTTGCAGCACCGTGCCAATCTGACCCCGAACGTTGCTGATATCGAGGTTCGGTAATGGCTGGCCGTCATATGAAACTGCGCCTTCCGAAGGAATGGCGAGTCCAAGCAGAATGCGAATGAGCGTGCTTTTCCCGGCACCGCTCGGGCCGACAATCGCCACCTTCTGCCCCGGCGATATTTGCAATGAAATATTTTTTAGGACCCACTCCCCTACCCCGTGTCGATACGAAACGCCGCGCAATTCAATTGCGCCTTGGAGCTTCGGGCGCGGAAGCTCGACACGTTTGTCCTGTTCGGGTTGCACGTCGAGCATTTCCTGGAGCCGATATGCGGACGCCCCCACGCGTTGCAATGCGTGTACATGCGCGACCAGCTTGTGCAGCGGATGCAGGATAAGTAGCGCGCACGCGATCAATGCCAGCAAAACACCCGGCGTCATGTGTCCAGCAATGATTTCACGGGAGCCAATCCAACCAATAAAAAGAACGACGAAATAACCCCACGAGCCAAGTACGGCTTCATCTCGAGATTCAGCCCGAGTTGCTTCGGCAGATCGCGCGAGGTGCTTGTTTCGCAGATTGTGCCATATTGCATGCACACGCTCTTCCGCTCCGGCCACTTTGACTGCCGCCGCATGAGAAACCACGTCGAGAAGAAACGACAAGGCCCCCATTTCGGCCTCGCGTTCCTCGATCGCTCGTTGTCGGTGCCCTTTTTGGCGCCAAGCAATCCACGCTATTTCGATCGCTGTTGCCACCAGAATCAAGGCTCCGATGCGCGGCGAGAACCATAGAGAAAAAACCGCGAGAGCCACGAGACCGCACGCCTCCACAATACTCGAAAGCGTCTCGGAACAGAGCATTTGAAGGAGCCGATGACCGGCCGCAACCTGATTGGCGAGCGTTTCGCGACCTCGAAGTTGAAAAAAAGAATACGGCAGTCGAAAAAGATGCTGCAACAAATGCGACGTGATGTGTACATCCAATATTTCATGCAATGCTCGTCGAAGGCGAATTTGCAAGGTGAGCGCGCTCGTGCGGGCAATCCCAAAAGCCAGCATGGCCAAAGCGAGCGTCGAAACAAGCCCTCCCGTTCGTCGGGGCAAAGCCTCGTCGAAGAGCAACATCGTGGAGAATGGAAACATGAAAATCGAAAACTGGACAAACATTGACGCAGCAGCCAATTGCAAGACAATCGACTTGACGCCAGGCGTCGCCAAGGCCATGCCGAGCATACTTCGCCAGGGTGGAATCCGCGGGGACGAGCGCGCGGAAAAACCCGGTCCCACAGCAAACGTCAAAACGACACCCGTGAATGATTTCTCGAATCGCTCGAGCGACATCCAATGGCGACCAGCCCCAGGATCGGCAATACGCACAGCGTCCTTTGTCCAATGCTCGACGACGGCGAAATGGTTAAATCCCAGGTGAACCATCATGGGGACGGGCAAATCTCGGAGTTGTTCGGGCTCGCGCGAATACCCGCGAACCACCAACCCGACGCTTCGAGCAAATCGCGCAATGGCGGCTGCGCTCACCCCTTCGCGCCCGCTGCCGATGAGTTCCCAGCATTCCGCCAAATCCGTACGGCGCCCGAAATACGAAAGAATCATGGCCAACGAGGCCGCGCCGCACTCCGCAATGGAGGATTGGTACACGAGGGGCACCCGTACGCCACGTTTGAACATTTGGGGCTTCGGATCTTCTGCAGCGTCCTTCGCGCCAAACCCCTGGCGCGTTCGCCACCAATGAGCAAGCGAGATCATTGCGTCATCCTCCAGAGAGGGACCCAGTTTTACCGAGTTGCTTCACAAACTCATGTAAAGATATCAAACCCATTGCCCAGCCAATGATACACACGAGCCAGGGGACCACGAAGACCCAGGGATTCGTCTCGGGAGGTGTGTGGATTTGCTCTTCTGGGTTCTGTTCCCGCGCCAGCGCGCGACTGCAAAATGGTTGCTCACGCGCTGGTAGTTCACGATTGGAGATCGGGGTCATGTTTGGTCAATCGGCGAAGGGGGCAAACCTTGGCGCGCCCCTGGTTGGCTCAGTCCAAGCTTTCTTTCTTCCCTTCTTTGTGCAGGAGGGCGAAGATAATACCGCCACCTCGAACGCCTTCGAGCACTTCGTCGTCGAGTTCCACGGCGCCGTCCTTTTTCGTGGGTTTGCCCTTTGGCGCCGTCGTCGGCTGTTGCGTCTCGCTGTCGTGCGTCTTGCTCTTGTCACTGCTCTTCGGTTTGGAACTGCTCACGATTGTTTTTCCTGTGCGTTGAGGCCAGTGGACGACGGTTTCCGTAACATGTATCCTGCCAATTCACAGATTGGGCTGGCATTCCATGGGCGGACGCAGCTTCTAGCATTTTTATAGCATTCTTCGTGCCACAGCGTATTTGCCGAACGCCGCAAGAGTCATGATTCCGCGGTGCTTGACCCTTGCGTCATCAAGCCATGGATAGGCGGAATGCAATAGCTTCGTCCGACACGTTTCTCGCCGTTCGTCCGCGCACTCGTGGCGATGTCTCGTCGGCAGAACAGGTTGCTCTTTTTCGTAGACAGAGTGTTACGGCGCGTAGACAAAGTGTTACGCCGACGAGACACATCGATCCATGGGCGAGAACGACCTGCGGGCGAGGTGCCCTTGTCGGAGGAATTGCTGCGGAATGCTTCGACAATTCTGGCTGCATTAAAATCTTGCGCGTATTTCAATCGTTATTCCGGTTTCGGATTCGACGTCGTCGATGACTTTTCCCTTGTACGCACCATCGACCCACACGCGTTTCAGCGTTGGATATTCTCGATGTGCTTCCTGGAGAACGGGAACCGCTCCATCACGATCTTGAACCGACCCCGCCGATATCCAGACGACGAGAACGAGGCCCATGACGTCCACGAGCAAATGACGCTTTCGTCTTTACGCCGCCACGCATCGAACATCGGTGGCTCCTCATGCGCGCGATGCTCGCCCAGCTGTTTTGGATTTTGGTTTTTTCGGGCTCGGGGCCGGAAGTTCGCTCGTCGTGCATCGGATGAGATTCGTCATCAAATCGCGATCGTCGAGTTCCTCGCCCATGAGAAAATGCGGTTTTGCTCCGGGATACGGTGGCGCTTCGACGACTTGGGTCAGAATGGTCCGCCCTGCTGACGTTGGTTTGACGAAAAATTGATTGTCGCAAACCAAGCCAACGATTTTGCCCTCGCAATAGACGGCGTATTCGCCAAACATTTTGCGCACGGAAACTTGGCCCGCTTTGCTGACTTGGTCACGAACGTATTCAACGAAATTCGCGTCGGACGCCATCTGTTTTCCTATCGTCTGGGACAACCGTTCTGCATGTATCGGACAATCAACTCCGTCTTGCCCGCGCCCAGCGTAATAAAAGACAAACGAGAAATCAACAAGATTCTAATGACCTCGTCAACGCAGCGCACATTTCTGCATTCAGGGGCTCCGCTGGCCGTTCTGCCGCCAAACGCCACAACGAAAGAAGGCGCCGCGCGTCCCTCCCCTGCTCCCGACCTATTCGCGCCGCCTCGGTAATCCACAATTTCGCTCCGACGGCGGTCCTGGCATTACGCTCCCCAAACTCGAGGAGCTTGTTTCCCAGCGCCGCGAAAAAGAGACGAAGTGCATCGAATGCCGGCACAGGCTCGTCGCCACTCGATACTCGCGGCGCGTCCAAATCGGCATTGACGAGCAATTCATCGACCGCGCAAATGAGCATACGGCGTTCATTGTCGAGAATGACCGCAGGCGCACCGAGCTCCATCAATCGGCGGACACGAAATGCTCGATTCATCACGCGCCGGTATGGGTCATGTAGCGCGTGCGTAAAACAGGTCTCCCCCTTCATGACCAATGCTACAGCAGGATCTTCGGCGCGCAGAATAGGAGAGATGACCGGTACCAACCACCAAACGAATTCGAGCAGCGAATGTCCTAGCACCGTTTTTCCCGCCACACTGGCCGATTTAATGCGTAAAAACAAGGCGTCTGGGTTTGTCACATTGTGCGTGAGCAAATCGCTTTCGGTATCGTCGAGCAATGGCGCTAGAATTTGCCGAGCAGGCAAGGGCAGGACGAAACAAGGCAATGGAATATGGCCAAAACGCCGTGGGTCCGGTTCGTGCAAATCACCAAAAATAGCAGGGCACGCAAGTCCTCCGGGTACCGGTCCCGACCTGGATAAATGATCCGCGCGAGTGATTTCGCCAGAAGACCACGACGGAGTGGGCGATGCGGCAGACGTATCCAGCGCGAGCTTCAACGATGAGCCATCAATAGACACGTCGAGGCCCAGCAGACGCGCTACGGCCCGAATTCGGTGAAATGCGAGCAAACTGGGCGCGTCGGTCGTGGAATCCATGAAGAGCTCCTGCATCGAGCATGCATTACAACGCGGCCCTTGATTCGTCAATAATTATTTACCAAAAGCGCGGCTTTCGCCGGTCGCACGGCGTAATGCATCCCCAAAGTCGCCCATCGGGCCTCGAATTCGTCCCACATCGGATATTCGAGTCCCGCAATGCGGTGGTTGGTCGTCGTAAACAGGATCGAGTGTCGCGCGCATGAATCGCGACGTAGCGTCGTACCGGCCAAACGCAAGACAATTATTTATGGTGGGTCCGTTTGTACGCTATTGGATATCGTTGGGGTTCGTCGCTGATATCTATTGATCGTCACGATACACGCACGAATAATTGCCCATCGCTTGGCAGGCATGCTATCGTGAGGCGCGAGCTGCAATGACATACTTCCCGGATCTTGCCCCTTATCGCTATGGCTTTGGACCTGCGGTGTGGAACCAAAATGGTCCACCATCGCTCGACCCGCGCGACCTCTACAGCTGGATGTGGGCCCCCGATGACGGTGGCTTCGATCTCCCGGAGCTTACCATTGGATGGCTCGAGCCTCCGCACGAATATCCCTGCGGCGAGCTAAACACGTCATTGGTAGAAAAGCTCGATAAGCTCTGCCGAGGCACTCGTTATCACGTAACCCGAGGTTTCCATCCATGCGGAATCTGCGGTAATGCCTCGGATGGGCTCGGATCGAAGGAGTTGCGGATCTTGGGCGACGGAGTCATATACGCCGCCCCGAATAAGATCGCGCATTACGTCGCGGTGCATCGTTATGCTCCACCAGAAAGCTTCATCGTGGCGCTCGAACGATGCGAAGGACTCGCGGAGCCGAGGCGAGGCCCGCCGCGGCCCGTAACGATGGACATGATTCCGCTCGAAAACGTCGATGTCTCCAACCTCGATACAGCGATCCGCGCAATGCTCGGACGGGACAACGAAGAGCCGATTTTCAGGGAATTTTCATTGCAGGATTGCGGAGATGTCGTGACCGTCTCCACGCGCATCCATCTGCATGAGAGCGGGGAATCGATTGCTCGCTCGTGGAATGTGCCCAAGAAAGCGCTCCTAAACATGTTTCAGGCGACCCACGGGATCGCGAGCATG
The DNA here is from genome assembly GCA_035437985.1 of Polyangium sp. (in: bacteria). Lineage (GTDB taxonomy): Bacteria > Myxococcota_A > Polyangia > Polyangiales > Polyangiaceae > Polyangium. Next base: position 1,677 of record DAOMZH010000264.1, on the reverse strand, counting down.
TTGAATGCCACGTACATGGAGCGGGTGTTTGACCTGATCGCTAAACGGAGGCACGCAAAGTGATTTCGGCGGCGATCGGTCGAGCAACTGTTTCGAAGAGTCTGCAATCGAATCGTTCATTCGTCAGCCAACGAGCCAACGAGATGAATTCCGAAAAATAGTTCTTCCGTTGCGACAATCTTCACAAAAAAAGCTTGTGCGATGTACCACGGGCGAGTAGGATGCGCCGTCCGTCCGAGGAGTTTGTCGCATGTCCGCATCCAAATCGCCGTTTGAACCGCGTCCCGAAGCCGAAGTCGTTGCGTGGAAGGATCTCACCCAGGATCAACGGGACGCCGTTATCGGGGCGCATGGCTTGTTCTCGCGCATGGCCGAGCTCGCGGACGAGACGGACAAACGGGACTCATCCGGCGACGCGGTGCTCGATCTATTCTTGCCGCACATTGATGAAAAACGCAAGAACCACGTGGTGCTCATTGATGGCGAACGCGGGACAGGAAAAACCGCGGTCATGTTGCGGCTGCTCGTGGATTGGGTAGCGGCGGTTCGCCGTCAACCACGTCCGGATATTCATGGCACCGACGGCACACAATCACCCGTGAACTCGGACAGTCCCATCGTGCCCGTGGGGCTGCTCGATTTGCAGGCGCTGTCGCCGAAAGCGATGCTGGGTTTACATCTCGTGGGGAGTTTGCAGCGCGTGGTGGAGGCAATGGAGCGACGTCCGGCCAAAGCGCCGCGGACGGCGCCGTGGGGCCCCGGGGAAAGTGAGGACTTGGCGTCGCGCAAAGCTTGGCGGAAGTTTTTGAGCGCTGCGGCCGCAGCGTGGGACGGCAATTTGAAAGAGCGCCAGGGCAAGCTCGATCCCGAGGCGTATGTCATTGAATTGGAACATGCGGAGCGCGAGCGGCTGGAGATCGGGGCGACGTTTCGAGCGTTTGTTGATGCGCTGGTCGTGGATTATCACCACCATTTTCAACCGAAGAAAAAACCGTTTTTCGTGATCACGATCGACGATGCGGATCTGAATCCGCAGCGGACGATGGAGATTTTTGAATTGATTCGGGTTTTGTGGCATCCGCGGGTGGGGTTTTTGATTGCGGGGGACGGGGGGCTATTTGTGACGGTGTTGGAGGAGGATTTCAAGAAGCTGAATATTCCAATCGCACAAGCAGAAGCACTCGCCCGCGATTCATATCGAAAAGCGATACCACCAACACAAAGGCGGCGCATCGGCACGAAGCCGCACGAACGGTACTACAAGCTCGAATTAGCGCTTCAACAGATCAAAAGCGGTGCGCTCATGTTTGGCTCGGAATCAACGGCTATGGATTATTTCCGAGCCGACCCTGGACTCCAGGACGCATTTCCGCGACGCATTCGGAACTTGATCGACGTGCAAAATCAGCTCGCAGCCGACCTCGCTAGTAAAACCTTGAGCATTGGTCGATTGGCGTATTCACTCTGGAATTCATCGCTGGAAGGCGCAGATGGAGTACGCGAACTGGAAGAAAAAAACCTGGTCCTCCACGAACCGGAAACGGATCGCATAACGATCAGCGGACCGATTCAATTTGTTGGAGAACGCCGGGAACTCGACCGCAAACAGATCAATACGCAATTTCGAGCGATTTTTTACGATCTTCGTAAACTCGTACGACCCGAAAAGCAGTACCG
>DAOMZH010000263.1:0-11703 GCA_035437985.1 Polyangium sp. (in: bacteria) | reverse complement strand
AAACAAACTGGCCATGCCAAACGGATTTGTTGCATCGGCGCGTTGAAACGCCACCGACGTAATCGACGAACTGCGCGTTTCGCCCCATTCCGTTCCTAGACCCGGACGATCCGTCGGCTTGGGCTGAACGACGCCACCTTCACCTTCAAAGTCTTCGTTCGCCCGCCGTTCTCGCGCTGCACCAGGAACTCCCGCTTCGGCCCTCGACGCCGGCGGTGCACTGGCTCGAGCATCGCCAAACGAATCGGCCGAAGCTGTCTTGGCGTCTGCCTGACCAAACTGCGCGTCCGCCGTCGGCGTCGTCGAACCGCCGACACCTATGGCTGCAGACCCGCCGCCACAAGCAATGGCGGAAGAAAACAGTGTTGTAAACGAAACTGCCAAAAACCCGCGTCGAATGAGGTTCATCGTCGTACTCCCAAGCCCCTCTGCTGCTCTGTTCGATCTCGGAAACGAAGCGCCACCCCGAACCTTACACTCAGATACGATGCGGCCGCTTTCCCGATCTCCACAACGATTCCCCTGACGCACCGAAATCTCGTGCCGCGCTCTCCTTCGGGCCTTGTAGACCACCTGATACCTGATACTGTCGACGCATGCGGTACTTCGTCTCTGTCGCGCTCTTCCCAGGATTTTGTGCTGGTTGTGGTTCTGAAACTGAGGGCGACAAAGGCGGGCCGCCTGCAGTGTGGGGCCAAAACTTCGGGCATCGTTTTTGATCCCTGGAGGCTGCTGTCAAACGTCGCGAGCGACAGAAAGCTAGGGCGACGGAGCGAGGAATACTTCAGTATTTCGAGCGATGTCGACCGACGATTTCGGGCGCGCAGCAGTTTGACACCAGCCTCCTGGAGGAATCGATGAACACCGAGCAGGTCACGGTTGAAGGCCGTGATTATTCGCGCACGGTCTGGTTTTCGGCTGGCCCGAAGGCTCCGCACCCGCTTTGTGTCTTCTTGGACGGCGAATTCTATTTGAAAATGGAACTGCCCGCAATCCTCGATAAATTGATGATTGCTGGCCGAATTCCTCAGATGTCGTTGGCGATTGTTGCTCATAACGGGGGCCAATCTCGACATGAGGATTACGTGTGCAACGATCGATTTGCCCGTTTCGTATCGGAAGACCTCTTTACCTGGGCGAAAAACCGTGTCGACTCCATTCAAACCAAGGGCAATCTCGTTTGCGGCTTGAGTCTCAGTGGTTTGGCGAGCGCGCATATTCATTTGACGTTTCCGCAGTTGTTTTCGTCGTCCCTCAGTCAATCCGGTTCGTTTTGGTGGAATCGCAAAAGGTTTGCCGAGCTTGTGCGCGAACGCCGTTTGACGAATTCACGATACTGGCTCAGTGTGGGCGATCAAGAGACCGAGGAAAGCGCGACCCATGCTCCAACGGGCATGCGCCAAGAATTTTCACAAATCGCGGGCGTTCAGTCGGCTGTCGATGCCCTCACGGCTGCGGGCGCAGAAGTTGTTCACCACGAATTTCACGGAGGTCATGCCTTCGAGCCTTGGATACGTGAATTGCCGGAAGCGCTCGAATGGTTGACGGAAAGCGGTCACGAGGGATTTGGCTCCGGGCCTTTGCACGCGCTCGTTCGTCGGGACGCACGAGGTGTTTGATCAGGGTTTGGCCATCAGCGCAAATAATTGAGATACCATGGGCAATCTGGTCCAGGCCGAGATTCTCGCCGATTGCAGGAGCAAATCATATGCGCGTCAATGCGGCGACCACCCACGACATGCAGATGGACGTGCGCGCCAGCCCCGTTTGCATAAACGGAGACGGAATCGACGACGAGACCTTCGCGAATCGGCGGCCGGATCATCTTGATCGTTTCGTCGCATTTGGCAGGGTTTTCGTCGGCGGACCAAACCAAGGCGCACGCGTCTGCATCACGCCCGTCCCGAACGGCCGCAAGGAAGTCGTCCGCGGCCACCTGTGCTTTGTGCCTCGAGTCGCAGGCGCCGAAAACGAGCAGAAGAGCGGCAGTGAGGAGCAGCGACGGGTGGAGAGTTTTGGGCCAAGGCATGGCTTCGAGTTCCCTAGCAGGTGATTGGGTGCTGGGGCAATATATTTTGGCGATGTGGTGGGCCCACCTTGGAGAGGGGCTCCGTTGAGCGCAACCCCAAATGATGCGCCCGCAATCACACGCGCATGAGTACGGCAAGCAGCATATGCAGTGCCTATCCATTTGAGCACTTTTCTGCTTTCAGGATACACAGGTGGTTACGCGCGTGGAAAAAGTAGTTGCATGCGTTGTGCGGTCCGGGCAATACTGCTGGCGCGATGCTGACTGATTTCACCGTCCGGGGTTTTCGCTGCTTTGAACACCTGGAAATCCCCAGACTCCGCAGATTCAATCTCATTACTGGCAAAAACGGCACCGGAAAAACCACGCTGCTCGAAGCTCATGCCGCGTTGGCGCAGACAAGATCGATTTTCACCCGGCGTCCCTCGTCGCTCGTCAAGAATGGTTCGTCCAATCCAAAACACATCTTCGACATCCCGCACCTTGCATCGTCATCATTCGTCGGATATCGTTAGTCGCACCTCGAGCTGACGATATTCCGGTCCATGAAGGATTCGAGGCGTCACACGCGGCCCATTCACCGATTGGGTCATGAACCTGGACCATCTTCCCTTGCGGAGTTTCTCATGAAAAACCAAACGCATTCATGTCGCGCGCTCGCTCTTGTCCTCGGACTCGATCTTTTGGCCGCTATCGCGGGCTGCGACGGAGATACGACCAGCACCTCGACCTCGGGCGACAGCAGCAGTAGCAGCAGTAGTGCCGAATCGGTGAGCAGCAGTAGTAGTAGCAGCAGCAGTGGCAACGCCGGCGGTATGGGAGGTATGGGAGGAATGGGCGGCGGGAACGGCGGAATGGGCGGCTCGGCGGGAACGGGCGGAGCTGGCGGCAGCGGCGGAGGCGGCAATGTGGCCATGAGCTTTTTCGTTTCGAGCACGGGCAGTGCAACCGGGAATTTGGGCGGCCTCGCGGCGGCAGACAAAAAGTGTCAGGACCTCGCAACCGCGGTCGGGGCCGGAGGCAAGACTTGGCACGCATACCTCAGCGTCGAAAACGGCGGGAATGGTACGCCGGTACATGCCAAAGATCGGATTGGCACCGGGCCTTGGTACAATGCGAACCTCGCAATGATTGCGGCGAACCTGACGGAATTGCATCAAGCCATTGGTGATCACACGCTTTTCCTCGACGAAAAAGGCGCCATGATAAACGGACAATGGGCTGGCTCGCCAACCCCCAACCAGCACGACATCCTCACGGGCAGCAAGCGTGATGGCACCGTAATGCCCGGAAAAACCTGCGCTGATTGGACCTCGGCGGATGCCACGATGACGGCATGGATTGGCCATTGCGATGGGCTTGGTCCAATGATGAGTTCGGATCCGATGTACCAGCCTTGGAATTCCGTGCACGAAAACGGCGGATGCAATGACACCGCACCGCGCGGCGGGGCCGGACGCATCTATTGCTTCGCCATCGATTGACGTCGTGATGAAGGCATGCTCCGCGTTCGTCAAGATATCGCGGGCCCATCCTTGGTCACCTCTGTCTACCCCAGCTTCCTAAAGTAAGCGTGTCCCTGCGCGTCTTCCGCAGCTGCCCATCGCTTTCGTTCTGGCGCCAGAACGATCCGCGAGCTCCCAGAAATTCGCGCGGAGATGCATCGTTGCGCGCCCCAAAACCGCCTCGCCGTGGTAGCCTCTGCGCACGATGGCGGACAAACAGAAGCGCTCCATTCAAAGCAAAAAGACCAGCAACGCGACAACAACAGCTCTCGTGCTCGGAGCACAAGAGGATGCACTCTCGAAACAAGACGAAGTCGTGCTCTCCGAGGCACTTCGCCGAGCAGAAGAGACGCGCAACGTCGTCGAGGACGCACTCGTGAACTTGGGAGGGTGGCTGCTCGTCCACGTGTTTCACGACGACGCGCGGGCAGCATTGGAAGGCAAGCGAGTAAACCCTGTGTGGCGAGCGCTCCTGGAGCGTGCAGGAGGCCCCTCGCTCCGGCTGAGCCGACGATTCCTATATGTAGCCGTGGCAATCGCGGCGCACGACAAGAGGATTCAGGACGAGTCGTGGAGGCTTTTGGAACCTGGACGCAAAGAGCTGTTGCTCCCATTGGGCGATGAGACCGCGATGAGGAAGGCGGCACAGCATGTCGTCGCGATGAAGCTCTCGCAGCGGGCAACACGCGCGTTTGTGCGGAGCCAGCTTTCAGCCCAGGGAAAGGCCGCAAAGCCGCGCGTAACCGGGGATGGATTTCGGGCGCGGCTATTGAAATTTCGCACCGAAATCGCCGCACCGGAGCTCACAAGAAAACTCGGACGATTGCTCCCCACGCTTTCCCATGAAGAAAAGACGGCCCTGCAAAAAGAACTCGCGGCACTTCAGACCTGGGCCGCGAAAATCCAGAGCGCCCTCGGGCAGAAGGGCGAATAGCGTTCACTCGAGCCCACACGCTGCCTCGTCAAATCGAAATGGCAAGGACTTGATGCTTGCTTGGTTTCACGGCGCAGATGGGGACTGGGGCGTTACGTACAACGCCCCGCAATGTTGGTATCCAAGATGCACAAGCTGCGCCCGATCTCACGGACTGGCTGGCTTGCGCAATGTGCGGCCATGGGACACCTCGCACTTTTCGTAACGCATGCGGGCATCGGATTCGTTTTCGAGCAGATACATTTGGCGCTGCTCCACGGTGAGGCAATCGGTGGTGGCCCGACGAAGCGCTTCCCTGAGCCGCGACATGTCGGCCAAATAGCTCCGCGCGTCACGGCCTCCCGTCAAAATGCGCTCGCCATCGAGACTCCATGCGGCGGGACCCGAGGCGTGGATGAGCCACGGATCGCGCGGGGCGTCAGCATTCCAGACCCGTATCGTGCCATCGCCTGATGCGGTGACGATCCGTTTGCCGTCGGGGCTCCACGCTACCGATTGGACAGTGGCTTCGTGTCCACGAAGGCTCAATGGCGTGCCTGAACCATCCGCGTTCCACACCCACACCGCTCTGTCCTGCGAAGTGGTGGCGATCCGTTGACCATCGGGGCTCAATACGGCGGAGAGGATCGGACTCGTGTGCTGTTCAAAGGTGTAGAGAGACTCGCCGGTCTCGGCGTTCCAAACCCGCGCCGTGTGGTCGAATGACGTGGTGACGATGCGCTTGCCATCTGGGCTCCACGCGACATTGCTAGGGGCAAGCCTATGCCCCTTCAATTCAATGGTTTCCCCCGAGTCGTCGGCGTTCCACACTCGCACGATCCCATCCCTCGAGGTGGTGGCGAGCCGTTTGCCATCGGGGCTCAACACGAGTTGTCCGCGATCGTCGACACCTTTTTTGCGTTCGAGTATCGAAGGTTTGTCCGAAGCGACCACGTGCCATAACAGCGGGGTTGTCCCAAATGAGTCGGTCACGAGACGACTGCTGTCGGAGCTCCACGATGCCCGCGCGCATCCAACCGGCCGCTCGTCGTTCATCAGCGCCACCGGAGTGCCGGAGCCGTCTGCGTTTCCAATGAAACAATCGATTTCTGACAACATCACGATGCGTTTGCCATCAGGGCTCCACCGTGCGCCGGTAAAATCCGCACGATTGGATAACTGCACGGAATCGCCAGACCCGTCGACTGGGGCGATGGAAAAACCTGCGTCGGAACCAAGGGCGAAACGCGTACCGTCGGGGCTCCATGAAAAACCGAAATCTCGGTAAAACCCATTCCCGAACCGAATGGGATGTTCTGGACCGTTGGCATTCCACACCCGCACCGTTCCGTCACCGGACGTGGTCAAAATACGGGCGCCATCGGGGCTCCAGGCCGCATCGCGGAGCCCCTTCCACGAAGCTTTGAACTTGACAACTCTGCCGCTCCTTTTGTCGATGTTCGCAATGTTCACCATGCCCTCCGCGCAAGTGGTCATGATGCGCTTACCGTCGGGGCTGAAAGAGGCAAACACGACGGGGTCGCTCGCTCCGCAATCGAGTGGTGTCTGCGGTACATGGGTCTGGGTGTGCCACACCACCGCGAGACGATCGGCAGATGTGGTGACGATGCGTTTGCCGTCGGGACTCCACGCAACGGACTGGACCGCCGCCGTATGTCCGGCGAGCACCACCGGTTTGCCCGAGCCATCGGCGTGCCAGATCCGCACCGTGTTGTCGTCGGATGCGGTAGCGATCCGTTGGCCATCGGGGCTCCACGCGACGGACGAGACGTACGCCTTGTGCCCCTTCAGCACCACCACTGGCTGACCACCCAATTCGTCGGCAGTCCAGACCCGAGCCGTGTTATCGCCGGACGCAGTAACGATGTGTTTGCCGTCGGGGCTCCACGCGACGGACGTGACTCTCGCGGTGTGGCCCTTCAAAATGCGTGATTTGCCCGTGCCGTCGGTGTTCGCTACAGCCGCGTCTTCGCCGGACATGGCAACGATGCGTTTACCATCGGGACTCCAGGCGAACAACCCGCTGAAGTTTCCGTCTGTCGAAAGGACCACGGGCGGATCCCCTGTACGGTCGACATTCCAGATTCGCAGCGTGTCGAAGACTGCTGTGCCGATCCGTTTGCCATCGGGGCTCCATGCGGCAGCTGTGACGTCACCATCCTGCCCAAAAACCACGGGGTTGTCCGAGCCGTCGGCACGCCATACCCGCACTTCATTGCCCGACACCGCGAGGACCCGCTGGCGATCGGGGCTCCACGCCGCGGAGAGAATGGGGCCGACCGAAGGCAAGGTCAGCTCGACGCCTCCAGATTCGAGCGCGCTTGTGGCAAGTTCGAACCAACCACGCGCCTTCTCCGGCGTATCCACTTCGGCGAGCAATAACGCTGCAGCGCCTGGGGGTCCGACAACCAGAAACTCCCGCGCTCCCGCCATCAACGAAGCCCTTTTCGCATCGGCCTCGGCCACCTTCGCGCGGCTTTCGTTCGCCTCCGCATCCGTCTGCGCTTTCTTTGCTTGGTTTTGGGCCTCGAGCGCTCGCTCGCGCAGCACCCACGCCCACACCCCCAAACCCGCGACGACGACCGCTACCAACAACGCGGCCACCGCGAGCCTTACCAAACGCGTCCGCGCCTCTTGCTCACGATCGCGCAATTCGCGCGATTGCTGCAAAAATGCCCGCTCGTCCTCCGTCACGAGCGCTGCGTTTTTTTCGGCCCATTCCTCAGCTTCGCCCAGCGCTTCCACCCCGAGCAGCAGACCGGCACCCCGTTGCGCCGTCTGCCACAACCTGGCCTGCACCTGAAATGGGTGCAGAATCTTCTGCTCCCACGCCTTGTTACTCTCTTCCACGGGTTTTACCAACCGGTCGTGACTCAATTCGAACCACATCGTCCCAGCGCGCGGTTCCGCACGCACGAGGTAACTGCCGAGGAGCTGGTCGATCAGTTTGTTATCGAGTCCCGCGCTCTGGTTGGGCTCTTTGCGCACCTGCGAGCGAATGCCTCCGACGATGAGCTTTTGCCCAACCCATTCCCGCAACGTTCGCTCCACCGCTGCATTTCCCGCGGCAATTTTTCCCACGACTTGCGCATAATAATCGGCCAATGCAGTCGACACATTCGCATAATCCGCAACGTCCTCGTCGTCGATGCTCTTGTCGTCCTCAGGCATTGCCTCCCAAAGTCTGCGGCACACCACCTGAAGCTGCACGGGCTCCACGTATTGCCCCATTTCCGACACGACCGTTCCATCGAGTTGCTGGACATGAATCGTGGCCAGATCCCGCACCAGCTTCTTCGCGGCCGGAAAAGCGCGCCCTCCTTTTGATGCCGACTCCTCTGCAACCTCCTGAGCACCTTCTATCCCCAACAAATCAATCCGAAATGTCATCGACATTTGCGTGGGAATACGTTCACGATAGGGAGCAAACCCGCCGAGATAATCATCGCGCAAAATAAATAGTGCCCAGATATTTTCGTTTTCGAGCGCTTTGCCCAGAGCATCGAAGAAATCACGTTTTTGCTGGATGTCATGCGGCGCCACGATCAGCACTTCCTCGAATTGATCGAAAAGCAGCACAATGGGCCGCCCCTCCCACCCTTTGCGACGCGGACGACTTTGCAGATAGCTGGACAAATCGAGTTTCGCGAGCTCCCCAGGACTTCGGCGACGCTCCGCCCGCAGTTCTTCCTCGAGGCTCACCAGCGAGCTCAAAAGGTAACGGTTTGTCCCCGGAGGAATGCCTTCCAGACTCTGCGGATCCAGATTGACGCGAATGGGTTTCCACACGTCGAATTTGGCTTCCTGTAATTTCGGAATGAGGCCCGCATGCACGAGCGAGCTTTTTCCCGCTCCCGAAGGCGCGTGCAAGACCACGATGCGCCGCGCTTGCAGACGATTGAATAATTCTCGGACCTCGACACTTCGGCCATACAAAGGTTCACCCTGTTGCAGGGGACGGGGACCGACAAACGGGTTTTGTTCGGACATCTTGCTCACACGCATCCACTCAGAAATTGTCGTCGAGGTCGTTGTTGGCCGGAGGTTTGGGGACTTCCGGCGCTGCTGCGCCGTCCGAAGCGGACAATTCGTCTCGAAGAGCTTTCAAGAATTCTTGGGCGCTACCCCAATAAATTTCGATATTTGCTTCGTCGCCAAAATACTTGGCGAGGTACGCTTTACCGCGAACGACGTCGGCCATCGTGTTCATGTCCGGATCGAGCTGCACGGCGACATGGGAATATTGTTTCAGCAATTCTTTTCGCCCGGGCAAGCTCATCATCAAGCGGAAAAGCACGCGAAAATGCCAGTCTGTCAAGCGAAACCCGAGGAACAGCAGCGAATTGCTCACGAGGGCGCTTTCGACGTCCGGGGGCATGAGTTTGGCTGCGGAGGTTTCGATGAGGTAATCGAAATAATCGTCTTCGGTGAGCACCAGGAATTTGTCTTGCCCGGGGTCTGTCGGGTGAAACGCGCCGAACGGGTGATACACGATGGGATTCGTTTTCGTTGGCTCGGCAGACGTCCCATCTGGGGGCGGCAGCGGCGCTTTTTGATATCGCCACCGGGTGAGGATTTGCTGGGGCGTTTTCGTACGAGCAACGAGCGCTTGTTCCAGCAAGGAATCGAAGTTTGTCGTCACATACACTGCAGCCGGCAGATCGGCCAGCACGTTGTACGCATCATCCGCGTTGTTTTTGCGGAGATGTTCGCCCACGAGCTGGAGCAACGTATGGAGGTCCCGATTCTTGATGTCCTTTTCCGGGAGCCATTTCTTGTGCTGTTCGATGATGTTGAACAGGAGTTGGTCGCGATGCGCCAATACCACGTTGTTGCGCGATTCCGTAACGCTCATGTATTGGGCGACGCGCGGCAAATCGTCCCATTCGTGAAGGGCGAAAGGAAAGTGGGAATTCGCGGCCAGGGCGTGGGCTACGTCGTGCGAATCGCCGTGGATGGGCGCGAGGAGGCGCGGGCCGAGAATGGGCACGACTTTGCCGTGGCGAATCGGCGCGAGCAGGCGTTTCCACACCATTTTACTTTCGTCCGTGCGGAAACCTGGCGTGTACCACAATCGGCCATTCGTGAGGCGCGTGAACAAGGCGGGCATCCAGGCGTCGTCCCGCTCGCGCACTCTCCCGCGGGCTGCCGCGAGCGCGCGGTCGATCTGCCCGTCACGCAGCAATTCCGAGAAAAACACGGGCATCATTTTCGCGACGGTTTCCATCGTGATGAAACCTTGCATTGCGACGAGGGCTGGCACGCCAACATCGGCGAGACGTGCCGCAAGGGTGGCCTGGACCGACGTGCGTCCTGCGGGCCCTTCGACTTGTTTGCCATCACCAGCGCTCTGACACGAAGCCAGCACGATGAGCCGCGGACCTGTTTGCAATTCGCCAATACGTTTGGCAATGTCCTCGCCCAGGACCACCTTTGCTTCGCCAGCGTCGTCTTGCAAAATCAACGCGGGTGCGCCGCTTTTTGCGCCAAACATTCCGTGACAAACCAGGTAAACGATATCGACCCCATCGCGTAATGCTTCAATCAATCGGTCGAGGGTCAAAGGCGCACCTGGTCCGCCAAGGGTACGGATCGTCAGGCCCTCGAGGACCGCCTGGATGCGCGACGATTCGCCGTTGAAATCCACCGGAGCCAGCCCGAGTTTCGTCAGTTTTGCCGGTGGCGGCGCGGAAATCGCAATGAGCGCCGACAATTCCGTCCGCGCCCGGAGCCGCACCGGACGAAAGTCTCGGGACACGATGAACCGCGAAAACAGCACCTTCTCCGTCGTGCTGAAAGGTTCATTCGTTTGGGGATGGCGCAAGAGTTCCCACCGCAAACTTTGAAGCTCTTGCGCCGACACATCGATGCACAAAATAAATCGCTGAAAACTTCCCGTTGCCGACGCGGCGGTTTCGGCCTTGATGAAATGCGACTTCAGCTCGTCGTCATGAAAAAGCTGTTGTGCGAGGAGCTTGCCGTATTCCGCGGGCAAACTTTGTTTCTCCAGCAAAGCGGACAGATTGAAATCAGCACGGCCCCGCACGGGTGCGACCTGGGCCTCGCTTTCGGGATCGGTGGACGATAGTTCTGCTTGGAACAGCTCGCCAAACTTATAAATCGACACCTTCAGCGTATGATACTTATTGTCTTCCATTACGACTCGATGCTTCCATACATGGGCAATTCATTTCTTCTCGGGTTTCGGAATCGAAGCGAGAACGGCCTTGATCATTTCAGTATGCGCAGCCTGCGCTTGTTTGACCATTTCCAGATGGGCCCTCCATAACGCAGTATCCACGACATCGCCTTGCATCGGGACGACCGTCTCCACGTTGCCGTCGAAGTGGATCCGCGTGATTGCCCGCGCATTGTCGCGAGACGTCGACGCTTCGGTGGGGTCGTGGCTTGCGTACGTGCGCACTTCCACTGGCGTTTTGTCGGTGACCATCTTGCGTAATGCTTCCACGATGTCCGCAGCCGTGTCAACAAGGTCGTGACCATGATTGGCAATGGTTGGCGCGCTCAGCTCCTCGGCCTTTGGAACAACTCGCGCCGCACTCGATAACTCGATCGTTTCCCTCGAGCGCGGAGGCGCGTTTGTCGGGGCAATGCCCGTACCCACCGGCAAACGTACGGCCGGATCGCCGATGATCGCATATCCACGGGCATCTCGGCTCGATGTCCACATGTCCGCGACTTCCCTTGGGGTGGGCGCATCGCCACCGAATTCATTGACCATGACGATATTGAGATCGGACGCTATCTCTGCATATCGCTGATTGAAGTATTCGAGGGCCGCGCCCACGGGCAGACCCTTCATCAATGCGCCGAGCGTGCTTTGAAACACTGCGAGTTGTGGCGTCATTTCTCCGTCTGCGCCCGTTGCGGCCAGGAACGAGGAGCCCCACGCTCGTTCGATGTGCCCGATGCTGGCAAGTGCTCCGCCTTTGGGGTGGCCGAGCAGTTTTTTGGGCAATGCTGCCACGAAAGGACGATCGGCGATGGAATCACGCGTCACTCCGGGTGGGGTGAATTCGTCGTATTGCGGCGTTCCTGCGCCATAACAAGCAAAATGAAACGTGATCAATCCCGCGAGTTTGGCCTGACTCGGAATATCGTCGCCCGACAAGTACATGTTTTCGCTTATGCGGCCCGTACGCGGTCCGGGCCAATCTTGCAGCAATAACGCCCCCTGGCGGCGCTGTTGCAAGGACTCACCCTTCGAAAAACCC
>DAOMZH010000262.1:0-11762 GCA_035437985.1 Polyangium sp. (in: bacteria) | reverse complement strand
AGAGCCAATGCTCACCGAACTCGAGGGCACGAAGGTAAACCCAGAATCGGAAGCAACTGGCGAAGAGACCACGGATTCGAGCATATCGATCCGCCCGCAAATCACGCTTCAAACAGCGATTCCGACCGACCGGCCTGAATCCGCAAAACGTAACCCTCGCAAACAATCACCACAACCACTTTGCCATACGACAAACCCGGTGTTTCGAGCGATCTATCAAGAGTGGTACGGCGTATTTAAATTGGCATACGACGAGGCGTCCGAACAGTATCGCAATGGCAACACAAATGTCGAATTCCCGCCAGGATCATTTGCGCCGTCGAAGTATCCACTTGCACGCTACTCACGGGATCCCAATCCGAAGTTGAATCCCACACGCCAGAATCTCGAGCGTGCGGCAAACGAGTTGATGCTCGCCCAGTAGAATAGCTCGAATTCGCGAGCGCTACAGGGCAAACACGGACCATAAAATTCGCGCCGATTGAAGGTGGACGGGGACGTGTGCCGGAAACCCGACTATGGGTCTGCGCGCAAGTTGATAGACCACTGTGTGGTTTGTCACTAAATACAGAATCAATAAATCTCGAGCGACACGAACATCGACGCGGCGCGTTCTTGTGAACGTGTTTACCAACAAAGGTGGCTGGCACCTTTTCCAGCTGGCACCAACAAAAGGGGCTGGCACCTTCCCCTCGCACCTTTTGCACCAACAAAAGGGGCTGGCACCTTTCCCTGGCACCTTTCCCTGCACCAGCACCTTTTCCCAATAACTTGAAATTTTCCGACAATCGTGGCTATCAGCGCACGACCATGATCTCCCGAATCTGATTCCGCGTCGCGTCGGCCAAACCTTTCGCTAACTTGCGGGCGTCAAGATCCACAAGAATCCCTACCATTTCGCCCATACGCATAGGCATTGCCTGTGCAATGGGCGCATCCAACCCCAATAAATGTCCCAGCGGCCGCCCTGCCAAATCCTCCCAACTTGCCATGAGCCGCTGTGAGCCTTCGGCACCGCTCTCCGTAAAGTCCCCAGTCACCACAACCTCGACCAATACAGACTCGTGAACACTCGGCCGAAATGACATTCCAATTCCCGTCGCCGCTCCCAAAAGTCCGTGCACTCCCCGCGCGAGATCTCCCTCGAATGGCCCGGGCGCAAATAGTTGCAATGGCGCCGATCCAAATCGTCTCGCCAAACTACGCATTGCCTCGTCCTCGAAAACCGACCGCGTACGCTTCAATTTCCCCAATGCCAAAAGTGATGCTACCCGACACGGGCCGCGATCCACCGAACCATCTTGCTGCAAACACACGATATCTACACCAATCGTGGCCATTGCATGCACGGTCCGTCCAATACGTCCCCCCACTCGCACAACCCGTGGATCGTCAATACTGCGGGAAACATCCGAGCTCAATCGATCCCGAAATAACCGCTCAATCTCGAGCGAATCATTCGAATGCCGCACCAACTGCAATGATGTGTCGTCCAAACCATTATTGTCCGCGCGATAACCCGCCCAGATTGCCTCCGGAACCGTTCGTAAATCAAAACCCATACTCACTGCGGCTTGATCCAAACGTCCCTTGTCGAGCAACATCGCAATCGAAGGTTCGAGCCAGGATGTCGAGGCAATTTCCTTGGGACGCGCCACCACCAGCCACCGCAAACCCGCCAAGGGGGTGAGTAAATCGAGTGACCGAATTGCTAGTGGTGGCAACGGTTTGGATGCTGGAGTGCTCGAGGCGCCTGATTTGCCTCCCCCGCATCCTGGCAACAGCATGGCCCCAGCACAAAGAGTCGCCGTAAGAAAACGCCGCCGATCGATACGCCGATCGTCAACCAATGACGAGATGCGCGAACTTGCGGTTTTTGGACCCCACGCGAACAAGATATTTCCGACCCCTTTCAAGCTTCGTTTGCTCGTCGCGAATCACTTCACCATCAACGTGCACAGCTCCACTCTTCACGAGCCTCGCCCCCTCACTCGTCGACTTGGCGAGTCCCGCAAGCGACAAGGCCTTTGCAATCCACAACAAGCTTTCTTCAGTCTTGATCGGAATCTCTTCCACGTTCTCCGGAACGCCACCAGCGGCAACATTGCGCCGTCTCTCGAGCGCCGCTTCTGCCGCTTCGTTCGAGTGAAATCGCGTCACCAGCTCCTTGGCAAACGCCTCTTTCACCTTGATGATGTCTGTTTGTCCGGATGTAACTTCACCGCGCAGAGCGCCAATCTCCTCATTCGACTTCGCCGACAAGAGATCCATGTACCGCCAAACCACTTGATCATCGACCAGCATCAGCTTCTGCAACATCTCGAAAGGCGACTCGTCGATCCCCACATAATTGTTCGCACTCTTCGACATCTTCGCGCCCACGACTTTGCCCCCCTCGAAGCGAGCATTCGTTCCTTCGAGAATCGGGGTTGTCATGACAATCTGCGGACGTTTGCCGTAACGGGGCATCAGATCGCGTCCAACCAGCAAATTGAAAAGCTGATCCGTTCCGCCAAGCTCCACGTCACATTCCAGCACCACCGAGTCGTACGCTTGCAAGAGCGGGTACAAGAACTCGTGCACGTGAATGGGCACCTGCCCGTGAAAACGCTTCGAGAAATCGTCGCGCTCGAGCATCCGGGCTACGGTGTATTTCGCGCACAACTCGATCATATCCGTTGGCGAAAGTTTGCCGAGCCACTCCGAGTTGTAACGAACTTCGGTGCGATCTTTGTCGAGCACCTTGAAGGCTTGCGCTTGGTACGTCTGCGCGGCGGACATCACTTCATCACGTGTCAAACGTGGACGCGACTCGCTCTTACCCGTTGGATCTCCAACCATCGCGGTAAAGTCACCAACCAAGAAGATGACTTGATGCCCGAGCTCTTGAAACGCGCGCATCTTCTGCATCAGCACCGTGTGACCCACGTGCAGATCCGGGCGTGTCGGATCGAACCCCGCTTTGATACGCAGCGGACGGTTCTCCGACAAACGCTCGACAAGGTCGGCGCGAACATGAAAGTCGACGACTCCTCGACTCAGGATCTCAATCTGGCGCTCGGCAGAAAGCATGGCGGAGACTTTGTCGAACACCGCGCCGAGCGCAAGCTCCACGCGAGTTACGGAACGATTTCGATCACTCGTCGTCGTCCTTGCCGCCCGAGATGGCAAAGGTTCGGCTTTGATTCACGAGCTCTTTCAGCTCTTTACCCACCTTGAAGAACGGCAAACGTTTCGCCGGAACAGAAACGGCTTGGCCCGTACGCGGATTGCGTCCGCTGTAGGGTTTGTACGGACGCATCGTGAAACTTCCAAAACCTCGAATCTCAATGCCCTCGCCGCGTTCGAGCGACTCGATCATCGCGTCGAATACCGTGTTCACGACAAGCTCGGCCCGAGCTTTCGTAAGTTCCCCGCGCCCCGCGATCGTGTCGATCAGCTCGCTTTTCGTCATCCCTGCACCCCTTTGAGCCCCCTTGAAAAAACAGCGGGTCAGTCTTTCGACTCCCCCGAACCTTCTCGAATTCCCCCAAAAAATTCACGCGAGCGTTCCATGTAACATGGACGGAGGTCAACGATTTTCCGTCCCTTCGATATCAAAACGATCGATCGCAACGACGATCGCCGACGGCGCTGCGTCGCGCAACACAGAGATCGCGAGACTTTTCGCCCCGTCCGGCACGGCAAACGCCGACGTCTTCACGCAACGCGCAGCCGACAATGTCTCGCCACCGTCGCTCGCGCTCACCCGCACCGACTGAACTCGTTCACCGTTAACGAACCACTCGATAGTCGCCGCACCGGATCCTTCGAAACCAAACGATGGAACCACACGCCGTCCCGCCAAAAAAGGGGCCGGAAGACCAAGCGTTACGGTAGCTCGTTCGTCTGGACGCACAGGCGTGACCACGAGCCAGCGTCGCGCAGAAGCACACTTGGCCGACGGCCAGGGCATGAGCGCGTAGCCTCGGTCTTGGGCCAATGGAGGCCAAAGGTTTTCAGCTTCGATGATGAGCGGAGCCAACGGATCGAGGTGATAAGGCACGACGCGAATGTTCGATTCGTTGCTGCTCAAAGGGAATTCGTAGCGGTAGGCGGCAGGTTGGCCTCGCGCTTGCCACGCGAAGAGATCAAGCGCGTCACCTCGATACCGGGCAACTCTCCAAGAATGATTTGTCGTCAAACGATCCGCTTCTGGATCAAGCGAGAGGTTGAATCCGTGGTCGGTGTCGACGAAGAGCAGCGCCGATTTGGGAAGGTCAGCGAGCCTGGAAGGTTCGAACATGGGCCGACCTCCTTCTCGATCTCGCAAAGCTTCGTGTTCAAAGCGACCTCGAATGACAAACCCCAGTGGAACAAGGGCCAAAAGCGCGGCCTTTCGGTGCAGGCTCGCGCGTGCATCGGGTGCGCGTGCCGCAAACTTCGCGGTGGCCAGAGCTGCCAGAACGTGTTCGAGAGGCAGGATGTCCGCGTAAAACCGTGCTCCTCCGCCGGGATAGTTGCCATCAAAATAGAACGGCACGTAGGCGACGATTTGGGCGAGAACGCCGAGCGACAAAAATCGCCAACGTTCGTTGCGCCAGGCGAGGACAAAGCCGCTCAGGACGATGAGAAAAAACGGCTCGGAATTGCCAGCGTCGAGGAGATGCTGTTTCAATCGACGAACCGTTGTGGCCGCGGCTGCATAGGCGCCATAACCATGCGCAAGGTTGCGCTCGACAAACTCGCCGTGTTCTCCGACGCAACCGACGTTCTCGCCGAAGCCGTATCGAAAGCAACCTGGAGGGCCATCCGACACGGCGTAATATGCGGTTTGTGAGGATGCGAAAAACTGCCCCGTTGCGGCATGTTGATGGACGACGAGCAGCGCCAGTCCAGGCAATGCTCCGAGGGTAACTCCGAGTAGAACCAGCGGCGCTCGGTGGGGTCGTACGCGCAAGGACATGGCCAAGACAAACGCGAGGAGCGTCGCGAGCGCAAGGGCGGACACGGGACGCGTTGCAACGAGCCATCCAGTGAAAAAGCCAACGCCGAGGCTCGCTCCGAGAATCCTTCGAAGTTCGCCACTCGGTCGATTGATGCTGAAGGCAAGTACGAGCGCCCCGGAAAAACAGAGCGCGGACAAACCATGCGACATGGTGTCTGCCGTGTGATAGCGCAAAGCGGCGCAAAAAACGGATAAGAGCGTCGCTATCCGCGGAATGCTGAAGGGCGTAGAAGGTTCGTCGGGAACAACAGCTCGAGCAAGCAACCAAGTAACGATGGTGATGGCTGCGGCGAGGAGTGGACCGACGACCATGGGGTGCCCGACAAGAAAGCCAAGCGCGAGCAAGGCGGGATATCCAGGGGGAAAGATGACCGCCGCGTGGACTCCATCGGGTGCGTCCGTACGAACGAGGAAGCGCCCGAGCGTCGAGGCGACAGGTTCGTCAAGGCGAAAAGCGAGATGTCCTTGCGCAAGCGCACGCGCCTCGAGGAAGTAGCTGGTGGCATCAATGATGCGCGGGCCACCACGGAGGTAGAAGGCGATGTAGGCCGTCGAAAGGGCGGCCGATACGAGCGCGCATGCCGCGACGAAAAATCGATCGGAACGAAAAGTGGCTGGCACCTTCATGAATTGTTAAACAGGACACTTGACGACAAGGTGGTTGGCACCTCGATTTTTTGTATATCCACCTACTAAACTTAAGTGGCTGGCACCTGGTCGGGCTTCATTTGTTTTATTAGTTACTTGTTCAAGGTGGCTGGCACCTTTATTTAGCAATCTATGACACTTTACCAAAGTGGTTGGCACCTTATCGGGAAGTGGCCGAAGCTACAATCCACACGTGATACGTCACCCACTCGCCCTCCACTGGTGTCAAGGACAGTGCAAACCGACCCGAAGCTTCGGACGGCAGGTCCAGACTCACTTCTGACCATGTCGTCGTTGCCCGCGTTGCTAATCGCCCCACTAACTTTCCGTCGATGTGCACATCGGCCGCGACTGGTTTGGCTGGAACAACTCGCACGACCAGCCGACTTGGTCGTTGCGGTACGACAAACGTGGCTCGTTCCGCTTCGCCAATGGGGATGATTCGTCCGGCGTCGAAGAGGTCGTACTTGCTGTTGCCAGGTTCGGGCAGCACTCGATGCACGACAAACCCCATTCCTGGCTTGGGCATGTTGTAGAGGTGTGCCCTTTCGCTCACCAAGTCACCAACGTCGAGTTCGTCGATGACGTCTTCTCCTTCGCGCAGCGTGCGCGGACGCGCTTTCTTCTCGAGTGCGCTCCAATTGGCTTTGTACAAAACCTTCTCGGCGCCCCCGCAAATCACGTTCCCGACAACCGGAATACCGATAACCCGCTTTCCGAACATCGACGGCAGATCGCCCCACCACGACGGGTAGAGCGCCATGTAGTCGGGTCGATCCACGGGATCCATTCGCTCGATGAGTTCGATGGAGGCCCCCAAACCGTGCACTCCTGCGCGGGCAAACGGTAGATCGTGGTAGCCACCAAGCCCGATCAGGTCGAGTCCTGGGCGATCGGACGCGTAGATCAAGGCTCCTGCATCACCCACGAGGACCCGATTCGGTGGAGGTTCCTGCCTGGCTAATACTTTGCCTGCAACGATGTGTTGATCGCGGATGTTCCGACTCGCGCGCCCGAAAAACCAAATCTGATCACGCATCTGCGGAATTTGATGCTGCCAATAAGCCGCGATCGCACCGCAAGCTACGGCCACCCGCACCGCCCAAACTTGCGGGTTTGTCCAAGGCGCTCGTAATGCTGGCGCGATCAAAACTCCAAGCCCCGTTGCCGCCAGCACGAACAGCCAGGCCACTCCGCTCATCGTGTAGCGCTCGTTTTGCCAACGAACTTGCCCATTCAGAGCAACCAACAGCGCCCAACCAATGATTTGAGCCCAAACGACTACGGCAAACCCACGTGTTTTTCGTGCGAAAAACGGCACGAGGGCCACCAGCGGCACCAGCCATCCCCAAGGCCATACCTCGGAAAAATGATGCTGCGTGTTCCGTTTGACCACGTACTCGAGCAAGCTCCACCACTCGTCGAATTTTTGTTGCGCCGTCATGTACGGTTGGTTGATCGCGAGCTTCACGATCGCCCCTGCCGCGCTCCATTCGCCCGTGAAAACTCGATTCGCTACCGACTGGGCGACGAGCGCTGTGGCTCCGGGCAAACCCACCTGAAACAGAGTCGGCACAGCTGCTCGCAACCCATGTGCGCGTTTCACCAGCACTGCCGCGTAGAACGCAAATGCCGCGATACACACCACCGATTCGGGCCGCGTCAGAAACACGAGCATGCCCGCAAAACCCATGAGCCACGAATATCGACGCATCAGCCGCAGATCGTTTTCGACGTTCGTCATCGCCACAGCTGGCAACAACATCAACGCCCACATCCCGAGATGAAAGGCGTTCTCCATGCCGCTCCACAATGACCACGCCAGCGCGCCCATCGACAGAACAGCAGGAGGCACCAAATACTTCGCTGCGCGACTCAACGGATCAATCGCCCGCCCCACCGCCACAAAAAACAGCAGCATCGACACGATCGCTACGAACGCAGCCCAAACCATCAAGTTCGTCGAACGAAACCCGGCGACATACCCGATGGCCAAGACAAACGGATACAAAATGCTCGTGTTGCCACTCGAGAATCCGTTCCCTTCCGACCACTCGAACGGAAATCCTCGCGCTGCCGCGCGCGCGTAGTCGAAATGAATGAACACATCATCCAGCGGAGCCGACCAATCCCCGCGGGTTTGCACGTGCATGTACCCGTAAAACGTCACCGCCGAGTACACCGTACAACCCAGGGCAAACGCCGGAAAAAGCGCGCGATCGATGGCCGGCCAACGTGCGACCAACGCATCCATGAATGCGTGTGACCTCGCACTAGATTTGGTTGGCACACCAACGTCCGATGGTGCCTCGGGTTTGACCGGATCGGTAGAGCTGTCCGAATGATCAGACACGATGGTTCTTTTACACGATCCCACCCAGGCGTGACTGGTGAGCCGGCCAAGACTCCAACCTCATTCGAGGCGGCGAGTTGATTTGCTGGGCGATCGCGTTGACCGCTAGATATCGCACCTGTAAATAGCAACCTCGTTTTCGCGTCGATCAAGGCGCGTACGTCACCTGGACGAACGATGCGTTGGTTCGTTGAAATCTCGTCGATCGGGGCCCACTCCGACACTCCCGTGAAGATGTGCGTCGAGGCGCCTCAGTGGCAGCCTGCGCTCCAAAAAGTGCGCGCACTTCGAGGTGAAGAAGGACCACTCGGTCACTTCTCCATCGAAGTTCTCGACGAAGGATATCGCGCCGTCGATCCCATGACGCGACAGCGATACTTTGTACGCAAAGCACCTGATGACGCGCCGATCACAACCTCGGCCGCTCCAGCAGCTGCGGTCGCCAAACCAGAACCGCTCCACGAACTCAGTGAGCCGCCCAAGGTTCGGCCGCCGATGCAAACATCGCCGTTCGGTTCCACTGGCACCGCCGCTGCTGGGGTCGAGGTAGAGCCTCCGCCGCCGATTTCGCGACCCAACCTGGTAGCGAAAAAAGCCACGGTTCAGGGCATGCCTGCAGTGATTCCCGTGCGCAAAGGAACCGTGCCGGGCATGGCTGCAGTCACCGCGCCCGTTGCTGGAGCCATCGCCGCAGCAAAACAAGCAACCGCTGCAAATTCAGCCGTCGTCGCCCATAAGGTGCACTCGAGCCGTGAAGAAAATGCTTCGTCGAGTTCTCCTCTGACGTACCGCGAGTTTGTCTACGTCGTTGCCGAAGGGACGACCGAAGAAGCAGCCAAAGCATTGCTCCTCGATCGTCTGGACAACCTCGTCAAAGACCTGGGCAGCGCGCAGCACAAGCTCGTGCAAATGGCCGTCTTCGATCACGCCTACCAAGTACGCCCGCAACGAAAACCCATCGCCACCCTCGCGTGGAAAGAATGGCGCGGCGATCCCATGGTCGTGTTCCCCAATCGTCCGGACGAACCTGTCCGAGACGAACCCAGCAAAGACACTCCTGTGCCGCCCAAGACTGCGAGCACTCCGCCTCCGGGCAAAGCCTCGGTTGCTCCGGCTGCCGCGAAACCTGCGGCGGCAACGACGCCAGCACCTTCGGCAACTACGCCTGCGCCAGCAAGGGCCTCGGTCGCTCCAGCTGCGGCCAAAGCTGCGGCGGCAACGACGCCGGCACCGGCGAAAGCGTCCGTCGCTCCGCCTGCAGCGAAGGCTTCGACAGCTTCGACAACGACGCCGCCTCCGGCAAAAGCGTCGGTCGCGCCGCCTGCAGCAGCAACACCGATTCCGCCACAAGCAGCAACTCCCACGCCACCGCTCGCGTCCACACCTCCGCCTCCATCAACGACGAGTAAGGGTTCATCGTCGTCGATCGCCAAAGCTTCGGTGCCTCCGCCGCGCGTCAAAACCGCGGACGAAATCATGGCCGAGCTCTCTGGTGCCGTGACGGATCTCGGCTTTCTGGGCAACGCACTCGAAGGTGCCGACTTCGTCTTGGGACTCGTAAAAGAAAAATTCGCGAGCGAAGTCATCCTCGTTTGGTTCCACGACGCGGACAAACGCGAGCTCGTGCTAGTGCGCCAATTTGGCGGAACAGCTGACCAACATTTGTTGCGCATGCCCGACAAAGCGGGTCTTGCGCAAGCGGCTTTGCGCAGCCAACGAGCCGTGGTCATTCCCGATGCGGCACGTGATCCACGCGCCAACGAAGCTCGTTGGAAGACGATGGGCATCGAGCCGAAAAGCATCGTCATCGCCCCCGTCATGCACTCGGGCAAACCCTACGGCTTGCTCGAAATCCTCAACCCCAAGAGCGGCGGGCGATACGGGACCGTCGAAAACAACGGCCTCACCTACCTCGGCCAACAGCTCGGCGAATTCCTCGCCAGCAACGGCACGATCCTCGATCCCGATCGCATCCTCGCAGGTGCGAAACGGATCGTGTCGCAGTAGGTCGTCATGGCTCGCCGCGGACTGCGCGAGCGCCTGCTTTACTTCGCGATCGTTCCTTCGATCGTCTTGTCCGTCTTGGTGCTCGGCGGCATCGCCCTTCGCACGACACTTCAAATCGAAAAAGCCCGGCAGCAAACGGTCTTCGATGCGACGCTTACCCTGGCCGATGAACGAGTTGATCGTCTAGACAAACTCATCATCGCGCAAGACAACGTTGTTGCGGCCCACGTCGACATTTCCAGTTTGACAAACATCGCGCGGCGTTGGTTGCCTACAGCCGCTCGCGAAACACCGACGGTTCGGGCGATCCTCGTGCTCGACATGACGCATGAAGATCACGACGTCGTGGCTTTTGCATCACGTGCACCAGGACGCGAAGACGACACGTTTCGACGGCTCTTGCATGGACGATTGTTCGCCGCGCTGAACCTCTCGGGCAACACGGACGAACTACGTCATCTGCATCAAGTGCTCGACCAACAAAGCATCCTGATCAGTTATTGGCAACGAACGTATCTTTCGCGGCGTTATCTCGTCGTCGCTTGGCACGATGTTCCGCGTCTGGTGCACGATATTTTTCCGCGTCTCTACGGCGATATCGATCGCGGCAACAGCCGCATGAACGTGATCGATGAAGAAGGTCGCATCGTGTTCGGTCCGCCCATCAAAGGTGGTGAGTTCACGGTGGGTCGTCCGTTCCCGACCACGCTCTACAACTGGCGTTTGCAGATCGCCCTCACCACGGCCGAAGACCTGGAAACCAAGGTCGAACGACAACGACTCGTCGAGCTCGGAATGGTCGCGTTTGCCGCCGTCGTGGTGCTTGCCGGAGTCACGATCGTCGTGCTCGCATCGATCAAAGAACGTCATCTCGCGGCGCTCAAGAGCGACTTCGTCGCCAACGTTTCGCACGAGCTCAAAACGCCGCTGGCTCTCGTACGCATGTTCGGCGAGATCCTGTTGGCCGACCGCGTTCCGAGCGACGAAAAACGCCGCCAGTATTTGCAGATCATCGTGAGCGAAAGCGAACGGCTCACGGCGCTCATCGAAAACGTTCTCGACTTTGCCAAGGTCGAACGGGGCAAAGCGGCCTACGAGTTTGCCCCGGGGCGTCTCGATGAGGTCGTGTCTCGAGCAGTCGAAGTTTATCGTTATCGTGCAGAACGCGACGGCATCGCCGTACATCTGGCACCTTGCGACGAACTACCTTTGGCGATGCTCGACGCCCGCGCGGTGGAGCTTGCCATCATCAATTTGCTCGACAACGCCTTCAAGTACGCAAAAGACGGCGGGCGGGTGGACATCGTATGCGAGCATCGCGATGGGTTTGTCTTGGTACGAGTTCGGGATCAAGGTCCTGGGATCGAGCTGGACGAACAGGAACGAATTTTCGAGCGGTTTGTCCGAGGGAGACGGGCGGGTGAGAATCGCGTGCGGGGCAGTGGGATAGGATTGGCGTTGGTCAAACACATTGCCGAAAGTCACGGGGGAACGATTTCGGTGACGAGCCCGATCACGGAAGATCGTCGGGGGAGCATGTTTGTTTTGAAGCTTCCAGTCTTGCAAGGCGAAGCCCAACGCGTTGCGGCCCAAGCAGCAATGGCTGCAACCAAAGCGCCGGAAGTCGCCTGACTACGGATGAGCTTGATCGGCGTGGCAAAGGTGCAACCGCCAAAGGTGGCTGGCACCTTGGAGCTGGCAAAGGTGCCAGCCACCTTGGAGCTGGCAAAGGTGCCAGCCACCTTGGAGCTGGCAAAGGTGCCAGCC
>DAOMZH010000261.1:0-11764 GCA_035437985.1 Polyangium sp. (in: bacteria) | reverse complement strand
GTGCCGGAAAAAATACACGTCGATGTTGAAGCCGGTTTTCGCGCCCAAACCCGGATCAGCACCAAAGGTTTTTCCTATCTCGCGGACTTTCGTGCCTTTTATCTTTTGGAAAAAATCTTTGATGGTCGTAATGAGGTAATTGAGCGTCTCCAAAGGTTTTCGTCCCGGAAAATCCTTCAAGGACGCGAGTTCGGCGCCGTATTGTTCCGACGGAAATGCTTTGATGACGGCGTTGGCTCCAGGCGAACAGCCGTGCGCGGTGATGTCGATTTTCAGTGGTTTGTACAGCCAAACTTCTTGGATGATGGCCCAGGAATCGAGGGCGAGCCTGGCGGTCGAAGCAATCAAGGCACTGGCGTCGGCATTCTTCGCGCGCGTGGCCGCATCGGCGTGCTCATTGCGATTGAATTGCTTCAGGTCTTTGCTGGCTTGTTTTCGTTGGGCGTCGGCCGCTTCGAGCTCGGGCGTCGTGGCTTTTTTGGGCGCGCCGCTTTTCTTGAGGTCTTTTCGTATGCGCTGCGCTTCCTCTTTTGTGTCTTTGGCTTGGCCTTCGAGGCGTTCACGATCCCGTGCAGCATTGGCATGTTGGAACTGGACGCTATTGCCGTCTTGCCGCCTGTCATAGGATTCATACGTGCCGCCTACGGGCCCGACGGCTGCATTCGAGGGCTTGTCGTTCGATTCCAGCAACCAATCCTTTTTTAGCTCGATGATGGAGGTTTGGAAGCCGTCGGCGGATCCGTCCTTGCCGACCAAAACTTTGTTTTTGATCTCCGACCATGACGAACCCATGATGCCTGCGAGCAGATTGCGGCCATTACGCGTGAGAACGAATGCGGCATGCTTCGTTTCCTCGGCCGGGGGGTTTTTCTTTTGCTTGTAGTGCGCAAAGTCGCAATGAACTTGGACTTTTTTTCCGGGATCCGTCTCGGTGGCGTTGATTCGATAAGCCGTGACGGTGACTTCCTGGCCAATGTAAACGTGCAGCTCGCCCGCCATGGTAAAGCGGTTTGTCGAGGTACCGTTATCGGCCTTGTACACCGATTCGAGCTTCATTTTTTCGACGGCGCATTGCTGAAAAAGAAGCTCGGATTCGTCGAGGAGTTCCGCGGACCCCGGCGCCGGGTTGAACTTGCCGACACCATTGTGGCCATCTTGCCAGGTGACGTCGTAGGTGCGCACGATCCATTTTCCTTCGACTTTGGTATCGGGCGATTTCGACACGGGTTCGGCGAAATATTCATACGAGGGGGGGGTATTTTGCGCAACACCATGCCAAGCATCGTATCTCGAAGGGCCGCCGCCGTGCGGAATTCCGATTTTCGACCGATGGTGCAAAACTTGGTGTCCCGCAATGAACGTCCGTTGTGCAGCTTGCGCTGGAGCGCATTTCGCGGTTTCGATATGGTTGACGTCCATGACGGTGCCGATATACAGCACCCTATAGTATGGCAGGGTGGTGCCACTGCTCTCCGCAATGTGGCCCGAGCCTCGCGTCACGATGCCCTTTTTTTGATTCGTCGTATCGTTTCCCATAACGCGCCCCTACTGCTCAGAAAAGAATACGATATCCGGTTTGGGTGAGGATCAGAAATGGATTCATCGAATACACCGGCGCTTTGGCCGTCGCCGGATATCCGTAAATCACCGGTCGCCCGTCGAGCCGGAGCACCCGATGCAGTCGACCATCCGCGCACGGCTCGAAGATGGTCAGGTCACGATCCAGCGGCAACATCCAATATGGTTCTTTCACGCGTTCATTGACGACGCGGGATACCGTTCCCGGAGCGCTCTCGTCGACCCCGTGAAAACGGTGGTGTTCGTCGGATTTCGTGCGAATGGCCTCGAATACACGCTGCGCATCTCCGGCTCGAAAAGCCGCCACGAGACTATGGAGAACGGCCCACGCTGCGGCATCGCCTTCGCGTGGGAGTCGCGGGCGCGGCGCATCCATGTACATGGGACGCTCGTGCGTATCGGGCACGAGGAATGTGGCTGTATGGATGCCCATTGGCGCAACCGCCGCAGGAATGACGAAATCATCCGGCCAAGTGACCGTGGCCAATTTCGTATTCGTGATGGCGTTTCTGATCGTCGTCGAAATGGCCGTCGTCGGTCCAACCTCGCCCCATTTCATGGTCAACGAAATGGTGTTGAGCCCCGGCATCAACCATTGATCAGGAGAAATCGTCGTACTTCGGGCTTCATTCCCCAATGTTCGGTCATAAAGGGGAATGCCATTGACACTCACCATCATCGATGTGTCATGGGAATGGTGCACCTGCAGGCAATACGTCGTTTTCATGTCGAGCTTCCTCGGCCGCGATCGTTTTGTCCCGATTTGTCCGCCGAAAAATCGTTTTTCCCGTCCGCCTTCGCCGTAATGTAGCTCGGCGCGTCGATGACGGAACGGTCCCCTTCGAGGATGAACGTGGTGTCTTGCACCTTGAGCGTGAGTTTTTCTTTTGCGGAAATCAGAAACTCGCCCGCCGTCACTTTTAATGAATCGATGCCCGAGAGCAGAATGTCGGTCGTCGCATTCGCCAGGTAGTTGCCGCCAATTGTGGTTTTGCGGTTTTTCGAGGCGCGTTGTCCGATTCGTTCTTTCGCCTTTTCGAAGAGTAATCCCCCAATGACCTCCAGCCGGTTTTTCTCGACCGTTTGTGCAATTCCTTGCTTGGCCATTTCAATCATCGCTCCGCCGACGAGCCGCGCTTCGGCCAATCGCGTCGTCGTGTCATTGGTCTGCGGGCACATTTCGAGGTCCACGGCTCCAATACGCTCACTCGAGTTTTTCTGGACGCGTTGTTCGTCCACCGTATTGAACCGCCGCATATGAATCGATCCAATCGTGAGCGTCCTGTTTTGCGAGGCACTTTCCGCATGCGCGCCCTTGACCTTCACCGTGCGATTGCCGCCAATTGTTACCGACTGATCCCCACCCACGCTCGAGGTATGGTTTTTCGCGACGGAGATTTTTCGGGTTTGTCCAATCTTGATCGACTCGTTTCCATTGACGACCCGCGAATCCGTGGATTGTGTCGTCTCGGTCTTGTCGTTTTCCGTGAGCACCGTCTGGTCGCGTTGGGCGTGATAATAGATATGCTCGAAGCCGGCTTGATCGTGGATTTGAATGAGGTTTTGGCCGGTGGGCCCGTCGGTCGATCGGGGCGAAGTGAGCGAACGCAACGTCGTCCACATGCGATTTTCCGGCAGTTTGGCATAAAATGTATCGGCCGCATTGTAGGTTCGTCCCAAAATAACAGGACGATCGACATCACCTTCGAGGTGTTGCACGATGATCTCCCAACCAACGCGAGGAATACCCATGGAGCTGCCGGTATTGTCCTGCAACGTGGGAATCCAATCCGAACAATGGTCATCTTGGGGCTGAATGCGGTCCCAAGGGAAATGCACTTTGGTGCGTCCCCAATCGTCGCAATGAATGTCGGCGCCGGCAGGGCCCGTGATTTTTCCGAGCATGCCCCCAACGAGCGCAGGACGGGGCGTATGCGGCATCGGGCGAAATACGCGATCCGCCTCGATTCCTTCGAATGTCGTCGCAAACGTCTTGCGATACAGCTCCCATTCATGCTGCATCTCGATCACGACAAACGGCCCGTCGTCGAATCCCGCCGGAAGTCCTTCGGCGTTAAAAACCAGGTTTGGCGCGAGGGACAATTCAGTCGATCGTCCTGTAAAACGATTTTGCGCTGCAGCAAACGCGTCCGCTGTTCTTTCCGCCTTTTGCGCAGCTCCACCAGGATCCGTTCGGCCCGCGGGATATTCGTACCACTCGCCACCCGTCCCCAATGCCCGAGCGGGCACGTCGGCGCTGCCCACGACATCGAGTTTCGGTTTTTTGAAATCGAAATCGCGCATCGTCACTTTCGACGGCGTCGCGCATCCCGAATAACCGACCTCCGTAATGGCCGATCGGGTCGTGAAAAAACCGGACGTCGGGACAAACCCGAGCCTCATCCCCGGAGACGCGTGCTCGTACGACGACGGAGCATCCCCCAAAATGAGCGAATCCTTCGTTCCCGCATCCGTGTAAAAGATTCCTTCGTCTTCGAGCAGGCGGCTCACGAACGCCAGATCCGATTCATTGTATTGCACCGTATAAGGCCGAACCTGATACGAACCGGCGAGATGCTTTTTCACGGCAATACCAAATGTCGCCAGCACCTGCGTGACGATGTCCGGCACGTCCAGGTCGCGGAAAACTCGCGAATCAACACGATATTCCGCCAAGGCCAGGCGACTGGCAATCTCCATTTCCAAAATCGTTTGCACCACGCCCGGAACCAATACCGTAGCCGCGCGTTCCGCCCGCATGATGACGAAATCGAGCACCCGCGCATCCACGCCATCGCGCTCGATGTGCAAACGAAGATCGCCGCCCACGATGTCGTCGGGATCGAGTTCGTCTTCAATGGGCAGGTTCACGGTCAGCGAAAAACGACTCGGCTCGGATAATGCCTCGCGACCCCGAAGCGTTCGGACTTCGAGCCTTCGGCCTTGCAGCGTGACGATGTATCGAATTTCATGGTGCGCCACGGGATACCTCAATTGTGCTCGATGAGCGCGGTAATGAGTTCCAATTCTTGGCCTTCGAGGTTGATTTGCGGCGAAGACAGCGTGAGGCCATCGGGTTCGATCGTGAGCACGCTTTTGCCGCAACGAATTTCAATCCGATCGTGAGCTTCGATCAGAGCCTCTTTTGCGGTGCCTTCGAGAGCACCGACGACGGTCCAGTCGTTTGTCTTGTTCGCATCCTCATTGATGGCCGTTCCGGCTTGGAGCACGACGGAACCCCCAATCAATTCCGTGGTATTTTTCGTCGACCCATTGGTGATGGAGGAGCCGGATTTGACATATTTAATGGCCCCGACGGCTTCGAGCCATAATGGGCCCACGCGTCGGCCAATGGATTGTCCTGCCACACGCATCATGACGCCTCCCACCATAGTCAAAGCATTTTTTGCTTCGCGACTAATTTGGCCTAGCGAGATATCAATGAGCGCCGCACCGACTTTGAGTTTGCGATCTTTGCTGATCGTCACCGAATGCACCTCTTTGCCGTTGACCGATCGGCGCCCACCAATGGTGATGGTTTCATTCCGCTGGACCGATTTGCTCATGTCCCCGCCCACGTTGATGGTTTCGTTCGCTCCAATCACCGTGGTTTGCGAGAGCGTCACGTCGCTGTTTTTGCCTTGGTTGACGGTGATGGTCTGAAAACCAGCCACAGTATGCGAGGCATTGTTGCGGATGACTTCGCTTTTCGTCGAGCGGGTGAGAATTTCGCTATCGCGCGAGGCGTGAATGTGCATGACCTCCGCGCCTTTTTTGTCCTCGAAGTGAATCTCGTTAAACGAACCCCCGCCTGGAGTCGTCGCTGTTTTGTACACGACCCGCGTCTTGTTCTCGGGCAAACCATATGGAGGTACGTGTTCGCCATCGAAAATGCGTCCGAGCCCAATGGGTGCATCTGCGGAACCTCGATGTCCAATGGTCGCCACGACCCAACCAGTGCGCGGAATCATCATGCTGGCCGGAGCGAGGCGCTGCGCAACTCGAAGCCAGGTGCCCGACGTTGCATTTAATGCGCCGCCACGATCCCAATGCAATTGCGCCCGAACCTGAGCTGCTTCGTCAGGATAAACCTCATCGTCGGTGTCTGCAGAAACGATAGCGTGCGACAAACCATGATGCGACCGGTGCGCGGGAGGAGCCTCCGGCTGGATGGCGCTCGAATCGCCCGACGCCGAAAAGCCAAACGTAAATGAATTGAATTGCGATTTGGTCTGGCCTGCGTCTTTGGAGATCTCGGCATGAACCGATACGGATTCAATCACGTATTTCCCGCTGATTTCCCCATCATCCTGCAGCGGCAAGAGAATGCCTGGCGCACAACGTACGGAACGCACGACACCCGTGACTCTGCGCCCATCCGCACGCCCACGCGCTTGCTGCATCAAATTCGCCCCAACGCTTTTCAACCCGGCAACTTCCACCACATAATCATACGATTCATGGTGCCCTTGCCCGGCTTTGTCGGAAACGTCGAGCGCTGGTTTTCCCCATTGAAATCCACGAGCCGCGTGCGCGGTAAAACCAGCCGCATTCCCCGATCCCAGCTCGACGAATCCTTCGTCGACCCCACCAATGAACGACTCGGTCAATACCGGGATCGGATCGCCTTCGAGTGGATCAGCTGCGGAAAATCCATCCGCAATGACGAGTGAACTTCCTTGGGCATGGTCAAACCAATACATCAGCCCCGCATCGGCCAGCGTGCGCGCGATGAAATCCCAATCGCTTTCCCCCCGTTGCACTCGATACGCAATGGTTTTTCCGGTTGTAAAGGCAAACCGCGTCGATCCCGCATGGCGCCCGAGCACTTTTTGCAAAATATCGAGCACCGTCGAGGTTTGAAAGGTCTGCGAAACGCGGCCCAACGTGAGTTCGAAAACGAGCGGCCGAAGCACGAAACGCACTTCTCCGTGCTCATTGTCGTACGCTTTCGCGCGGGCGCGCTCGATGAACCCGCGTATGCTGCGCGAGCGTCCCTCCACGTCCACCAATACGAGCGTCGCTTCCGCACCAATGACTTTGGAGGCATTGGGCAGGGGCAAAGAAGCCGAGCACCCTACTTCATAGGTAAAAAGCGTCGAGATTCCCTCGGACCCATCGAGGGAAAACACTTCGTAGGTCGATCCCGATACCTCGAATGTCGCATGACTTGCTGAATTTCGCATGACATTCTCTCCGTTAGTCTCGGGTTACGTTGTCCGGGGCGCCTTTGACTTGAATGCGATCTTTCGAGGTCAATTTAATCGAGCCTTCGATGTCGACTTTGCTCGGCGTCATTTCGATCACGAGATCACCTTTCGACAAGCGCGCCCGCTTTTTCGCTTCGATGGTAATGGTTTGTCCTCGGAGTTCGAGGGTTTCTTTCGCTTTCATCGTGGCTTTGCCGGCAACCGTGACCTTTGAATCTCGGGCCGAATGCCCAATTTCCTTCCCAGCCTTTTTCAGCACTTTGCCGCCAATGAGGCGAATGATGTTCCCTGCACTCGTATTGGAAACGTCCCCGTTTTTGCCAATGAGGACGCGCAAACCGCCAATGACTTCGGCGAGCATTTTTTGCACGTTTTCATTAATGACTTCGCCCGCGAGCACGACGATCGCTCCGCCTACGGTCTTTTTGAAGGTTTCGCCAACCGTCCGCGAGATTTGTCCCGAAAACATACTCGAGAGTGGTGGTGGCGTCGTCACACTCGCTGCAGCAGCTTGGGCCGATGCTTTCATCGAAGCAGGCGTCGGAACCGATTGCTTCAATTGCGAGCCGAGTTCGGCAGGAGCATCGCGCATACCTCCAGGTGGGCCTCCAGGCATCCCACCGGGCATTCCTCCGGGCATCCCACCAGGCATTCCTCCAGGCGGGCCTCCAGGCGGACCTCCGGGCCGACCAGGTGGGCCTCCAGGGGGACCTCCGGACATGGCATCGCGCGAATTTGACGGGGCTTGCCCGGCATTCGCTCCGGCCCCAGGTGCCCCCGGAGCCGCTCCAGAGGCTGCTTGCAGGGGATTGGTGAATTGAGGCAATGAAATGCCGCCGGCAATGGTCAAGCGTAATGCGCCAACGGTTTCTTGTTCATTGAGGGTCACGTTGAGCCCAATCGGCCCCCCTGCCCTCACCGATTCATTGCCCCCAATCAGCTCCGTGCGATTCAAATCGACGCCCAACTCTTCGTTTCCGCCCACGCGCACATCATGATTCGCGCCCACTTCCAGCGTTTGATTCTTTTGGACCTGGCGCGACGTATTGTCCTCGATGAGATATTTTTCATCATTGCCAATCCATTCGCGTTTGTCGTTTTCGACGACGACCAATTGTTGTTGTTCG
Organism: Polyangium sp. (in: bacteria); assembly: GCA_035437985.1. Classification (GTDB taxonomy): domain Bacteria; phylum Myxococcota_A; class Polyangia; order Polyangiales; family Polyangiaceae; genus Polyangium. The sequence goes on along the minus strand of DAOMZH010000261.1, from coordinate 3,849 downwards.
GCGCGAACATAGATTTTTTGCGAGGCGGCCGAGTCGTCGATACGAATCTCGTTGTATCCGTTTTTCCCGGGATAACTCTCGGTCCGAATACACATCACGTTTTGATTGCCAGGTTGCCCATAAATCGGCACCATTTGTCCATTGATCATGCGGGCGATGACGATTGCCCGTTCGGGATCCGAATGCAGATATTGCACCGCAACTTCCCACCCGACTCGGGCCAGGGTCATGGAACTGGACGTTTCTTGCAAAACGCGCAGCCAACGCGAATCTTCATCCGTTCCTTTGGCCTCGCGATCCCAATGAAATTGCACTTTGCAGCGCCCAAACGTGTCGGTATGAATCTCTTCCCCAACGGGCCCACGCACCATGGCCGTGTCGTACCCCCCAATTTCGGGTTTTGGGGTGCGAATTTCAGGACGGAATGGAGTCGACGAGGGAATCGCCTCGAATCGATTGCGTAATGCGCCCCCATCATCGCTGGCATGATGAAATTCATGGGTCACGGCAACAATGAAATAATCGCCCGCAAACGACAATCCATCGGTATGCGCGATTGAGATGGAACGGGATGGACGTAACGCGATAAATGAGGTCTCCCCCGAAATGTATCGCTTTCGCGCCTCGAATGATTCAAGCCGCAGTTGCGCCAAGGTTTTTCCTTGCTCCGGAAAACGATAACCCGTTGGATAATCATAGTTTTCCAGCGTCGTATCGCGTTTTCCCGTTGCCGATTCGAGCAGCCCGAGGTTGGGCGTTTTCCAATGATAATCGTTGACCGTCGCGCGACCAGAACCCACGCGTGTGCCCCGACCAAGCGCAAATAACGATTCCTCCCCTTGCGTCATTGCGTCTTGCGCGGTCACGAGCGCGAGCGGACCATGAGCCATGAACGGCTCGGCAGCTGACGATTGATCGGCAAACACAATCGTCCCGTCGTCTTCGATGGTATAATAAATGCCTTCTTTTTCGAGGAGTCGCGACACGAAATCGAAATCCAGCTCCTCGTATTGCACGACGTACGGCAAAGACCAGGGCTCACGGAGGAGTTCGAATCGAAATGGCACGCGCTCGCCAACCACCGCCGAGACAATCTCGCGCGCCGATTGATCGCGAAACTTGCGCGTATTTTTGGAGAGCCGCAAAAACCACAAGGCCGCCCGCAAATCGATCTCGAATGCCAAGAGCCCGTCGCGATGGCCGAGAAACTTCGTCGACCGCACACGAAGCGCAATTTGTCGAACGGTTCGTCCACCAACCGTGAACAAGAGTTGCACGTCGCCATCGATCATCCCGCCAAACCCAGGATCCGAAGGAACGCGCAACTCGACCGTGCCCCATGTCGGTGTGCTCATTTCTTCCCGGACAATCGCTCGGCGGACGGGGAAAGTCCCCGCCTGCGTTTCGAGCTTCATTGCCCTCATGTCGAGCTTGCTCATGCTCCGCCCTCCTGAAGGTTTGTCGGACCTTCATGAAACTTGATTTCATCCGGCAAGGAATTCGGGGTGGTGACGCGAATGGCGGTGAGCGTTTCCCATTTTCGCGGAAGTCGTCGCCAAGCAACGTACAGCAATTCGACGACGCGAGCATCGGCATCGACCAATACTCGCACGAGACGTGCTTCTGCCGTCGTCGGATCTTCACGATGAACCTCGGTCGTCACCGCGACGCGATATTCAGGAATGGGCAAACGCACGACGTCTTCCCCAGCAAGGCCCGACATTTCCACGACAAACGGGGTACGCAACGGGCCTGGTGAACGTTGCTCGGGCAAAGCATCCGAATGAAAAAGAGGATTACGATCTCGGGGCGCAATGGGCGCTCGATTTTCCCGCCAATGATCGTCGTAGGTCCCGACAAACGATACGCGGGGCTCCCAGCCAGGATCGATGGGAGCAAAACAGCCATGCGTCAAGTCAAACGTATTGAGATCGGCAGGCTCCAGCCGATATGCTTCTTTGCCCACGAGCGCGTCGGTCGTCTTGGAAAAACCAGTCCCAATTGGGTTTCTCGAGTCGTATTCGTCGCCATCGCGTCCGCCAAAAACGTAATCGAATCGCAAAGGTGTGGCCACAATCGACGCTGCTGGTCCCGGACGAACTCCCCGCGCAGCTTTCATGAACACGCGCGGACCATGTACGCGAATCGATTTCTTCATCGGCCCCACAGAAAACGTCACGAGGCGCGTGGTCGCCGGAGTTCGGCCGGGAAAACACGTTCCCAATAAAAATATATCGGTACCTGGACGATCGAGCGGGAAATCATGGGGAAATCGCAGGCCACCTGCCTCGTCACGCGTATTCGCAAACCGCAAGGGTCGTGCGGTGAGGCGGAGTTTGCCCGCGAGGTCATATCGCAAGGCGAGCTTGGACGCGACGACGAGCATATCGTGCCCATCGTCGCCCATCCGATCGATTGCCTCGACAGCGGTGACAGTCGAGCTCTTGATGAGGTGGGAAAAACTCATGTGCGCCTCGCCGGTGCAGGCCAACCTGCTTGTTTGGCCAGGTCAAACCAGGCAAGTTGCGGCGCGATCCAACCTTCCAAATCCACGGGAATCGACTTGGCGCCGAGTACCCGGGCCTCTTGGATGAGCATTCGGCGCGTCTCGACGAGCGTATCGGCATGGCGTAATTCGTCGACGATGGCCGAACGTTGAAATGCTTGGCCCAGACGAACTCGAGGTGCCCCATTGGGAACGGCAAATGCAAGCACTTTGGCGAGCCATTGTTCCCGCGCGACGACGCGACCATCGGGCGTGGAATCGTCCACCTCCACGAGGCCCGTGATGCGTTCGAGCGGCAAAACACAAGGATCTGCACGCCAGGTCGTCGCTCCGCGCCGCGAGATCTCGGACCGCAAAAATTCGAGCGCTTCGGGCGTCCCCATGGTCCCCAGCGCGGGAAACGCGGCATCCGTCGCTTTGGCCAGATCCAAAAGCAGCTGTGTGTCTCGGGTTTGTCCCAGCGCAGCCAGCGTCTCGGCCGCACGTACCGCTTGTTCTTTGTGGTCGTCCGAGGCGCCTTCTTTTGCGCCACGAAACACGAGGTCGCGTAGGTGTGGCGCGCCAAACTCAGGCGCCAGCACGGTCAAGATGCGAGCGACATGGGTCGAGACATCGGCATTTCCAAGCAGCGGTTGAAGGCGAGCCACGAGGTTCGGAGCGTCGGAAACAACGGCTGCAGCAGTCATGGCGCGCGTGGCCACATCAGGATTGGGGTGCTCGACGAGATCCAGAAAACGCCCCTCAATGGGTTTTCCCAGACGCGCAAAAATATCCAAAGCAAGGCATAAGATGTCTGGACGATCGTCTTCGTCGAGCAGGGAGAACGTCATCCCAATGCGTTCGGGATTCGAGCCCAGACAAACTGCATCAACAAACCCGGTGTACGCTCCTTCGGGCCCCGCGATGATTATTTCGCGCATTGCGTCCATGGCGCGTTCGCTCTCGGTGCATGCCAAAAGGAATGTCGGGACAAACCACCGCGAGGGATCGGCGACCGGAAAGTCTTGGGCGCGTTTTCGCGCTGCATGCACGATATCCAAAGCAATGGGCCCTCGACTCAGCGTAATGGCCGCATCGAGCATTTGCAAGAGACGAACCTCGAAATCAGCGCCCATGGTCCAGCGTTCGTCACGCGTGGGCGTACGGAGGAGCGCCAGGGACGCGAGCTCCTCGAGCACGTCGCGCGCGAGCACGCGAAGCTGATGCAAGGCGCCCGGTTCGATGAATGCAGGCTTTTTCTGAAGCGATGGCGATGGCGGGACAAACTCTTTCAGGTGGTGCAATGCGGGCACGCCGCTGGTGGATGCACGGAGCACGGGGTTTGTCGCTGCTGGCCGAGCTTC
>DAOMZH010000260.1:0-11779 GCA_035437985.1 Polyangium sp. (in: bacteria) | reverse complement strand
CGGCGTCGCGGCACCCCGAACTCGCCCGCTTCGCGGGCTCAAACAGCGGGGCCCCACCGCAAACACCGCAAAATCCAACCACTCTCTGAGCTATCGTTTTCATCAGCAAAATCCTGGTAGACGCCCCTAAGGACAAACCACTTTTTCGATATAATGCACGTCGTAACAACAGGTGCTCGTTCCCGGAGGTTGATCACACACAACCTGTCTATAAGCTGCCTCCCCACAACACGCCGTCGGCGTTGTTTCTGGACAAACCCCATTCGAATTCGCCAATTCCGTCAATAAACCCGGCGAATTTGCCGCGGGCAAACAATAGTCCCCGTCCATCGGAATACATGCCGTCACGATCTGCCCCTCCGTCGGCATCTGCCCGCACGTCAATGGTCCCGCACCACCCGAACTGCCCGCACTGCTCGTGCCACTCGATGTCCCCGAGCGTTGATCTTCGACGTTTCCGCTACACGCCATCATCGGCGCAACTGCCAAAACCCAAAGACCGAAGAGCTTGCGCATTTGGCTGCCCTTATGTGGGTGAACGAAACCGGAGACAAGTGACCGCTGCAAAATGGCGTTCTCCGTCCCCTTCGCTAGGATGCTCCCGCCCATGCCGCTCGACCTCGGTGTCCTCATTTCCGGCCGCGGATCCAACCTCCAAGCCATCCTCGACGCCATCAGCGCCGGACGGCTCGATGCGCGCGTGCGCCTCGTCATCTCCAATCGCCCTGGCGTCCAAGGTCTTGCGCGTGCCGAAGCTGCTGCAGTGCCCACGTGTGTCGTGAATCATAAAGAGTTCGCTTCGCGACAAGCTTTTGATGCGGCAATGGTCGACGCTCTGCGCCACCATGGAGTGTCGTGGGTCGTGCTGGCCGGCTTCATGCGCATCGTGACGCCCGTGTTGCTCGACGCTTTCCCGCAACGCGTCATCAACATCCACCCCTCGCTCTTGCCCGCGTTCCCTGGGGTGAACGCCCAAGCCGCCGCGCTCGCACATGGAGCGCGCATCGCTGGCTGCACGGTGCATCTGGTCGATCCAGGTATGGATACCGGAGCGATCATTGCGCAAGGGGCAGTTCAAGTCCTCGACGAAGACACCGAAGAAAGTTTGTCCGCGCGTATTTTGCATCGGGAACACGAACTTCTGGTGCACGTGCTCGACGCAATCGCCCAAGACAAACTCATCATCGAAACCCACCAGGGCAAACCTCGCGTGCGTCTGCTCGGACCTGCTTTGTCGCTCGGAGTCCATGAGGTGCCTCATGACAAACCTGCCGAGGCCACCGCGTGACGGCGAAATACTTCGACGTGATCGTCCTTGGGCGATCGATCGGAGCGTTGATGACCGCAGCGCTTCTGGCGCGACGTGACTTCACGGTGCTCGTGCTCGGCCAAGGGGCGAAGCCGGCGAGTTACAAACTGAAAAACTTCACGTTACAGCGTCGAGCTTTCACGATGCTCGCGGCAACCTCACCATCGTGGACGCGCATGTTGGCGGAGCTGGCCCAGACGCAAACCTGGAATCGTTTGGTGCAACCAGCGTCGCCCATGATGCAAGTGCTTGCCCCGCGTAGACGCCTCGACATTCCGCCCGACATGGCGCTGTTCGGACGCGAGATCGATCGTGAGATGCCCGAGGTTCGGCGCGTCATCGACGAGCTTTATGCGGAGCTAGCGCGGGTGAATGGCTCGGCCGACGAAGCTTTCGATCGCGATGCAGTTTGGCCACCAGGAACGTTTTGGGAACGTCGCGAAACGGGTCGGTACGCCGCGATGCTGCCGTATGTACGTGCCGAACCCGATGCAGACCTACTCGTCGAGTTTCCGCGGGGGCATTTTTTCCGCAACGTGGTTACGACGTCGGTGCTCTTTGCGACAAACCTGGGATCGCTCCCTCCGCCATTCGCTGTGGCTCGTTTGCATGGAGCCTTCACGCGCGGGCTTTACACGCTGAACGGGGGCGAAGACGAACTCGAACGGTTCCTCGAAGGACGCATTGCGGCGCATGGGGGCAAGTGCATGTTCGAGGGCAAAGCGCGGGCATTGCACATGCGTCGAGGATCGCTGGGAGGGGTCGTGATCGACGGGGACGATGCGCCAACGGGAGCCAATTTCATCATCACGGATTTGGATGGCGAAGGCGTAGCTGCCTTGTCGCAAGGCGAAGGCATTCACAAACGGGCGCAACGCGAATGGCCACGCATCACTTCGTCCGTAGGTAGGTTTGTCGTGTCCTTGTGCGTCCGTGATGCGGGTTTGCCCGCTCCGCTCGGCGTAGAGAGTTTCGTGCTTCCTGCCGATCGCCAACCTCCACGTCCCGCACGCGTGGGCATTCCCGTATCGCGTTCGAGCGCCGCGACGTTGCCGTTTCGCCCGGCGATCCACTTGCAGCGAATGCCGATGCCCGGTGCGTCCAAAGAATCGTTGCTCGTGGCGGAGGTGCTTTTGCCCGACCGCAGCCCCCTTCCCATTGGGCAGATGCGGGAGATCGTGCTCTCGACGCTCGGTGCCGAACTACCCTTTCTCGAACGTCATTTGTTAGCGGTCGATTCGGTGCACGATGGTTTGCCCCCGTGGGTTTGTGAAGACGGACGCCTCTACATGGCTGACAGATGGAGCCGCTCCGGAGCTGGCGCAGCAGCCGAAACGCTGGTTCGTCAGCTCGATGTCGACCCTCCGGGGTATTTGGGACTCGGCGGCGAACCCATTCGCGGTCCGATTGAACGAACTCTTTTGGTGGGACGCAGCGTATTGCCTGGTCTGGGTCAAGAAGGACAACTCTTGGCTGCGTGGGGAGCCGCACGGCTCGTCACCCGCACAGATCGGCGTAAAGAACGCATGCGGCGCGACATGTGGAGCAAAGTCGAGTTCGGATGAGCGGCCCAAGGGGCTTTTTGTCCCCTCGGATTCTGATCTCGTCACCGCGTAATTGCGAAACGAGGGCAATGGAGGCTAACGTTGTCTGGCCCATTCATTCGAGCGAGAAAATGATCATGCGCGTACCTCAATACGGTCTTGTTACGGCTCTGGCGCTGTCTGCATCGATGTTCACCACCGCGCCTGCACAAGCGGCCGAGCCCGGTAAGGATACGCTGCCGATCCACGTTATTTCGGTCCAAACCCTGGACGCCGACGATCAAGCCGAAGCCCTCACGAAGGCATTGCGGCAGGCCGTTCGGTCAATGCCGGGTTGGTCTCAAGCGGAAGGCGATTATTCGCTCGAAGTGCTCTCGTTGTCGCTGAAGTGCCCGGATCCGCCCGATGCCGGATGTCAATCCCGAATTGCGGATCAAATCCGTGCCGACCGGTACGTCTGGGGCACCTTGTCCAAAGCCAAAGGTGGCAAGGTCGTAGGCGAGTTGAGCTTCTGGGTTCGGGGCAAAGGCACCACCAGTTACAAGCTCGACTACAGCGCGAATCTCACGGAAGCGCAGGAAGAATCCCTCAAGAAAGTCGCGATGGACGCGATCATGAAACTCACCGATGGCCCGCCGAAAGGCGAAGTCAAAGTGAGCGCGGGCGGTATTGCTGGCCAGGTGTTCGTCGATGGACAACCCCTCGGAGCCCTTACCGGCGGCCAAGGAACCTTCTTCGTTCCCTCGGGCAAACACGAGCTCATCGTCAAAGCGCCGGGATACGCCGACATGGTTTCAGAAGTCACGGTCAAACCCACCTCCCCCACGGACGTGACGGTCGTTCCCGTGGCAGTTGGGGAAAAGAAACCGACAAACTGGCGACGTATTGGCGGGTTTGCTGCTTTGGGCGCAGGTGTTGGGTTTGGCGCAGTCGGGGTCGTGGGCACTGCGCAAGTCAGGTCCCTCAACAGCGACGCCACCTACACAGGATTCCGTCAACGGTATGCAACGACGGTCAACGTCTGTGATGTCGCGAATGGCCCGGAACCCTCCACTATCCACGCAATCGGTGGCGGCCCGATGAATCTCAATGATCTCACTGTCGATGAGAAAAAGACCGTGAAGGATACGTATTGCGGCCCGGGAAATACCGCGGAATTGCTCCAACTCGTGTTTTACCCACTCGCAGCTGTCGCAGCTGGCGCGGGCGTCTTCCTCATCGCCACAAGTGGTACGCGCTCAAAAGAAAAACCCGCTGTTGCGTTCACGATTGTGCCGCAAGCAGATCGTACGAGCGTGAAGCTCAACGTCGTCGGCCAATTCTGAACCAATTAGACAAACCATGCGGGTGATTGGTGGGACGCTCGGCGGAAGGTCGTTGGTCACGCCCAAAGGTCAGCTCACGCGCCCGACGAGTGATCGCGTACGCGAAGCGCTTTTCAGTGTGCTTGGTGATGTGACGGGCGTATCCGTGCTCGATTTGTACGCCGGCACGGGAGCGCTTGGTCTCGAAGCCTTGTCTCGTGGGGCGGCCAAAGCCGTGTTTGTCGAGAACGCACGCGCGACGCTCGATGCCTTGCGCCGCAACATTGCAACTTTGGGTGTGCAAAGTTCAACGTTCGTCGTCTCGAGTCCAGTCCTTCGAGCCCTACGAAGTTTGTCCACACACGCGCCGTTTGATCTCGTGTTTGTAGATCCGCCCTATGCAAAGCTGGTCGAAGCCGCGGAAGCCCTCGTGTTTCTGGTGGACCAAGGGCGTTGTTCAGATGGCGCGTGCGTCGTATTGGAACATGCGAGTCGCGATGTGGCGCCAGATCTCGAAGGTCTCGAGCGCGGTGCGACCCGCCAGTACGGGGACACGTCCCTCACGTTCTATTCCGTCGGCACGAAGCAACCGAGCGACGCGCTGCGAGGAAATGGAGACTTCGCACTCGGGTCGTGCGATGACGTTTCCTCCAAGGCAACGGATGGGTAAGGTAGAGAGGCGAGTCGAGCAGCGAGTTCGACGCGCTCTTTTCCTTTCACCTAGGGACGAGACCTCGATGAAATCCTCCGCGCGTTCATTCGGTTTTCGCCAAGCATGGCTCCTCATTGGCACATTGACTGGCTTGATGTTCGGCATCGTGGCGTGTGCGGATCCTGAAGGCACCACCCCCGACTGCGTACAGGACGTCGGGGATGGCACACATCAAATTACGGCCGACGGATGCAATCAATTTGCCGTGTGCATCAAGAACGAGAAGGTGGTCAACGCCGAGGAGTGCTGCAAGAGTTTGACCAACGACTACGAGCATGCCGTTTGTCTCTATGGATATGGAGCAGGGGAATTTCCGAAGGCTCCCTAGTTGAGTGCGCAAGAGCCAAGCACGGGCATTCTGCTCACAGTCGCCTATGACGGACGGCCTTTCGCCGGGTTTGTCCCGCAACCAGGACAACGTACCGTCGCGGGTGAACTGCTCGCAGCGCTTCAGGATCTCGATCCCTCGATTCGCGAGATCCGCGGCGCAAGTCGCACTGACTCGGGCGTTCACGCTCATGGCCAACGTGTGGCCTTCGATCCTGAAAAAGACATCCCGCCTCGTGGTTGGGTCCTCGCGACCGCGCGCCGTTTACCTCCAGAAATAGCCGTTCGCCAAGCAGCCCTCGTACCTCGGGGCTTCACGCCTCGTTTTGCGAGCCAACGAAAATGGTATCGCTATGTGGTTTTGCGCGACAAACTGCGCGATCCGTTTTACGAAGGACGCGTTTGGCGTGTCGAAGGACTCGACGACGCAGCGCTCGAAAGGGCGACGGCCGAAGCGCGTTTGGCGCTTGGAACCCATGATTTCGCCGCGTTTCGTTCGAGTGCCGATCAACGCACCAACACGATCCGCACCATCGACAAACTCGCGCTCGCTGTCGATCCTTCCGATCCACGTCTCGTGCGCATCGATGTCGAGGGAAACGCGTTCATGCACAACATGGTGCGGATCCTCGTGGGCACCTTGATGGACGTCGCCCGCAAACGTAGGGACCCTGGGGCGATCACGCGCGCCCTGGCTTCGCATCGCCGCGAAGATCTCGGCATCACCGCTCCTCCCGAGGGGTTGTACCTGGTCGCCATGACCCTCTCCGACGAGGGCACTTCACCCTGGCCGGAAAACCCTCCCGTCTGAGCTCGACCTTGTCAGCTGCACATGCGGCTCCATGGATGCATCATTCGAGCTCGCGTTCGCGGACCCTTCGTGAGCGCGAGCGTTCGAAATCGGAGGAACGATGCGCCCCTACTTCACACTCGCGTCGACGTTCATTGCCCTGGCACTTTGCTCGACGACCACATTCGTTCGAGCCCAAACGGTTCATGATCATCGTCCGTTTGGGGGTTCCCGCGGGAACATCCCCGATCCTCCGAAAGCGCCCGCTCCAGCACCTGAACCAGCGGCCCAGCTTCGCGCCTTGGGAAACGCCTTCATCCAAGTTGCAGAAAAAGCCAGTCCCTCAGTCGTGCAGATCGAAGTTTCGATTGCCAAACCCGAAGCAAGTGCGTCACGAACGGGCAAAGAAGAATCGGCCGCTCGAGGTACCGGTTCAGGGGTCATCTTTTCTGCGGACGGGGCGATTCTGACGAACAACCATGTGATCGAAGAAGCGCGAGCGATCACGGTGCGTTTCAAAGATGGGCGAGCATTTCCGGCGCGAGTGGCGGGCCGAGATCCAGCGACGGACTTGGCTCTGCTTCGTGTGGACGCGAAAAACCTTCCTGCAGCAACGTTTGCCGACAGCGATGGAGCGCGGGTGGGTGAATGGGTCGTGGCGATCGGCTCACCGTTTGGCTTGGGCAACACCGTCACGACGGGTGTGCTCAGTGCCAAGGGTCGAGCTGGCGTGGGTCTGACGGCGATCGAGGACTACTTGCAGACGGATGCGAGCATCAATCCAGGCAATTCGGGGGGGCCACTGGTCAACCTCGATGGTCAGGTGCTCGGAATCAACACGATGATCGTCACCAAAGGGCAAGGCATTGGTTTGGCCGTTCCTTCGAACATCGCGCGACGTGTGGCGACCCAACTCGCGAGGTCCGGTCATGTGACCCGCGCGTGGATCGGCATTGGCCTTCAAGACCTGACTCCTCAGCTTGCAGCGGAGTTTCCCGACACGACCGTCACCGGCGCTCTCGTGAACCTCATCGTGCCGAATGGCCCAGCATTTCAAGCGCATCTCGAGCCCGGGGACATCATCACGAGGATCGGCAACCGCGTGGTGGGCGAGGCCCAAGACGTCGTTCGCGAGACGTTCATGCACGAGGTGGGCGAAGCGCTGTCGATGGAAGTGATTCGCGGGGGCAAACTTTACCAAACCAAAGTAACTCTCGAGATGCGTAAGGAAGAGCAACCCAAAGAGCTGGAGCTTTTGCGACCGCCACCCCGAAGTCCGGGCATGGGTTTGGGGTTGCGTGAAGTCAAAGACGACACAGGCAAGATCACCCTCGTGCTGATTACTGCGGTCGCTCCGGACTCACCTGCCGAGCGTGCGGGCCTCAAGGCCAACGACTTGATTCTCGAAGCGGATTTCACGCGTTTGCCTGTAGCCGCCGACGTGCGCAAAGCCGCTGAAGATGGGCGACTCCTTCTTCGCGTGCGTCGACACAAGACGACGTTCTACGTTGCTGTTCGATAAAGAAAAACTCGAGACGCTCTCAGAGTTCGCCCGTCATCTTGCGTCCAGTGTTTGGCGGAGGAGGGGTGCGTGAAGCACCACCGCTCGAGGTCTTCGTCGATGACTTCGTCGACGTCTTGCCTGATGGTTCGGCGCTGTCGCTCCCTGCTGAAGCGGAAGCTTCGGGCGTTGGGGAGGCAGTGGTCGCCGCGACGGGCGGGGTGGTTGGTGGAGGTGGTGGCACAGCAACGACGGCAGACGAAGACTCGGACGGGGTCGGTGACTGCGTTGCTGCGGCAGGTTGGTCGAACACAAACGCATAAACGAGCACGCAGCACACGGCGATGAACAGCGTTCCGAACAAACCGAGAGCGATCATGAGCCCGGAACTTGGAGCCTGGCGTTTGGGACTGGGCGCAGTCGGCTGGGCAAATGCATTGTCTGTGCCCATCGGTGTGAGCTGTGAAGTGCTGAGTTGCGACACGCCGAGTTGCGCAGCGCCGGATTGGTTTGGAATAACCAACCCACCGGAGATGCTCGACGTCGACGGCGTGGGCCGACTTTCGCTCGGGTTGGGCCAAGGGTTGCTGTTGGGTTGGCTGGCACGAGCTGCATCGGCAAGAACGCCAGGAGGCATGGACGTTGGCGGCAAAGAATGCAGGCGCTGGTTCTGAGCCGGGACGAAGTTCGACGTCATCCACTGCGCAACGGCGGCTTGGAATTCGCGGGCCGTTTGGAATCGATGCTGTTTGTCCCGCGCCATCGCTTTGTTGATGATCGCGGCGAATTGCGGATCGAGCTGCACGATCGACTCTGGCGGATCCGCAGGCATCGTCGTGATCTTGATCGCGAGCTCGGTAAAACGTGTGGCCTTGAAGGGCAAACGCCCAGTGACCGCGTAGTACAACATGACGCCGACCGAATAGATGTCCGAGCGTGCGTCGAGTTGTTCCGCACGAACCTGCTCGGGCGACATGTAGTAGGGCGTGCCCATGATCATGCCGGTGCTGGTTCGTCCGAGGTCGTTTTCCACGGCGGTGAACTTCGAAACGCCGAAGTCGAGGATCTTCACGAAGTCTTGCTGGTTCTTCGCGTTCACCAGGTAGATGTTGTCGGGCTTCAGATCGCGATGAATGATCTGTACTTCGTGTGCAGAGGCGAGCCCTTCGAGCAAAGCGTGAAGGATCGGGGCAAACTCTTGCGGCGTCAGTCGTTGGCGATTTTTGATGCGTGCACCGAGGCTTTCGCCTTCGAGGTACTCCATCACCATGAAGCGTTCGCCTGAAGCGAGACTTCCGAGGTCCAGCACTTCGACGATGTGTGCAGACCCAATGCGTCCGGCGGCTTGAGCTTCACGTTCGAAGCGCTGCACGACATCGGCGCGATCCGACACTTCCGTGTGCAGGACCTTGATCGCCACGCGGCGATGGATGCGCTCGTTTTCCCCTTCGTAGACGGCTCCCATACCGCCCTTACCGAGCATCCGGTTAATCCGGTACTTGCCTTCGATGGTGGTGCCGGGTTGAAGCGTCATCGCCGTAGATCGCGGTGGTTTGGAAGGGGAAACCAAGGATGCGGGGGCCGCAAGAACGATGATTCTAGCGTAGATGTAGCGGCCGCGGCGAAATCTCGCGGGTCCCCGCGCAAAGACTACTTGCCGGGACTTCGCGAACTGGTCATCGTTGCTGGTTTCGTCTGCGTCGTATTGTTGGGTCGCGGCGCTTCATCCGCTGAATCTCGAGCGACGCGGATGAGGATCATGATCAGCGCGCCAATCACGAAGACGACCGTGAACGATCCAAACGCAACGAGGGCGGCCAAACGTTTGTGTGCCGAGTTGTTGGCGACGGACGGACTCGCGGGAGCTGTCCCGGCAATCGAGGGCGAAAGCACAGGAAGCCCTGTAGGCATTGCAGGAGGCGTTGCCGGCGTCGTTGGTGCTCCTGCTGCCGGCAAAGGCGCTGGTCGCGAACGGCTCGGGTTTGCCCCGGTACGTGGAATACCAGAGGCTGCCTTCCGGTCCATGATGACCGTGCCGTGATCCGCAATATCGTCGTCGTCCTCGGAGTTCGTCATGGAAAGGGCGATGACTGGAGCGGGACCCGTAAAATGTCCCACGCGTGCGACAACACGCCGCATGCCGCCTCTGGGCAAGCAGCACCTCAGTCAACTCGTCACCCACGTTGATACCGGGTTTGCCCTTCGGCCGCTATGGCCTTGTGACCAATCAACGACGGGTTCGCTTCTTCCACATCGCAGGTCTCGTGCTCATCCCTGGACGACCGACAAGTCGCGGGGTACTGGACACATTTGTGCTCATAGGACTTGATCGCCTACCACGCCTGAACTCCGTCACTGGACGCTTGCGACGCACTCGTCTCGGCGTCCTCGCCCACCCCGCAAGTGTCGACCGCAGCGTCGAACACATTGGGGATGTCTTGGAACGGATCAGCATCCGTCCGGCCTTGTTCTTTGGCCCAGAACATGGTTACGGCGGCGAGGCGCAAGACATGATCGGCGTGGCCAACGCCAAAGACATACGCACCGGCGCGCCGATCGTGAGCTTGTACGGCGAGCGTTTCGAGGATCTCTCACCCACCTCCGAACACCTCGGAGCCATCGATCTGTTGCTGATCGATCTCGCGGACATCGGCACGCGTTACTACACGTTCATCTGGACGGCGTTACTCGCCGTGCGAGCCGCCGCCAAAGCTGGGATCCCGGTCATTCTTCTCGATCGCCCCAACCCGATCTCGGGCCTGCCGCGCTTTGCCGAAGGTCGTTCCCCCAAGCCCGAATTCCTCTCGTTTGTCGGACTTGAACCCGTTCCCGTACGTCACTCTCTCACCATCGGTGAGATCGTTGCTCTTTTCGCCAAACGTAGTGGCATCGGTCTCGGCGACGCTTTGTCGGTCGTCACCGTCGAAGGCTGGGAACGCCACTCGCTTGCTCCCCAGTGGGATCGTCCTTTCGTCTGCACCTCACCCAACATGCCCACCTTCGATACGGCCCTTGTTTACCCAGGTGGATGTTTGTTGGAAGGCACCAACCTCTCCGAAGGCCGAGGCACGACACGCCCCTTCGAAATCGTTGGAGCTCCATGGATTGATGGTCATCGCTTGGCCCAAAGTCTTCGCGCCACGGGTCTCACGGGCTTCGTTGCTCGACCCATCACCTTCCGCCCCACGTTCCAAAAACACGCCGGGCAAATCTGTGGAGGGGTTCAAATTCACCCGACAGATGTCGCGTCGTTTCGTCCCGTCGCCACCTACACCGCCCTCGTCGCCCTCGCCCGGCGACAAAATCCCGAGCGCTTCGCATTTCGTACGGAACGGTATGAATACGTCGACACGATCCCGGCTTTCGATTTGCTCACCGGCTCCGATGAAGCGCGTCGAGCCATCGAAGCTGGCGAAGAAGCTCGCGCCATCGCCGAGTTTGTCTCGACATCCGATGCGACGTGGCCGGATCAAATGGCCGAAGCAACCACCGCCTTGCATGACGCGGCGATCTGACTCGATCTTCCTACGCCCTCAAAGCAATCGCTCCACGTCCCCATCGCCCCACGTGTAGTACCAACGTGACGGATCGAAAACAGCGGGCGGGCAGTTTGTCGTGGCCAAGACCTGAAATGGCTTTCCTTCGCGAGGCCAAAGCCCTGCTCTGATCACCTCGCCCACAAATGGACCACGGGCATTGAGTTGCAAGACGAACGACGTCGCCCCGGAAGCTCGAAGCACAGCTTGCAGCACGCGCCCGTAATCGGCTTCAGGCGCCACGAGATCCACGATCGCCACGCGTTTGTCCTTCCGTTCCAAGACGCAAAGACCCAAGGGCCGCGTCTCGTGCATCACGACAAACATTTGCTGCACAAACGAAGGGCTCTCGCTGAATCGCCACTGACAATAGGCGGCATCGCGCATCGCGATGATGTGTTCTGGATCCACCGAACGTTCGAAGATCAGGTCGATGTCACGTCGATGATCCTCGAGCGGTTCGAGACGAACCGATCCTGCCGCACGCAAACGTGACAGTTGGTGCAAGGCGACGTGCACCCAACCCGGGCGCACATACCGCCGTACGTGCGTGATCACGCGCGATCCTGCACGTTCGAGCGCGCGAAGATTCGTGGCGACAGGAGGACCGAACATCACGTCGACACCTTCGTTCGCCATGCGATCCAAGAGCGCCTTGTGCATCGCCGTCGCCACCCCGCGCCGGCGAGCCGAAGGACGGACATACGCATCGCCACCAATGGCCCCCATGAAGATCCGTCCGCCTGTCGTGAGGCG
>DAOMZH010000259.1:0-11807 GCA_035437985.1 Polyangium sp. (in: bacteria) | reverse complement strand
GGAAGCCTTCGAGGAGCAGCAGTTACACTCACAGGGGCACCTGTTCCAAACGTTCGTAGCGCAACACCCATTGGTTGCTGGTCAAAGGATTCACATCTTGGCGAAAAATCATTTTCACGGGTTTGCCCTCGAGACGCCGAGCGCAACGCTCCGCATCGTCGTTGCGATAATGCTCGATGCGGTTTGTCTGGGCTGATTCGGCCTTGGCCGCATGCTCGCGACTGCGCACCAATCCAAAAGCCACGTTGTCCACCAAGAGCAACGTTCCTCCTGGCCGCAGTCGCGCCAGCGCAGCCTCGAACACGCGCCCCGGATCGCGAAAGTGGTTCACACTCCGCAAGGCGAGCACGTGATCAAAAAGCCCCAAATCTTCACGTAAGTCTTCGGCGTTTGCTTCGACGAACTTGGCCCGAGGGTACCGAGATCCCAGCACGGACAAGCTCGTCGGATCCGGATCCACCCCGACGTACTCGATGGTTCCCACGTCCATGTGTTGCGTCAGCACCTTCATGTACGGACCTTCGCCGCATCCGAGATCCAGCACTCGACCGGACAAATCCGCGAGCAAGTCCAGCACCTTCGCGTCATCGCGCGTGAACACATCGGCCTTCGTCGCCTCGAAACATCCCGGGCATCGAGGTCGCTCGGGACAAATGTTACACTCCTCGGACAAACGAAGCTTGCGGAGGTCCTTGGAAAAATCGTCCGGCGCGAGCTTCGTCGAGATGTCGATGTAGAGCTGGCCGGTGGATTCTTTGATGCGCAAGAGCTCTTCATCGGAAAAGTCACGCGTATCCGAACGGAATAGGCGCATGCGATCTTTCAGTCGCACGAAGAGGGTTCGTCCACGATCATACGGCGTCGTACCATCTGTGCGCAGCGGGCACGGAGCGCTCGCGGGCCTCGAGATGTCCCGCTCGGGCACGAAGTTGTAGGAATTGGCGCGAGGTTTGCCCAAGACCGGACGCAACGCCGAAGCCCCGCGGGTCTCGTAATACCCGCGGTACAAACCGGGGCAGGCCCCAGAGATGGCGCAATCGCTGCACGTGTCGGCGGGTTGAATCTTGGCTACGTCGTCGACTGGAACGAAGTCGTTTTCGTCCGCTTCGATCATCGTCGCATAACCATGCGTCTTGAGGTCGTCGTACAAATGTTCGAGTCCAGGAAGTAGACAAAACGGGATGCCGTCATGGGCAAACCGCGGTTCGTCGCCGCTGCGTTTGGCCTGACCGTACTCGATGGCGTCTTTGACGCGATCGGCGCATTGCTCGACGTCCGGAACGATGATGTCGAACGTTCGGGCCCCTCCGCCTTTCGGCTGCGTCATGGAAAACTTGATGCACAGCTTGGGGAACGCGAGGAGTTTGTCCACGACCCCGCGCAAGTGCTGAACGTTTGCCGTCGTGACGACACAGTTGATGGTCAAATCATCGATGCGCCCATGCAAGTTGCCGATGGCTTGCATCGCTTTGCTGAACGTGTCGGCGCGAACGACTGAACCATGCACCTTCGCATCGCCTCCGTGCAGCGACATGTACACGTACTTCAGGCGGCAATCGCGAATGAGTTCGTCGGTGACGTGCGGGTAGGCCAGCATCAAGCCGTTGGTCACGAGGCCCAAATCAAGCCCATGCGTAGCGATGCGTTTGGCCCACCGTAACAGCTCGGGGCGCATCGTCGGTTCGCCCCCACTGAGCACGACCATCGAATAACCAAGGCGTTTGGCGCGATCGATCTTCCAGTCGACACGTTCGGTCGTGTCGTCCAGGTGACGAATGTCGGCCGTGTGGCAGAACGTGCAGTTCTCGTTGCACGCGTAGCCGACTTTGATGAGACCCTTCACGCGAACGGTATTTTACGACGATTTGTGAGCGTTCCGGAGCGGTCGTTGAGTCAAGTACTCAAATTCAGTCGTTCGCCGGTACGAATTTCCCCGGTGCCTTTAGCCAACAGGTTCCAGCCAAAATCGACCTTGTTTGCGCGGGAGCGAAATGTGGCCAGGGTGGCCAAGGGGTCTTTGCCGCGAGCGCCGGTTTTTTGATCGATGGTCGTGACTTGGCATCGAGGACACGGTTTGGCGAAGTAAAACACCACGTTTCCGTTCGACAATGTCGTCCACGTGTCTTCGGCCCATGGAGGTGCACCACGCACCACGATGTTCGGACGAAAGCGGTCCCAACCAACGCTTTGCGTCAGCCGAGCGTTGAGATCGGAAAGAGATTCTTCGGTGGTCAAAAGAAATGGAAAACCATCGGCAAAACTCACTCTTTCGCCGTCTTTGGCGTAATCGGGATCCACTTCGCGCCCGTGGTCATCGGGCATGAACACGAGTTCGACAGGCGTCCCAAGGTACCTGCTGAAGTAGTCCGCGTGAGTTTGTCCCACCGAGATTGCTCGGGACCGCGTTTCCCAAACCTGCACCATGCGCTCAGCACCGCCGGTTGGGCGAAGCGGCACCTGCAGCGCTTCTTGGTCGGGCGCTTCAATCGTCAGTGTCTCGTCTTCGATGGCTGTTCGAACCAACGCCAGCTTTGGATGCTCGCGCTGCGTCAAGAAGTAGCCGTGCGAATCAACCAGTAAAAATCGTCGGTCGTATTCGAGTCCGAGCGGAGTTACTCGCGCGCTGCTGACTTCGATACCTCGAGCACCCTTGATTGGGTACACGAACAGACCGCTCACGGTGATGTTGCTCATGACGCGAATACCTCTCGAAGAACGATTTTTCTGTGTCTAGCAGGGCTCCGCGAGTGCGTCGCGTCGTCATGACGAGTCGAGCACGCAATCCGCAAATGTTCGTGTTTGCCCATGGAGCCGCCTAGAATGACCACGTATCAGATTTCTGTCGCGCAACGACGCGTGCGCGGAAGGGAGACCAAACGAATGAAGCTTCATCTTGGCGTATGCGGAGTTTTTGCGGCAGTTTGCGCACTTTTTGCCCTCGGCGCCTGTTCCGATGACACCACCACGACCTCGGGCAGCAGCAATACGTCGAGTTCGTCCAGTACATCCGGCGTCACCTCATCGTCGAGTTCGTCCGGGGACACGTCTTCTTCTTCGTCGAGCGGCTCATCAGGTCAGACGTCGTCGTCTTCTTCGTCGAGCGGCGGTGGGCCATACACCGCATGTTCGGATTGTACGAACATCTCGACGGGCGCTTACGAGAAGGAGTGCAAGACGTTTGCCGATGCCTGTAACGCCGACGCCGATTGCTCAGCCTTGTTCAACTGCTCGTTTACGATGTGCACCACCGATGCTGCGGGCGGCTGCTGCACATTGAAGTGCGCAACGGATCTCGCCACACCGCAAGCGGCCAAAGACAAGTTCTTGGCGCTCGACAAGTGCGTCTACTGCAACACGTGCACCACGATTTGCGAATTCGACATGGTGAGTTCGTCGGCGTACTGCAAGTCGATCTCCGGCACGACGCCTTGTCCGTGATCGCGTTTGTCCTAAAAAACGACCTTAGAGCATGTCGAGCAGGCGTTGCGAGCGAATCGGGGCTAGGGAAGCCGATACGAAGCGTACTCGAGTACGCTGAATGAGGCTGACCGCAGCACCGGTTCGCGCAGCAGCCTGCTCGACATGCTCTTACGGGATCCAACTTTCCGTCAAACACTCCCGCGCCACACACGTCTCATAAGCTTCGAGATAAGCCCGTCCTTCGATACCTTGCGCGGTGTCGTCGCAAGCCAGGCAGTCCTGAAGCGTCGTGCAAAAACTCACGCAATCTCGGAAGTTTTTGCAGTTCACGTTTTCATCGCAGGCCTTCTGGATGCCGTAACAATCGCCGTTGTTCATGAAACCTCGGCAAAAGTCGTAGTCTTGCGGGTAAAACGTGCACGGCGGCTGGCACGTCGTCATGAACGCGCAATCGACCAAGGCCACGTGCTGAGCTTTGCCCCCAGGGTACTTGTTTTGGCACTGGATGAAACACGGGCTTTCTTCGTCGGAGCCGAGTTCGCTCAGATGTTTGCACGTCGTTTCGATACACGCCTCGATGGCGACGCAATCGGGACCGCAAGCTTTCTCGGCCATCGCGCAATTGCCCTCGAGGCACATGTCGCATTGACTCCAAGGCCCTTCGCTGGCGCTCGGACCAGGTCCCTTTTCGAAGTCATCGGGATTGATCGTGATCCCACCCGTCGGCGTGGGTTCGATGCAAACATTGTTCACGCAGCGGAGTGGGTCGGCGCAGTCGTCTGTCCGGGAACAACTGTCCCCAGAAAAACCACGCCGAAATCCGTTTTCCTCGTCGCCACACGCCGAGACAAACGTGCCTAGGATGAAGAGCAGAGGGGACGCGACGAGGGCTGCACGGGTCCATTTGGCGTGACGAACCAAGCCGCTACGCACGGTCTTCTGGCGTGTTTCCATGACCTCGAACATGCCACGAGCGAGTGTTTGACGGAAAGAGCCTTCTCAGAGAGGCGCCAGGACGTCGGCAATGCGCGCTAGACGATCAATGTCGTGAATGTCGTAGGGGAAGGCCGGGACGTGCGCGAGCAGGCTTCCTCCAAGCGCTTCGTCTTCGAGTGCCGATTCCAAACCGAGTAGGTGCAAAGAATCGAGTTTGCCCATGCGTCGTTCGTCTTCGGCGGCTTGACGAAGTCGTTTCGCGGCGTCGGGACCGAACTCGACGGGCTGTTTGTCCAGTACACCCTGCACGGCTTCGAGGTTCGGGACTTGGCCATAAACGGGATGCACACGATTGACCACGAACGCATCGCGACGCATGTTTTGCTGCCGCAAACGTTCGGCAAAAAAGAGCACTTCCCGCACCGCGAGTGGGTCGGGTGTCGTGACGAGGACGTATGCGACATCGGGGCCCCGAAGAGCGGCACTCACGGCATCGGCGCGTTGTTTCCACCCTCCGAAAAGCGTGTTGATCTCGGCGATGAACGCCGCCATCTGCTCGAGGAACCCGCTGCCACTCACTTTGCCGATTCCGCGCACGATCGCCGCGGCGCCTTTCGCCAGTACGTTCAGGGAAAACGTTCCCGAACTTTGCACGGCTTGCACGAGCCAGCGGGTCGCTGCGCTGTCGATCGCGCCCACGAGACGTTCCGGGGCGTCGAGAAAATCCAGCGCATTCGCGGTTGGAGGTGTGTCGAGGAGTATCAGGTCGTAGCGGCGATCAGCTTTCGTCGCATGCAGCTTTTCCATCGCCATGTACTCCTGCGTGCCCGCAAGAGACGTGGAGATGTACTTGTAAAGCACGTTGTTCAGGATGCGATCCCGCTGCTCGGGTGTTGGGGCGAGTTCGCGAATCAGGCCGTCGAAGGTGCTTTTCGTATCGAGCATCATGACGGTCATCGAGCCCGGAACGCGAATGCCTGCTCGTTCGAAGACCGCGGGCGCAATCATTTGGGCCTCGGTTTTCATCTCTTCGATGCCGAGGCTCTGGGACAAACGGCGCGCCGGATCGATGGTCAAACAGAGGACGCGTTTTCCTCGACGGGCAGCGGCAAGTCCGAGTGCTGCAGTGGTCGTGGTTTTTCCCACACCACCGCAACCGACGACGAGAAGCACGCGTCGAGAGGAAAGCAGCGAGCCGAGCCCGCCCGGAGTGGTTGGACGTTGTGCTTCAGAGACCGTCACGCGCTGGCCCTCATATCACGTTTCTCGCGGAGGGCTATGGGGGCAAGCGCTTCGTGAATCAAGCTGCTAGCTTTTGCGCCGAACGATGAGCGGATATATCGATTTGCATTGCCACTGGGTGATCGGCATCGACGACGGCGTCAAAACCGCGCGCGATAGTCGCGATCTTCTGGAGGGACTTGCAAAGATCGGCTTTTCGCAAGTCGTCGCGACCCCGCACATGCGGCCGGGCATGTTCGAAAACGTCAAAAATGACCTCGTGCAAGCGTACGAGGCGACCGAACGCGCACTCGGAGATCTCCAGGGTTTGCCCGCGCGCGGTTTGTCGTCCGAACATTATTTCGACGATGTCGTGTTTGGACGAATCATGCGTGGGGAAGGACTGCCGTACCCCGGCGGTCGCGCGATTCTCGTGGAATTTTACCCGCGGGCATTTCCCATTCATCTCCGGGCCCGCTTTTTCGACTTGCGTCGCAAACGTTTGCGCCCCGTCGTCGCGCATCCCGAACGTTACGAATGGGTTTGGGACGATCCGAAGATATTGGACGATCTCATCGATGCAGGAGGCGTGATGCTGCTCGATGTTGCGGCATTGGTGGGCAAATACGGCCGTTCCGTCCGCACGTGTGCGGAAAAATTGCTCGACGAAGGTTATTACGATGCGGCATGTAGCGATGCCCATGCGCCAAAGGATGTCGACGACGTTGCCGCCGGTATCGAGAAACTGCGGCAAGCGATTGGCGCCGATGATGCACGTGCGATGCTCGTCGACGGGCCTCAAGACATTTTGGCCGGTCGGGTCGAATGACGAGTCGCTGTGCAAATGGTCTTTCTAGACAAACGAGCTAGACGAACGAGCGCTTCCTAAGAAAGGACGAAGGCATCGTGCAGGAGTTGCTGAAAAAGATTGAGGATCGCACGGCACACGTTGTCGTCGTAGGCATTGGATACGTGGGTTTGCCGCTCGTCGTCGAGTTTGCGCGGGCCGGATTTCGCGTCACCGGATATGATAAAGATCCGGAAAAAGTTCGTCTTTTGGGACAAGGCGAATCGTACATTGGAGACATTGCCTCGGCGGCTCTGGCCCCGCACGTGGCGGATGGGCGCCTGTGCGCGTCGACCGATCCCAAAGTGCTCGCTACGGCCGATGCGATTGTCGTGTGTGTACCGACCCCGCTCAACAAGACCAAAGATCCGGATATGCGCTTCATTCTGTCGGCGAGTGAAGAGATTGCCGAGCATCAGCATGCGAACATGTTGATCGTGCTCGAATCGACGACGTATCCGGGCACGACGCGGGAAGTGCTCGTGCCGAAATTGACGGGTCAGCGTTTTGAATTGGGCAAGGACGTGTTTGTCGCGTTTAGTCCGGAACGGGTCGATCCGGGCAACCAACTTTATGGTACGCGCAATACGCCCAAAGTGCTCGGCGGCGCGACTGCTGCTTGTTTGGAAGTGGCTGTGGCGCTTTATGGGAAGATCATCGAAAAGGTGGTTCCGGTATCCAGCACGGACGCTGCCGAAATGGTGAAATTGTTGGAAAACACGTTTCGCGCCGTGAATATCGGGCTCGTGAATGAAGTGGCGCTCATGAGTCGCAAATTGGGAATCGACGTTTGGGAAGTGATTCGCGCGGCAGCGACGAAGCCATTTGGTTTCATGCCATTTTATCCCGGCCCGGGTTTGGGTGGTCATTGCATTCCGATTGATCCGCTCTACTTGTCGTGGCGCATGCGCACATTGAAGTATCAAGCCCGATTCATCGAATTGGCCGATTCGATCAACAGCGGCATGCCTGATTACGTCGTGATGCTCGTGCAACAAGCCTTGAATAGCGTGCAAAAAGCACCCAATGGATCGAAATTGTTGATTCTCGGGGTGGCGTATAAACGCGACGTTGCCGATTATCGAGAATCCCCGGCGTTCGATATCATTCATTCCCTGAAAAACCTCGGCGCCGATGTCCACTATTACGATCCGCACGTGCCCGAAGTCGAAGAAGCTGGCATCGTCATGCAATCGATTGCCGAACCAAAATCCTTTGCCGATTACGATACCGTGGTCATCGTGACCGATCACAAAGGCATCGATTACGAACGCGTGCTCCGCGAATCGAAAATCATCGTGGATACGCGCGATGTTTTGCGGGGTGTCACCGGCGATCATTCCAAAGTCGTGCGTCTCTGATTTCTGTCGTTCGCCGACGTCTCGACGTATCTCCGTGAATACCCCTCCCCCCGACAAACTCCTCGTCTTGACGAACAAGCGCCAGTGGCTCGAACGGCTGCTCTTGTCGCTGATTCTCGCCGCAGGTTTTGCTTGGGTCGCTTTGCGGGGCGGCTTGCCCCTCATTCCTGCGCCGGAAGCGTTCGCCACGGTGCAATGGTGGACGTTCGGGCTTTACATCGTGTCGCTCGGGGGCGTGCATTGGTTTCGGGCAGCGCGCTGGAGGCATTTGCTCCGCCCGGTGGGCGAAGCGCGGCTTGTCGACGTGGTCTTGGTCGCGTGGGTCGGGTTTGGCGCGATCCTCCTTTCCCCGCTGCGGAGTGGCGAGATTGTCCGGCCGTACCTGATCACCCGGCACAGTTCGGTGCGTCTTTGGGAAGCCACGGGAACCGTTGGAGCTGAAAGGATCATCGACGGTTTGGCCGTGAGCATCATCCTTTTTTTGGGGTTACGTTTGGCCAAACCCCTCGATCCACTTCCGGATCACATCGGCGACATGCCTGTACCCGTTGCGGCAGTTCCGGCAGCGGCGACGGGAGCGCTCGTCCTGTTTGTCGGGGCCTTCTTCGTGATGGCGCTGTTTTTCTTTGCGCGCGACTTTGCTCGTCGTTTGACCTTGCGCGTCGTGGGGATCGTCTCCATGCGTTTGGCAGAAGCGCTGGCCGGAATCGTCGAACGGGTCGCCGAGGGCATGCGCTTTTTGCCTTCGCTCCGAGACCTCGGACCGTTCTTGCTCGAGAGCGCGGCGTATTGGTGCATCAACGCGACAGGCGTGTGGCTTCTCGCGTGGGGTTCGGGACTCCAAACCATGACGCTATCTCGCGCGTGCGTGACGATGGCCTGCGTGGGGATTGGCATTCTCGTGCCTTCGGGCCCCGGGTACTTCGGTGCGTTTCAGCTCTCGACGTATGCAGCTTTGGCGATGTACGTCCCGGAATCAGCGCTGCGAGTGAGTGGAGCGGCCTTCGTGTTCTTGCTCTACGTGAGCCAAGTCGGCGTTCACGTTGTCGCGATGCTTGCGAGCATGGTGGCGTTGCGGCGATCGGAAACGAGCTGAGTCAGTTCGGGGCGTCGTTACCTCCGGACGAACTCGTTTTTCCGAAGATATTCTCCCAGTTTGTCCGGTACGTATCTGTCGCCACTTGTGCAGGTCCGTGACGTGCAGGTTCGGCAGGACGTGGCGACTTCACCAGCGTCTCCACGTTGTAGAGACGGTCGTGTTCTTTGCGCTGGGTCAAACTCACGACATCGCCGTGAATGGGCGCGCCTTCGCGGATATTGCGAATGGCTCCGACTTCGAGCGAACCATCGCGCATGCGGAGCACGTTGTAGCCCTGTCCATCGTCATGGGGGCTGTGGATCATCACCACGTCTTTGGTGTCCGCAGGCGTCGGCGAAACTTCCGTGTTCGTCTCCGTGGCTCCGGCGGGCTCTTGCTCGTCACTCACGAGTCACAGCTTGGCATCTTCGAGGGCTGTCGGTAAGCCCTTCTTCGGCACGTCCACCAAGAACTTTCCAGCTCGTCGTCATGTCGAAATGTCATGAAAGTTGGCCCCTCACCTCCGCCTGACATAGTCCGGAATGCGAGCGTAAATGCCGCAACTCGCGGTAGCGGTGCGAGCCTCTCATCGCACCCGTTGGAGGTTTGTCATGAGCATGCCAGGCGCAGAGGACACCGTCGGCGAGGGCCTCGGTCAGAATGCCAAAGCAACCACGTCCGCATCCGATCGGCGGGCGGGCAAGAGCCGAGTCAGCTTTGAAGCTCTCGTTGCCGTCGGCGACGCCAATGGCACTGGTGGGTTCGAGGCAGAATCCGTCGACGTGTCGCAAACGGGAATGCGTTTGCGGACCGCCTACTTGCCGGATGTCGGCGAGCGTCTGCTCTGCCGCTTCGAGGGTGATGTCGGCGAGATCATCGCGGAAGGCGAAGTGACGTGGCGTCGCGAAGCTTCACGTGGCGGTGAGTTCGGATTGCGGTTCACGAAGTTCGAGACTGCAGATGCCGAAACGACCCTGCGAGCGATGTGCGCGCGGATCAACGGGACCGCGGATCCCAGCGCAGGGCCCATTGCCGTGCCCGGTACGCGCGTGCGTTTGCATATCGAGGGACTTGGTTCGCCCATGAAAGCGCGCGTTCGCGATTCGCTGGGTGGAGAAATTCAAGTCGGTTCGAACCTCGAATTTCTCAAAGTCGGTCGAGCCCTCGAACTCGAAGACATGGACCATGGCGAGAAAAAACCGGCCACCGTCGATGCAGTGAAGGTCGAGGTCGATCCGCTCACGCGAATTCCGCAACTCGTTGTTTCGCTGCGTTTTGATGGACAGGATGCCAAAAAGTTGGACGTCAAAGAAACTGCTCGCGACGCGTTGAACACGCTTGGCGCGCTCGCGCGCAAGGCGACGAAGGCGGCCGAAGATCGTACGGAATCGAAGGAAAAAGAAACGGAAGCGAAAGCTCCGCGTATGTCGTCGTTGGCCGGAGCAGCCGCCACGTTGCGTCCGCGACCTTCAGCGTCGCGTGCGTCGCTGCCGAGTCTCCATCCGCGGCCCGAAGACGAAAAGAAGACGACGCGCAGTGGTCGGGACGAAGCCGTCGACGCGCTCGATAACGGGGCCGACGACGGGAACTCGGCGGACGAAGTGGATTCCGCGACGGGTCAGAAGAAAGACGTGGGCGCGGCAGTTCGTAATGCGGCAGCGAAAGCATCGGGGTCGGCACGGGCCGCGATGGGTGCAGTTGGTCCGGCCATGGGACGTTTTGGTGCGCGGGCCAAAGGGGCCGTCGCAGGATTGCTCGATGCAATTCGCAAACGTCGGGAACCGACAGTCGATGCAGAAGGACAAACGTTTCGCCGGACAACTTCGGCGCCACCAGGTGGCGCATTACGCAGCGCGGGTCGCAAGCTCGTTCGAGATCGTGAAGATGGTGAGGAGGCAGCAGTGGTGGACAAATCAGCTTCGCGTCGCAAAGCCGCGCTCATGGGCGGAGCCCTGGGTCTCGTTGCGGTGCTCGCGGTCGTAGGTGGCGCACGTCTCTTCGGATCGCGTACGGATGCGACCACGGAAGCACAAGGTCCAGAAGCGAATGCGAGTGCCGCCGCAGCTGCTTTGCCGGCTCCGGCAACGACGGCTCCTGCGGCAGATGGAACTTCGACGCCGGTGGCCAACGTGCCGCTGTTTGGCGCGACTCCGTTGTCGACCACGGAGCCCGTTCCAACGATGCCCACACAGCCCGATGGGGCGATCGCTCCTTCACCCGCAGCGGCCGATCCCAATGCTGCACAAGCTGCCGCTCCTGAAGCCGACTCGAATGACGACAGCGACGAGGACAAAGACGACGCTGCGCAAGGCGATGGAAAGCAGTTCGGTCACGGCAGTGTGCGCAGCCCCATCACGCTCAAAATCAAGACCGATGGCGACATCGGCACGGTTAATGGTGCTGCTGGAGCCATGGGCTTCACGATTTCGCTTCCTGGTCGTCGGGCGAAATCAGCGGCCTCCGAGTTGATGCGGAAAGACAAACGCATCGCCTCGCTCAACATCGTCAACAACCCAACGGGCGCCGAGATCAGCATCCAGTTCAAAGACGGCGTTCCGGCGTATATGGCGAAAGCCAAGGGCAATCGGCTCGACATTGCTCTCGGCACGGACTCGAAGAAAGTTGCAAAAGCGGGCGCGACCAAGAGCAAGAAGGGGTCGAAGAAGAGCCCGAAGAAGTCGACGAAGAAGTCGACCAAGAAACCCTGACATCGAACATCGAGTGGTGAAGGGTCGAACGGCGTCGGAGTTTCCGGCGCCGTTTCGCGTTCGAACGGCCTTGGGGGCCGACGAGAGTCGCGACAGACATGCTCATCCCGCGATCCCTCTTGCATTGCTGTCTGTAGGCGTGTGAAGTCCGGACGTTCGGCGCTGTTTCGTAGGTGCCGGTTGGAAGGTTCATGGGAGCGCAGGACGTCTCGGCGCCGCAGTTGTCGATTGTCATT
>DAOMZH010000258.1:0-11838 GCA_035437985.1 Polyangium sp. (in: bacteria) | reverse complement strand
ACACCGGATCAACCGAAAGCAGTGGTAAACCTTCGGGCAAATCGATTTGTACCGACCGTTCGCCAAGCTGCCGCTCGAGCCTGGTCAGCGCCGAGCCAATCATTTCTTCGAGGGGAATCCAATCGCGCTTCAAGAGAACCGGACCTGCTTCCAAACGCGTCATGTCCAGCAAATTCGCCACGAGCCTTTCGAGCCTTTCAGTTTCTTCACAAATGCTCTCGACAAGCTCGGTGCGTGTATTCGACGCCAGCCCGTGATCATCACGCAACGCCGTTGCTGCGCCGGTAATCGAGGCAAGTGGCGTACGCAAATCATGCGAAACTGCGGATAAAAGGGCGCTGCGTGTTTCCTCGGTTTTGGCCCGCAATGCCGCATTGCGAGCTTCCGTCGCCAAACGTACTCGTTCGAGGGCAAACGCCGTTTGTCGACAACATGCGTCCAAAAACGCCCGTTGTTCGATACCCAAAGGCGCGGTGGGCACGAGGGCCAGAACGCCAAGCGCGGACGTACCGACATCGAGCGGAGCACACAAGATTCGCGACCCACTGAGGGTATCCGTGCCAAACCCCGCAGATCGCCCATGTTCGAGCGTCCAGCGAGCAACTTCGATTTCTTTGGAATCGAAAATGAGCGAGGGAGGTTCCGCGGCCAGGGCGGACAAGTCACCCCGGGCATCTGGGCGTAAAACCATTGCAGGAGCGCCGAATGCCCCGGAAGCTTGACGCACGACGATATCGGCAATTGCATGTTCGTCATCAGCTGCCGAAAGGTTGCGACTCAATGCATAAAGCGCGGCCGTACGAGCTTCCCGATGCCGCGCATCGCGCTCTTGGCGCCGAATACGGGCCGTCAACTCACTAATGAAAAGTCCCACGCCAAACATCATCAAAAAGGTCAAGAAATACCGCCCATCAGAAACACTCAAGGTATGAAACGGAGGAACGAAAAAGAAGTCATAAGAGGCAACAGCCAGGGCCGCAGCACCAATGGCCGGACCGCGCCCCAAATTTACAGCCGCAACCATAACCGCGACGAAATAGAGAACCTCCAGATCCGGCACCGCATAAATAGCTCGGGCCGTTGCGGCAATACCCGTCGTCGCCGTGACAATCAGCATCGCCAAGGTATACGATTGCCATTCCGGAGCTGGGTTTTTCACAACCGGTTTTTCCGGCTCATCCTCCGCCGTCGGACTGCCACTGATGACATGTACATCCACATCACCGCTGCCGCGCACGATTTCATCGACGAGCGACCCACGCAATCGATCTCGCATGCGGGAATGCGTCGGTTTGCCCACGATGATCCGCGTGACGTTATGCTCCCGCGCATAACGCAACACTGATTCAGCAATGCTCGTGCCGGTCAATCGCGTCACACTTCCACCAAGCGACTCCGCAAGCTGCAAATGCGCTTCGAGTCGCTCGCGATCGATGTTCACCATGGCCGTTTCGACATACGCCGCAACCCATTCTGCGCGCAATCCAGCGGCCATACGCCGAGTTGCCCGAATAAGACGCCCAGAACTCGGCGCTGGACCGACACAAACAAGAATCCTTTCACTTGCTGGCCACGCGCGAACCACCCCATGTTGCGCCCGATATTCGCGTACGTCGTCATCGACCCGTTGCGCTGTACGCCGCAAAGCCAACTCGCGTAATGCCAAAAGATTTCCCCGCCGGAAAAAATGCGCCGCTGCCCGTTGCGCTTGATCCGGCAAATACACTTTGCCCTCTTCGAGACGACTCAATAACTCTTCTGGCGATATGTCGACCAATTCCAGCACATTGGCGCGATCGAGCATTGAATCCGGAATTGTTTCCCGCACTTGCACACGGGTAATCTGCGCGACGATATCATTCAAGCTCTCGACATGTTGCACATTCACCGTGGTGAATACATCAATGCCCGCATCGAGCAGTTCGAGCACGTCTTGCCAACGTTTTTTATGACGTACCCCGGGTACATTGGAATGCGCCAGTTCGTCGACGAGCAACACTTTGGGATTGCGGGCAAGCGCCGCGTCGAGGTCGAATTCTTCGAGCATGCGCCCACGATATTCTAGTTTACGCCGCGGCAATACGTCGAGCCCCTCCAGCAAACCCTCCGTCTCGATCCGGCCGTGCGTCTCGACAACCCCGATGACGACATCGAGGTTTTGCTCGAACCTGAGGTCCCGAGCAACCTGCAGCATCCGATAGGTTTTTCCGACGCCTGGAGCAAAACCAAAAAAAATTCGCAGTCGACCGCGTTTGTCGAGGTCGTCTTGCTCCTTGACGCGACGAAGCAACACCTCGGGATCCGGTCTCCCGTCTTCATCATGGTTGAGGGACGGAGTGGAATTTCTCATCGCGTTGCTCGCAACGGCCTTCTCTTCGTAATCGCATCGGGCGAAAATTTCAAGCGCGCGACGTCAGCATGGCACGAAAAAAACACACCAGCCCACCAAGAAATCTCTTTTGCCATGTTCCATAGATTGCCGCAACTCGTCAAGCCTCCCGTTCCATACTGCGCTTCAATATCCCGAACGCGCCGTTCAATATTCGCGCCCATCGTCACATTCGCCAATTCAAGATGCGTTACCTTTCGCCAAGTCATCGAGCGCCAGGTTCAGGCGTAAAACATTCACCCGACGCTCTCCAAGAAATCCCCATATCGGGTTTTCTACGTACGCGTCCACCAGCGCCCGTACGCGCGCCCCATCGAGCCCCCGCATGCGGGCCACGCGCGTTACCTGAAAATATGCAGCCGCCGGCGATATATGCGGATCGAGCCCGCTGGCTGACGTCGTGACCAGATCCACCGGAATGGGATCATGATTCTCCGGATCGGCCGCGCGCAATGCCTCAATCCGCTGTTTCACCGTATCTCGCAACGCTGGGTTTGTCGGACCTAGATTCGCTCCATTCGAGGCCCCCGCATTGTATGGATGGGCGGAGGTTGCCGAAGGACGGCCCCAAAAATACTTGGGCTCTCGAAATGCTTGCCCTATGAGCGCCGAACCAATGATCCGTTCGTCACGCCGTACCAAACTTCCTCCCGCTTGGTGCGGAAAAATTCCTCGGGCCACGAGCGTCACGAACATCGGATAAACAATCCCCGTGAGCATGGTAAAACTCAGGAGCATCATGAATGCAATGCGAAATTGTTTTTTCATGGGTATGCCTCATCCTATCCACACGGCGCCGAGCACGACGTCGATAGCCTTGATGCACGGAAACGGCAGCAAAACCCCCCCCAGACCATAAACGAGCAGATTACGCCGCAAAAGCTCGGACGCGTTTCCGGGACGATAACGAACACCCCGCAGCGCAATCGGAATGAGCGCGACGATGATCAGCGCATTAAAAATGACTGCCGACAAAATCGCCGACGCTGGGGAATGAAGGCGGAGCACATCGAGCGTAGCAAGCGCAGGATACGTCGCGGCAAACGCGGCTGGAATGATGACGAAATACTTGGATACGTCATTCGCTATGCTGAAGGTCGTGAGCGCACCGCGGGTCATCAACATTTGTTTGCCAATTTCGACAATCGCCAGCAACTTCGTCGGATTCGAGTCCAAGTCCACCATATTTCCGGCCTCTTTCGCGGCTTGCGTTCCGGAATTCATGGCCACCGCCACATCGGCTTGGGCAAGCGCCGGTGCGTCATTGGTGCCGTCACCGGTCATGGCCACCAAGTGACCTTTACGCTGATACGAGCGAATCATTTCGAGTTTGTGCTCGGGGGTCGCCTCCGCGAGAAAATCATCGACCCCAGCCTCGGCCGCAATTGCCGCCGCCGTTAATGGATTGTCCCCGGTGATCATGACCGTTCGAATACCCACCCGGCGCATTTCTGCAAATCGTTCACGGATGCCAGTTTTTACGATATCTTTTAATTGAATGACCCCGAGAATTCGTTGGCCGTCAGCCACGACCAAGGGCGTACTGCCTTTTTTGGCGACGTCTTCGGCCAAAAACCGAACGTCGTCGGATACCTTGCCCCCTTGGGCTTGAACGAATTTCATCATGGTATCGACAGCGCCCTTGCGAATCATTCGCCCTCCAATGTCGACTCCACTCATTCGCGTTTGCGCAGTAAACGGCACGAATGTGGCGCCGTCCATCGATTCCGAATCCGCCGAAAGGCCAAACTTCTCTTTGGCCAGCAGGACAATGCTGCGCCCTTCGGGAGTTTCGTCGGCCAATGAGGACAAACGCGCCGCCTCGGCAAGCTCACGCTCCGAAATTCCCCGCAATGCAAGAAATGCAGACGCTTGTCGATTGCCGAGTGTAATGGTTCCCGTCTTGTCCAGCAACAAGACATCTACGTCTCCAGCCGCCTCGACCGCCCTTCCCGACGTCGCCAAGACATTCGCCTGAATCATTCGGTCCATTCCGGCAATACCAATGGCAGACAAGAGCCCACCAATCGTTGTCGGAATGAGACAAACCAAAAGAGCGGCGAGCACTGCCAGCGGGACCGGCGCACCTCGTCCGGAACTGGATACTGCATACATCGAAAACGGCAAAATCGTCACGGTGGCCAGAAGAAAAATGATGGTCAACGCAGCCAGCAGAATATCGAGAGCGATTTCATTGGGCGTTTTGGCGCGTTTGGCACCTTCGACCATGGCAATCATGCGATCGAGAAACGTTTCACCAGGGTTTTCCGTAATGCGGACGAGCAGGCGATCGGAGAGCACACGCGTTCCTCCCGTCACGGCACTTCGATCGCCGCCACTTTCTCGAATCACGGGTGCACTTTCCCCCGTAATCGCACTCTCGTTGACCGAAGCAACGCCTTCAACCACTTCTCCATCGCCGGGAATCAACATTCCCGCTTCCACCAACACCCAATTGCCTTTTCGCAGCGCCGATGAGGAAATTTTCTCTTGCTCCGCATTCCAGTTTGGCGCGGCTAAACGAATGGCTTCGACGTCTTGCCGAGTTTTTCGAAGCGCATCCGCCTGGGCCTTGCCTCGCCCTTCGGCCATTGCCTCGGCAAAATTTGCAAATAGCACGGTAAACCATAACCACGCGGAAATCGCCCCGATGAATCCTAGTGATGATTCGCTCTTGCCCGTCGCCAATGCATGCGCGAAAAGCAATGTCGTGAACATGCTCCCGACTTCTACGACGAACATAACGGGGTTTTTTACCATGCGGCGCGGATCGAGCTTACGAATTGCATCCAAGATGGCACCCCGCACGAGCGTGGGCTCGAAAATCGGACGCCTTTGATTTTCCGGCTTCATGCTGGTCCTTTCATTTCCCGGATAACAGGAGTTGCTCGACCACGGGACCCAATGCGAGCGCGGGAATGAACGTGAGCGCGCCAATGAGCAAAACGGTTCCGACGAGCAATCCGAAGAAAATGGGTGTATGGGTCGGCAATGTACCCGCCGACGGAGGAATGTATCGTTTCCGAGCCAATGACCCGGCTATGGCGAGCACCGGAATGATGACCCAATAGCGGCCGATGAGCATGCAAATCCCAATGGCCGTCGTATAAAACGAACCATTGACCGTGAGCCCACCAAACGCCGAGCCATTGTTATTGGCGCCCGATGAAAATGCATAAAGTATCTCACTGAATCCATGAGGTCCGGGATTTCCCAAGGGAATCGTGCCCGCTGGAATGACGCACGCCACGGCAGTTGCCACGAGCACGGCCGCCGACGGCAACAGAATAACGAGCGACGCCATTTTCATCTCGAATACTTCAATCTTTTTTCCCAGATATTCAGGCGTACGTCCGACCATGAGGCCAGCTATGAAAACCGCCAGAATCGCATACATCAGCATGCCGTAAAGCCCCGAACCAACACCCCCGAAAATTACTTCGCCGAGTTGCATGAGCCACATCGGCGCCAAACCTCCGAGCGGCGTGAAACTGTCGTGCATCGCATTGACGGAACCATTTGACGCTGCTGTCGTCGCTGTCGCCCAGAGCGCACTGTCCACGATTCCAAAACGAACCTCTTTCCCCTCCATGTTTCCGCCGGATTGCAACGCCGATGCATGCATATCGAGGCCCAAATTCGCGAGCAACGGATTGCCTTGATGTTCAGCCCAAACCGTGAGAGCAAGCAACGGCACAAAAATGCACACCATGGCGGTGAGAATGACCCAAGCTTGCCGTTTGTCTTTGACCAGCGTTCCAAAGGTAAAACACAAGGCCGTCGGAATGAGCAAGATCGCCACGACTTCGAGCAGATTCGTCCAGGCATCCGGATTCTCGAACGGGTGCGCCGAATTGACGTTAAAAAAACCACCACCATTCGTGCCAAGTTGCTTGATGGCAATCTGCGACGCAGCTGGACCCATGGCGAGCCATTGCCGATCGATCGGAATGCCGGCCTCGCCCAGCGGACGGTCAAGAAATGAAACCGCCTCGCCCGCGGATAATGTTTGCACAACCCCGCGCGAAACCAGCACCAACGCCATGACGAGCGATAAAGGAAGCAAAATATACAATGTTCCCCGCGTGAGATCGACCCAAAAATTTCCAATTCCCTCCGCATTGCGCCGCGTAAAACCACGGATCAACGCCACGAGCACCGCCATGCCGGTCGCCGCCGACAAGAAGTTCTGCACCGTCAATCCCACCATTTGCGTCAAATGCGCCAGCGTGGTTTCTCCACCATACGCTTGCCAATTCGTATTCGATGCAAAACTCACCGCCGTATTGAAAGCAACGGGCGGCTCCACCGCCCCAATTCCCGCCGGATTCAGCGGCAGACCGCCCTGAAATCGCTGCATGACATACACGACAATTGCGCCAAGCATATTCGACGCCAACACGGCCCCGGCATATTCGGCAAATCCCATCTCTTCGTCTGGACGAACTCCAGACATGCGATAAAAAAGTCGCTCGATGGGGCCGAGAATACGCGCTGCGAGTCCCGTTTCGCCCGTATACACCCGCGCCATGTACGGACCGAGCGGAATGGCGAGCGCGAGTACGAAAAGGAGCACGAATGCGCAGCGCCAAAAAGCGAGTTCAATCACGACAATTTCTCCGGCGCAAGCAGCGCGAAAACCAGATATCCAAGCAGGAGCACGGCCACGACTCCCCCAAGAATCGTCATCGTCGACATCGGGATCACACTTTCTCGCAGAGAACGACGAATCCCCAGGAAAGGGCAAAAAATGCCCCAATCAGCAAAACAAATAGGACGTCCATGTCAAACCTCCTGGTCTGTCTAGGCTAGACGCGTAACGAGCGCATTCGCCATCGAGTTCTGAGATGCTGCCACAAGCGACCGATTGCGAAGATCAGCACGAGCATCCCCAACGAGAATGCAACGCCCCAGGGTTCAGGCTGGCAGACGTCCGCAACCACGAGCAGGCAACCAAGGAAAAACCATAACCAGACCAGGACCATTTCGTCGTCGCGGGCTGGTGATTCTTCGTTGGCTGGAGAATTTGGGCTAGATTCGCGATAGGGGTTCATGTTCAGAACCATGTCGTCGCGCCAAGCGTGACGGTATTTTGCGAGTTGCGATTGGGAACGAAGGGGGTGGCCCATCCATCTCCTTCGACCTGGCCCCCGAAAAACATGGGACCTGCAGCCTGATCATGGCGGCCCTCGAGACGCAAAGAGACGCGTTCGTGCGGCCGAAAATCGGCCGTCAACGTCCCCGACGCCACCCACGATACTGGCCAAAAAATCGATGCCGCAGTAGCTTCCGCATTCGCGGCGACTTGCTCACGAAAAACATCACCGCGCAACGCGACGAACCATTTCGACAAAAACTGCACCCGGGCATACAACGCGCCCGCAATCCAGGAACTCGTTCCATAATGATTTGGCTCGGTTCCACCATTGATGTGTCCAAGGAACGCAAGCCAATGCAGCGCCTGCCATGTCGCATGCATATCGAAAACATGCCTCCATGCTCGCCCTTCGGGTGCTCCGCGCGGCCGCTCGACTCCTCCGAAATACAACATGGACAACGCGAGTTTGTCAGGACGCGTGTAGGTCACCTGCGCCGAGACGGACTTTTCGTCGTTATTGTCCACGACGCTGTTCCAACCATTGTAACAAGCGACCGTCACCGACCAAGATGGAGTGAGGGGATAAGTCATTCGAGCGCCAGTGTGATAAAAAGGCAAACCAAAGAAAAGATTCGAACGTGACCAATTCCAATCGTCGTGAATCGCCATGGATTCCGGGCCAATAGGCGATAGAAAAAGACCAAGTTGTAGCAAAAGCCCACGACCAACGCCAAAACGATACCCAGCATATGCCTGCTGCACATATTTCCACAGCTCCGCCGTCGATCCATTCGCCCCCGACGCACCAGCCATGGCCGGTTCGCCCAAGTAATACGTGCTCGGAGTATGTCCGATTTGCAAAGCGAGTTTTCCGACGACGCTCTTGACATCCCAACCAACGTCGAGGGCGGCGTTGGCAATGGTGAAAGAATTGTGGCGATTGTCGAAACCACGGTAATTCGTGATTCCATTGGAGGGGCGATTGAAGTTCCACTGGTAAAAAGTCTCTGCATAACCTCCAAACGTCACCGGGGATGATGACGACTTGGATTCGTCGGCACTCGCTTCAGCCTGGCCAAAGAAGGCGAGAAGCGAAAATCCCAGCGTGGGCAGAGAACTTCGGCAACACATATCGAGAAGAATACACGTTGCCGTATCAAGGTGCTGTCAAGGAGTAACGATCGCGTATCAAGAAAGCGTCAAGACGCCTGCGCTTCGAAGATTACATCTCACCGTTGCGCGAGAGCGATGGTGCTGCTCGGATCAATCAGCACCTCCCGCCGATATTGATTCGGTTGATTTTCCTAACGACGTTGGAAAACGCGATTTGCGTCGTCGCTGTCCTGCTGGGCGTCGTCGCTGCTGTCTTGCTGCTCGTCGCCGTAATCGGCCGAATCTTGTTGATCGCCGTATTTGTCGCTCATCTCTTGCGGGCTATTGCCGTATTTGTCGCTCATCTCTTGCTGGCTATTGCCGTATTTGTCGCTCATCTCTTGCGGGCTATTGCCGTATTTGTCGACCATCTCTTGCTGGTTATCGCCGTATTTGTCGCCGACTTGCGCGCCGCTGCCCGATTTGTCCGGCATCTCTTGCTGGCTATTATCGTATTTGTCGCCGACTTGCGCGCCGCTGTACGGCATATTGTCGTCCCGATCCTGCCACTCGACGCGATAGCGAGAATATCCACCGCGAGCGCCCCGCGAGCAATTATCGAGATTGCCGCGATATGCGACACACCCGCGAACGCAATCGCGCGTTCCAGTTCGGACAAACCATCCACCAGCATGGTGACGTTGACCAATTCGAAGGTAATGCCCAGAGCCGGCTGATGCGGAGGTCGTGCCGAGTAGGGGAGCACAGAAAACGACTGCCGCAAGAAGGAGCTTGCATACGCTGTTCATCACGAAAATCTCCTTGTCCTCTAGACTTCGCAATCACGGGCGCAATACCCTTACGCCCGCGACCAGACGCTCCCATTGACAAGCCGAAGCTTGCCTCGTTTACGTCTCGGAAACTCTCAATGCAATGCGGCGGCCGTCCGCCTTTCAGGGTTTCGTATGTCCAAGCATAGCCGCAAGATGCCCAACTGCGCTTGTTTTGCCCCAGCCGATATCTCCCCGACCAGAGCGTGCGCATGGTCGGGGCAATGATGGTTCGGGACGCACACAATACGTTCGGCTCATTTCCGAGCACGTCCCGAACGTCAGGTATCGTTTGTCTTGGGCGAATGATGAAGGCTCAGCACCGAGCCGCAGAACCGATTACAAGTCAATCTGCATTCCAAGTTCGACCACCCGTCCAGGTGGTAAACCGAAATACGTCGTGGCTGGTCGTGCATTCCGCGAAATGAACGAAAACAAGGTTTTGCGCCAGGTCATCATCGGCGCTTTGCCCGTCGTGAGCAACGTCTCGCGGCCAAGGAAATAACTCGTGTCGTTCAGATCCACCGCGAGACCATGATCTTTGCACGCTGCAAGCACGCGCGGAACATTGGGGCTCTGCATGAATCCGTAACGCGCCTGCACGCGGAAAAATCCTTGCCCCAAAGGTTCGACGGTCAGCCGCTCGGCCGACGAAATTTCGGGGACGCGTTCAGTAACCACCGACAACAAGACGACCTGGTCATGCAGCACCTTGTTGTGCTTGAAATGGTGCAAAAGAACGGGCGGAGTTCCATATGGATTCGACGCCATGAATACCGCAGTCCCCTTCACGCGTTGTGGTTGGCGCTGCTCGACGTCCTGCAAGAATGCATCGAGCGGCAAAAGATTGGCCTTGAACGCTTCGCCAAGCAATCGACGGCCTGTTTTCCACGTCGTCATGATCGTGAAAATGACCGCGCCCATGGCAATCGGGAACCAACCGCCGTGGAAAAACTTGGCCGCATTGGCGCCGAAAAACGCCAAGTCGATACCCAAGAAAAGCAACACCGGCGGCAAAGCTTTCCACAATGGCCATTTCCAACGTTGCGTGACCACGACAAAATATACGATCGTCGTTATGCCCATCGTTCCCGTCACCGCAATGCCGTAAGCAGCTGCAAGCGAACCCGACGTCTTGAACGAAAGCACGAGCCAAACACATGCGACACACAACGCTCGATTGATTTCCGGAATGTAGATTTGTCCTTCGGTATCTTTCGACGTGTGAACGATGGTCACCCGCGGAAAATACCCCAGCTGCACGGCTTGCTGGGTCAGCGAAAATGCCCCCGAAATCAACGCTTGTGAAGCCACGATCGTCGCTGCCGTCGCGATCGCTACGGTTGGATACAGCGCCCACGACGGTACGAGCGCATAAAATGGGTTCGTCGCGGCACTTGGATTCTCGAGCAAACACGCGCCTTGCCCAAAATAATTCAACAATAGTGACGGCCAAACCACCGCATACCATACCGTGCGAATGGGTCCGCGCCCAAAATGGCCCATGTCCGCATAAAGCGCTTCACCGCCCGTAATGCATAAAACGACCGCACCGAGCAGCAAGAATCCATGCAGCTTATGTTCCGCAAAAAACGACACCGCGTATTTCGGATTGATCGCCGCGAGCACCCCGGGATGAATCACGATCCAATGCAAACCCAGTGCAGCAATGGTCAAAAACCAAACCAGCGTCACCGGACCGAAAACATTTCCAATCCCCTCCGTCCCGCGACTCTGCACCAGAAAAAGCGCCAAAAGCACCACGACCGTCAAAGGCACGACCACAGGTCGTAACGCAACGGTCGCGACTTCGAGCCCTTCGATCGCCGATAGAACCGAAATTGCCGGCGTAATCACCCCATCGCCATAAAGCAGAGCAGCGCCGAAAAGCACGAGCAATACCAACGGCCCAGCATTCGCGACCGCATCCTTGCGCGGTGGAACCAATGCCAAAAGCGCCAATATTCCGCCCGCTCCTTGATTGTCCGCTTTCAAAATGAACGTCAAGTACTTGACCGTCACCACCAGCGCCAATGACCAAAACACAAGCGATAATATGCCCAGAATGTTGGCCGGCGTCGGGTCGACGTGATGCGTGCTTTCCGGGCTGAAGCACTCTTTGATTGCATACAGCGGGCTCGTCCCAATGTCTCCAAAAACAACTCCGAGCGCCCCGAGGAGCAACGGCAACCGTGTCGGATGGCTCGAGCCATCCGCGCTATGTTCTGGTGGTTTCGCTTGTTCGGCACTCATATCGGCATTCATGACGGACACATCGTAGCGTGCAGGAAGTCGGCCATGTCCTCGCCAATGAAATCTTGATACTTTCTTGATGCGGGAAAGCGCGGAATATTGCTCCCACCAACGTTGGGCTGTTCAGCGGCTCCAACCCTAGCGTCAACCATTCCGACGTGCCATTCGAATGCGCT
>DAOMZH010000257.1:0-11858 GCA_035437985.1 Polyangium sp. (in: bacteria) | reverse complement strand
TCGGCTGTTGTTGGCATGCCGACAGCAGCAGTCCGATTACCGACGCGATCAGGATGTAACAATCTTCAGGATGCGCATTGCCGTGATCGACCATGTGCGACACGGCCGGGATGAACGCGTTCAGCGTGTGGAGCATCCAGAACTTCGCCGTGTCCGAAAATTGAAAGTCGACCGAGGCCGCGGTGCGCAGTCTTCGTCCTTCGGCCAAAGACTTTTGCTTACCAACCATCGCCGACAAGATGCGGCGCAAACCCGACATGATGTGGTCGGAGCTGCCGATGTGCGGGATCGAAGGAATGAACGTCTTCTTCAGGACGATCGCACCCGTTCGATCCCGAACGAGCTGCGCAATACGCACCGTTTGATACGCATCACGTGGCTCGGTGCCGAACAGAATGCGCAAGTTGTACCGTGCCCAAACAACCGCCGTGTCGCTCCGACCGGTGTTGATGTCCGACACGGTCGAGGTTGTCGCGACGAACCGAATCGCCGGATTCAACTTCGCCGGATCGAGCGCGATGTTCGGATGCGTTTCACGCACCTGAGGAATCGCCAAGAACACATCGAGTGCCTCGAGTGCAGCCGGAAAAACACCTTCGAGTGGACGCGCTTCGACGACGTCTTCACCACGGTCGCCAACGAAAAACGGCGTACCATCCGGGAAAAACCCGTGGCACTTCACGAGTTTCAATTGACCAGCGGACAGAGCGCGTTCATCGAACTGCACACCAACGATGCCCCACGGATAGTTGAGCAGGGCATTGGTGCGAGCCTGAAGCAACGACTCGTGATACTGGTCCCCTTGCTGCAAATGCTGAGGGGTCATGAAGAGCCCCTCGGTCCAGACGGGCTTGCGCGGGTGGATCATATCGCCCGGTCAGTCTTATCAGAACTCGCCGCCCATTGGACGTGAGTCGAGGGTGGAAGGACGTGCCTCGGACGGTCGCCAGGTGCACCAGGCACCAAAGCAAAAGCGACGCGGAGCGGATGGAGGCACGACATCACACGAGGCTCCAGAATTCTTCCTAGGGTGCCGACGACGCAGCCTTCGGCGCGTCTGACGACTTCTTCGGCAAGTTGATTTTGCGAACCGACGTTGCATTCGGAAACATCGACTCGTCAAACTCGCTGCCGTTGTCGAGCTTGGTGGACTCGACGAAAAACGAGACCTTGGGATCAGCAACCGGCCCAGCATCGGACTCGCGACCCGCACACGTTGCTTCGCCGGGCTTCAGAGGAAACGTGTAGAACGTCTTCCAACTCTGCCCTTTCGGGCTGTGGAACAGCGCCACACCAGCGAGAACACTCGCTTCCTTCATCCGCTCGAACTTGATCTCGACCAGATCGTTCGGAAAAACCACGACCTCGTCCTGGGCCGCAATGTCGTCCCCAAGAACCTCTTTGTCGGTCAGCAGAACTTCGTCGTAATTCGCGTTCTGCAAACGCATCTCGTCCTTCAGTTGATAAAGCCGAATGACGACCGAACGAGGATTCTGGTTCTCGTTGGGATTGATGTTGTCGGCCGCGTAAATCCGAAGCGTGACGATCTGCGTGTCACACGGTTTCGGTGCAGCCGGAGGAGGAGCTTGTGCACATCCAATACCCAACGCTCCCACCGCAAGCCCAACGCTGAGACCGAGTCCTACGAGCACGTGGGCCGCACGCCTGCGCATCCGATGGGTAAACGACGCTAGAACCGCCATGGCTTTCCTTTCTATCGGAAGGCGCGGCGAGTGGCCCAAATTTTTGGGATCGATGCACTCACTCGACGACCGCACATGCAGCGGAACGAGCGAAAAACGTCACCACCAAAAACAAAGACTCCCCTCGCAACACGCGCGAGAGGAGTCTTGCTTTCGATCAAAACGCTCGGATCACTCCGGGAACGTCGCGACGAAATTCTTGTTGTCATCGATGTCGATGAACAACTTCTTCGGTTGAACGCCTTCGGCCATCTTGCTCAGGATCTCTTGCGAGAGCAGCGGATAGAGCGACGCGCGCAAGATGTGATCGATGTTGCGGGCACCGGTGTCGACTTCGGTGCAACGGCTCGCGATGAGGTCGACCATGCGATCCGAATATGTCGCTTCGATCCGCTGGCTCTTCTTCAAACGATCGACCAGCGAGTTGAGCTTCAAGCGCGTGATCTCTCCGAGTGCCGCAGGCGAGATCGGGATGTACGGGACAACCGTCATACGTGCGAGCAACGCCGGCTTGAAGTGTGCGGAGAGCGTCGGTTTGATCTCTTCGTAGATCTCACGAATGACAGGCTCACGATTTTCTTCCCACGCGCTGACGACGTGGTTCGTGATTTTGTCCGTCGCGAGGTTGCTCGTCAGGATGATGACGGTGTTCTTGAAGTCGACGAGAAGACCAGTTCCATCCGTGAGCATGCCCTTGTCGAACACCTGGTAAAACAGGTTCATCACGTCCGGATCCGCCTTCTCGCATTCGTCGAGAAGAACCACGGTGTACGGACGTTGACGCACACCTTCCGTCAACATGCCGCCTTCGCCGTAACCGACGTACCCCGGAGGCGAACCAATGAGGCGCGACGTCGTGTGTTTTTCCTGGAACTCGCTCATGTTGATGGTGACCATCATGCGTTCACCACCGAAGAGCATGTCGGCAAGTGCCAACGCAGTCTCGGTTTTACCGACGCCTGACGGACCGACAAACAGGAAGACGCCCATCGGTGTGTTCGTGGGCTTCAGACCCGCGCGTGCAGAACGAAGCTCCTTGGCAACCGTTTCGAGCCCGTAGTTCTGACCTTTGATACGCGCATTGAGACGCGCCTCCATCTCGACGAGTGCTTTGACGTTGTCCGACTGCATCTTGCCCGCCGGAATACCCGTCCACGCACTCACGACAGCCGCGACCATCGCTTCGTCGACGTCGGGCCTGATGAGCGGCAGTTCGCCTTGGCTCTTGTGCAGTTCGTCGATGGCCGCGACAACCTCTTTACGAATCACATCGCGCTCGGCTTCGCTCTTCGCTTCGTTCATGCGCTTGCGCACCTCGAGGACCTTCTTGGCGCCTTCGGACTCGACCGTGTACGCAGCGCTGACCTTCTCGAGATCCACTTTGGCCTTTTCGATCTTCGACTCGAGTTGCTCGATGCGCTCGGGATCGAGAATCGTGATGCCTGCTTCCCTGTCGCGCTTCAACGCCGCAAGCTCTGTCGAGTACGTCTGAATGCGAACCTCGATGTCTTCGACTTGCGCCGGCTTTTGTTGCAACGCGATCTTCACTTTCGCTGAGCACGTATCGAGAAGATCGACGGCCTTGTCCGGGAGCAAGCGTCCCGAGATGAAGCGCGCCGAGAGTTTGACCGCGGCAACCACCGCTTCATCCGTGACGATGACGTTGTGCGCTTCTTCGAACTTCGATCGCAGACCACGAATCATCGTGATCGCAACTGCTTCACTCGGTTCGTCGACCTTCACCGGTTGGAAACGACGTGCGAGCGCTGCGTCTTTCTCGAAGTACTTTTTGTACTCGGCCCACGTCGTCGCGGCGATCGTGCGGAGCTCACCACGAGCGAGAGCAGGCTTGAGCAAGTTGGCAGCATCGCCAGCACCTTGTTGATTGCCGGCACCGATGATCGTGTGCGCTTCATCGATGAACATGATGATCGGCTTGGGCGAACCTTTGATCTCCGAGATGACCTGCTTCATGCGGTTCTCGAACTCGCCCTTCACGGCGGCACCGGCTTGAAGCAAGCCGAGATCGAGACCCATGATCTCGACGCCCTGCATGAGCGGCGGGACCTGGTTGTTCACGATCATCAGCGCCAAACCTTCGACGAGCGCGGTTTTACCAACGCCGGAATCGCCAACGATGATCGGGTTGTTCTTTCGACGACGACCAAGGATGTCGATCATCTGTCGAATCTCACTCTCGCGACCGAAGATCGGATCGACTTGTCCAGCACGCGCACGACCCGTGTAATCGACGCAGTACTTCGCGAGCGCGGAATCCGCCGCCGCACTTCCTGCACCCGCGGGCAAACCACCCGCTCCTCCTCCACCGCCACCACCTGTTGCGGCAGGAATCGATTCGGCTTCTTCCTTCGAACCCGAAATAATTTTCTGGAGGTTGTTCTTGATGTCCTCGCGCGAGACGCCTTCGAGGAGCGCGCCGACGCCGCTCATCGTGTAGCGGCTGGTTTGGATCAGCAGGCGC
The DNA here is from genome assembly GCA_035437985.1 of Polyangium sp. (in: bacteria). Classification (GTDB taxonomy): domain Bacteria; phylum Myxococcota_A; class Polyangia; order Polyangiales; family Polyangiaceae; genus Polyangium. The sequence continues at coordinate 7,673 of DAOMZH010000257.1, read as the reverse complement.
TGGAACAACATGCCGCTGCGAACTTTGGCGAATCCGTATTCGACGGATCCAACCGTCCACGCGTCTTGCATCCACTCGAGCATCGTCGGGGAAAAGACGGGTTTGCCCGCGTTCCCAGTACGAAGATCAGACAGGCTGCGTTGGAGCGCGGTACGCAACCGCGCCGGGTCGAGGTCGTAGTGCATCACGAGGAACGCGACGTCCGAGTTCGCGTCGTCGAGCAATGCAAGAAGCAAGTGCTCTACGGTCACCTCGTAGTGTCGTGCGTTGACACATTGAACGACCGCCCCCTCGAGCGCACTGGTGCAGATCCGAGAGAGCCTTTTTATAATGGCTTTGGCTTCGACGAGCATACTCATGGCGCCCGCATCGTACACAGGATCGTGTCCGTGGGGATCCCTCGTCGGAACGTTTGCAACGGATGCTGATTGAGCGGAAAAGTCGACGGGGTTGTCGACAGGGGCGGATCAACCGTGTGGTTTTTCTGTACGAACTGCTGAACTCTTGTCTCGCGTCGTGCGCTTGGCGTCCGACTTTGGCGACGAACCCTCATCATGCCCGGCCTTGGAAGCCTTCGGCTCAGACGAGTCCGCCTTGTCGTTGTGCTCGCCGACCTCCACGCGATCGGCCATCGACCCGAGTACGGAAGGCTTGACGCGCAACTTCAAAATCCCGCCCGCACGAAGCTTCGCGTCTTCCGTGATGTGGTTGTCCTTCGCCACGTCATCGACATCCATCGCGAACTGTCGTGCCACACCGAGCAACGTGTCGCCCTCACCAATCTTGTAGAGCAACGTCTTGCGACCCGTGCGCTTCACCCGCCGACGCGGCTCGGGTGAGTCGTAATCGTCGTCGTCTGACGATCCATCATCAGCACCCACGAGATCCTCGACAGGATCGCGAAGAGCGCGACGCTTTCTGTACGACGGCAAGAGCGACAAGAGACTGCCGTCTCCACGGTTCGATGTGTTCAACCGAGCTTCGCGACCACCAACGAGATCGACCGGATCGAGCACCGACGAATCGTCGACTGCGATGGGCTCGGTCTGAAGCAACACGGGCAACACGGCGTGCGCGCGCGACAAAGACTCGGGAGGAATGTTGACGATGAAGTCACCATGCCCCGGAGGTACTTTGTCCCCCAACAAATCTGGATTGAGCGAGCGGATTGTCTTGACCGACACGCCCGAAGCTTTCGCCAAAGTCTTGAGTGACAAACGAGGCGGCACCGCGATCTCTGCCAGGTCAACCGGCCGCATGATCTCGACTTGATCGAATCCAAATCGTTCGAGGTTGTTCGCAATCAATGCTGCTGCGGCAATCTTAGGAACGTACGACGCTGTTTCGCTCGGCAGCGCTTCTTGGCGCGCGAGCTCGTTGAAGTCCGCCGTGCCGTATTGATCGATGCGATCGAGCAGCTGCTCGTATCCCATGTTGTACGCCGCAAGCGCGAGGTCCCAACTTCCAAACCTCATGTAGAGGTCCCGCAAGTGATGCGCGGCTGCAGTCGTCGCCATCTTTGGGTTCTTGCGTTGATCGACATGCTTGTTCTGCACGAGTCCGTACACGGCTCCAGTCGACGGCATGAACTGCCAAAGCCCAACAGCTCCTGCGGGTGATTTCACACGCGCGTCGAACCCGCTCTCGATCATCGACACCCAGATCAGATCTTCGGGCAACTGCCACTCACGAAGCTCGTGCTGGATCAAATCTTGGAACTTGCCGCTCCGCTTGAGCCACGTCTCGAACATGTGGCGACCCTTGTCGGTCCGCGCGAAGAAGTTCACGTACTTGAGAGTTCGGCGGGTGATCGTCAGCTTGATGTCGGGCATCTGCAGACGAGACAGGGCGGCAGTGCCAGCCATGTCGAGATCGTCCGGATCCGAAACATTCACTTCGGAACCTGTCGAAGCGAGGCGTTGCGGGCGGGAAAACATGGGTTTGTCGAGGTCACATGACTCGCCACGTCCCGCATCCATCGCGCCAACATCACGCAAACGTCCAAGCTCGCGAGATTCGGGACCGCCGGTTCGAGCTGCGAAGCCATCGCGTCCAGTTTGTCCGCGTGGCGTAGGCGCGTAACCTACACTCCCCGACATATACCGCTGTGTAGGCCTAACAATGGCCGGTGTTGCTCCTGACTCCCGCTGTTCGCCGACGGCGGCCCGAACGGGTGCCAAGGCCGTTTCTGGAGCGGTCATCCCAACGCCGTAGCCGAATGCAATTGCGGAGACGAGAGGGGGAATCCTGTGGAGTAGGCTCATGTGATGCAAGGTGGCATCATGTAGGTGTACGGTCAACAAAACGGGATCGATCGTGAATTTGGGGGTTTGGGGGATTTAGGGGGGAGGCTTTGGGGGCTCTACTTTTGTGCTGACAGTGTCTGCTAATCTCGCGGCATGGCGATGGCGCTCGTGGCCCGGGTCATTGATACCCAGGCCAACCAAAGCTTCGACGTGACGTACGAACGCTTCCCGGTCCGCATCGGCCGTAACCAGTTGAACGACTTGCCGATTGATCGTCCGTACGTGTCGCAGTTTCACGCGGCCATCGAGATACGGGACAAACAGATCATCGCGAAGGATCTCGGTTCGACAAACGGGACGGTGTTTTCGGGTCGGCGAATGGTGCGTGACACTCCGATCGACATCACGAGTTCACCGGAACTTACGATCGGTCCGGTGATCATTCGGATGCAGGTCGCGGACGTTGCCCCGAAGAAAAAAGAGGCTCCGAAAGACGGCACGGTTCTCGATTTCGATCAGTCGGGAGGTGCGGCGGCGGCGTGGAAAGAGCAGCAGCAGAAGCCGATCGCACCTGGTGCTGAAGATGCGTACATGCGGCAGTTGCAGCCGTACATCGAAGCGTATCGAGCGGCGTGGGTGGGTGTGTATCGCGTGATCTACGATCACTTGCCGCGTCTTCAGGCGGAGGTTCGTCAGAACTATCTGAAGCGTTTGGCGATGGAGCACGCGGCGATCGGAGCCGAGAAAGACTTTCAGCAGATCGCTCAGTATTACGGCGTCAATCCGCGCATGTTCGCGGAGCCGAGTGCGGCGTCGGCGGCGCATGCAGCGATGGCTGAACTCTCACGCACACTCGCGCCCGCATCGAAGCCGATCGAGAACGTGGAAGACGTCCTCATGTTTGCGAAGCGTTTGCGGGACGTGATGGAAGTTTTTCTGAAGTGCTTCGTCAGCTTGCGCGACGGTTATCAAGAGTTCGAGACCGAGGTTCTCGCGCGCGACATTCAGCCTGAAGAAGGCAACCACGTCGAAGCGGCGAAGGACGAAAAAGAACTTGGAAATGTTCTTCTTGGTGGGCAGGGTGGTCCGGACGCACCTCGACAACTCCAAACCATCTTCATCGATGTGATGCAGCATCAAGTGGCGCTCATCAACGGTGTGATGGAGGGGGTCAGGTCGCTCCTGACGAAGTTGTCACCCAAGACCATCGAAGAAGAGCTCGAGAAGCGCGGCAAGAAGGGCGGGCTGTTCTCCAATAAGTTCGAGGCCCTCTGGAAGGCTTACGAAGTCGTGCATGGCGACTACGCAGGCGAACAGAAGGAAACGTATATGATTATTTTTGGCCCGCAGTTCTCACGCGCGTACGCTCGGACAGCCGGTGAGGATGAAAATGCCGCCGGCGAAGCGGCTGCGAGAAATCGCGCCCGCTTTGCAATGACTTCCACCCACCCGAAGAGATAGTCGCGTTTGCCTCGTGCAGCGCAACAAGACGGAAGGCTCCGCAGGATGCGAATCAAGCAGCTCGTACTGGCCAGCATGGGCCTCGTCGCTGCCTCGTGGATCAACTCCAGCGAGGCGTTTGCTCAGAACACTGTGCCCACGATCGCGGAACGTGATCCGAACTGGAAAATCGTGGGCGATGTGAGCCTGGCGATCGGCGCATCGACCGTGTTTCTCATGCCCCGCGTTTACTACAGCGATCCTGAATCAACGGTCGGCTGGAAGGGACGTTGGCACTTCTCACACTTCGCTCCGATGATGACGATGGCGGCGGCAACGTTGCTCGTCGACGGACCGATCAAGAACTCGATTCAGTCGACACGTCCAGGTTGTGACAACGTCGATCCGCGTGTTGCGGGACCGGGTTCGGGATGTGAAACCTTTGGCGGACCATCGACGCATGCATTCGCTGCGTGGGGTGCATTTGGCGTTGGTACGAGCATCTTCCTCGTCGACACGCTCAAGTACTCGAAGGGCCGTTTCAACGCCGGAGGATTCATCGGCAATGTCGTCGTTCCCCTCGCTGCCGGCGTCATGACGTCCGTGAGTCGCAGCGTCAACGGCAGCGGCGTGCAGTTCGAGTCGGACAAACAAGTCCTCGCCGGTACGTTCATCGGCATGGGCACAGGCATGCTGGTGGGCCTCGCCTACTCCATGCTCCAACGACCCTCGTGCGGTTACGGCAACGGGGTCTTCTGCTGGTGATCATGTTCGACTTCGTATGACGCCCAATCTTTGGGCCTCAAACGACTGAGCCCCCTTCCCGGATGACGGTGAGGGGGCTCGGCACTTTGTGGGACTGCAAAAAAAGTCCGCAGGCTCAGTCTTGACCGACGACACGCTCCCAAAGAGGTTCGTTCGAGCTGAAAAGAGCGTCGCGTTCGATCCGCAAGAACCTCGAGAACTCGACCTTCCGCAAATCACGATCGCTGTCTCGCGTTGCATCTTCGTAGTGAATGATTCCTACGCGGATCTGCTCGAGCAGTTGGATGCCTTTGGGGGTGTACGTGACGTCCGTGAGCAGCTTGTAGCGCGCGTACAGACCCCGCTCCTGAATCGACGGCAGCACTGCAATGCGTTCTATGTCGACAGCGGCGGCTTCGATCAAACGGCCGCGACGTGCGAGGTGGAAGTGCGCCTGTTTGCGACAATCATCCTCTTGATCGCAACGCCGCGATTCCGCCACGACGAGCGTGTCGTCGCCAAGACGAACCGGTGTGATCTGCGTGCTGCGCCCAGGATGTTTCTCGCTCTTGATCGGACCGCGATAACTGCCGATGCCGTAGATCTCGGCGCGATCTCCGAAAGCTCGCGCGAGTAGCAGGGGACCACCTTGATCGCCGTTTTCGAATTCGAGCACGCGGTACCAAATGGCTCGCAGACCATCGGGACCGGAGCGCACGTCGACTTCGTCGGTTTCGATCGCGCGCGGCCAACCTTTCTGCGAGATGCCACCACGCAACGATTCGTTCGCGAACGCGTAGTGACCAGTGCAGTCGATGTCTGTCGGGTTAAACCCCTTCTCGCCAACGACACCTGGAAATGCGACCTCGGCCCACTGATCCGCTTCGAGCGTGCGCACGACGGCGCGACCGCCGCCGGACGACGACAGAGGCGAGAGCTTTTTCGTACACACGGCAAGTGGTGCTTGCGCGCGTGTTTGCAGCTCGCGGTGAGGTTGTTCAGGCGACGCGCCGCACCCAGAAACGAAGGTGCTGGCGAGAGCGAGAGCGGCTGCCGCGAACGCACCGCGTAGGCGGTTTGTCGCGGAAGTATGGCGGTCATCGAAAGACGGCTTCACGCTTCATTTCGTATCATGTGCGGGGGCGAGCACGAAAATTCCCGCCACGTCTCGTGCAGAAATCCTCGGATTCGCGCACATCGTTCGTGCGCTCTTCAACTTTTGACCCGACTTGAAAAAGCCCCTCGCAACTGCACCACATGACTCTGTCGGCCCTGCGACGAGAGGAGTAGAATGAGGCTGTGGCGGCCTCATTGCTCACCCGCATCGCCCACGCAGCCAATCCACACTCGATGGAGCGGCACACGTGGAAAGACCAAGACCTCGAACAGGCGGTGGTGATGCACCTCATCCGCATGCTCAACACACGCCAGGGCAGTTCACTCACCTGCCCCGATTACGGGCTCATCGAGGTCTCCGAGATGCTGCACGACTTCCCCGATGCGATCGGCATCGTGCAACGCGCCATCAAGAACAGCATCCAGAACTACGAACCGCGTTTGAAGAACGTGCAAGTGCGCCATCTGAAAAATGAAGTCACGGGAAACATGATTCTCGAGTTCGAGATCACGGGTCAGCTTCACTATCCGGATGGGCGACGATCAGCGCTGCGTTTCAGCACCGCAGTCGATCAAAGCGGCAACGTGAAACTGGGATGATCGGCAAAACTTTTCACCAGCGTTGACAGTGTCGTCGCACAGCGGTCGACTGCTAGGCGTCGTCGGGGCTCATGTTCAACAAGTACTACCAGGACGAGCTGCTTTACCTGCGCGAACTCGGGCGTGAGTTTGCCCAGGCGTACCCCGCCATCGGCCCGATGTTGGCCGAACGTGGCGGAGATCCAGACGTTGAACGTCTGCTCGAAGGCGTCGCGTTTCTCACTGGAAAGATCCGCCAGAAGCTCGACGACGAACTGCCCGAAGTCATCCATTCCGTCGCCGCGCTCTTGTTCCCGCACTACCTGCGGCAGATCCCGGCCACGTCGATCATCGAGTTCACTCCTTTGCCGAACGTTGTTCGGGAAAAACTCATCGTCTCGCGTCATGCCGAGATCGGTTCTGTTCCTGTCGATGGAATCTCGTGTCGCTTCCGCACGACCCAAGACGTCGAGCTCTTGCCGCTCGCGATCGAAGACGTCCGCCTCGATACGGGTTCGCAACTCGCCCAGGCCTTGCGTCTCGAACTGAAGGTCACCGGAGGCGCGGCGCTCGCGGCCCTCGCGTTGTCGAGGATTCGTTTCTACATCCACGGCGAGCGTCGCTTGCAAGACGACATCCGGGTTTGGCTTGGCGCACACGTCGAAAGTGTGGCGCTGTGTTCGGTGGATTCAGCGGGCCGCGACACGACGCTGGCCACACTTCCGGCACGCAACATCAAGCTCGTCGGGTTTGATGAAACGGAGGCGCTGATTCCCTATCCCGCCACCGTGTACCCTGGGTTTCGGCTGCTCCAGGAATACTTCTCGCTCCCGCAGAAATTCGCGTTCTTCGATGTCTCGGGCCTCGAAGCGATGCCCACGGACAAACTCTCCGACAAGTTTGCGATCATCATCCAATTCAAGGACGGACTCCCCTCGGGCACGCGTGTGGCCAAGGAAAACTTCCGCCTGTTCTGCACGCCAGTCGTCAACCTGTTCGAACACACCGGCGATCCCATCAAGCCCGATCCGAGCAAGTACGAGTACCTCGCTCGCCCTGCTGGTTCGACGCCTGTGGGATACGAGATCTACAGCATCGACAACGTCATCGGCATCGCGCGACGGACGAGCCAGCGCGTGAAGATCCCACCGTTTTTCGCCTTCGAACACGAACTCGAAGCGGACGCAGCTGCGCGCGGCGTGTTTTACCAGACGCACATCAAGCCTTCGACGATCGGCGACGGTGTCGATATCTACATGTCGTTTGGTTCGTCGCAGGATGGCGGAGCGATCCCCGAATTCGACGTCATCAGCATCGAAGCTACATGCACGAACCGTCGTTTGCCCGGACAACTCAAGGTTGGGGACTTGCGCGTACCAACAGCAACATCACCAGCCGTCGCCAGTTTCACGCACCTCACCGGCGTGACGCAGCCTTTGCCGCCGCCAGTTGGCCGCGAGCTTCAGTGGCGCGTCTTGTCGCACATGGCGATGAGCTACCGCTCGATCACGGACATCGAGGTGCTGAGGGCCACGGTGGACCTCTACA
>DAOMZH010000256.1:0-11924 GCA_035437985.1 Polyangium sp. (in: bacteria) | reverse complement strand
GAGGCTTTCTATCCACACGGCTTCGCCTGCGGGTTGTTGCACCAGGTTGTTGTGGACGACGGTGCCCGAGGTGACGCCCGCGGCAATCGAAACGGCGGTATCTTCGCTGCCCCAAAATGTATTGTGAACGATGGAGACATCGACGAGCCCGCCGCCGACGTCCGAACCTGCAAAAAGGAATCCCCGATTGCAGAAAACGCCGATGTTGTTGCGGATCGTGACTGCATGGAGCTGTGCGCCCCAGCCATCATAATATTCTTCGCCAATCATGAACGCCGCCGCGCGCTTGCCATCGCGTTCGTAACCGCTATTGGCCACGCAGGTCGCCATGTTTTTCTCGACAAGCACATCGTACGAATTGTCAATATAAAAATTCACCGAGAAATTGTCGTACGAAAGATTTTCCCGCAAAACGACTTTCGTTCCTCGGGTAACCGCGACGCCTTCGCCCCAATTGTGGTAGCTGCGATTGCGATAAAGCGTGATGTCGTCCCCGCCCACTTTGACTTTTAACCCCGAGCCCCAACCTTGGCCCGCTGGTGCACCTTCATTTTCGAGCACGGTGTCATGGATGATATTTTCCTCCGCCCAGATACGTGGACCTCCCAATTGAATGCCGTGCGATACACAATCGTGTGCATCGATGTTGCAGAGCACGACGTCGCTGCCCGTTATGTCGACGCATTGATTTCCGCTCCCGATCGCCTCGAATCCTTGCACGTGGACGAATGCACCAGTGATGTCGATGGGTTTTCCGGCTGCTTTGCCGGTCGCATCGAGTACGACCTTTTCGCCCTTCACGGGCAATACTCGAATCGGTGCATCCGCCGTGCCGCTCGCGGCGACCAACAGTTTTTCTGTGTATGTCCCGCCAAACACGCGCACATCTTGGTTCGCGGCACGAATGGCCAAAGCCTTGGCCAACGTTTTTACGGGCGCATCTTTCGTTCCGGCATTGTTATCATTACCCGACAAACTCACGTAAATCGCAGGACCATCATAATCCGCCGGTAAACAGCGACTCGCGGAAGGCCCACCGCCGCCAGACCCCCCGGAGCCCCCCATTCCGCTGCTCGACGAGCCACCTACGTTTGCTCCAGCTTCCCCGCCTTGCCCGCCCGTCGATCCTCCGCTGCCGCCCGCAGGTTCCGCTTTGCCTCCATCTCCGCATCCGATGACGACCGCGGCAATGACGCACGATGTTCGAATGACCCAAGGAAACGATTGCGTGGATACGGAGCGGCCTTGATGATTCATGATCCAATGGGATCATGAATCATCGGCTCACGTCAAGAACCAAACTCGAATTTGGATGCTGCCAAATACGGAATGGCAATGGCAGTCGTATGCATCCACAACGGAATATCCATTGGCGCCGTCGATATGAGAAGTGCAAAAAAAAGACCGGCGGCAACCATTCGCGGCCCCGCAATGGACAGGGGAATGCCGCCCCCGCGACGTCGCGCGTGAATGACGAGCGCCACAACGCCCGCGCTAATCCCCGCCAGCGCCCATAACGATGCAGTCCCCAAAGCATTACGCTGCGCCCAGCGAAAAAAGCTCCACCAGGTCAATTGAATGAGCGCGTGGGTCAGCAAGGGGGCCACGATGACCACGGAAAGAAATCGCTGGGCCTTCGACGGCTCGCGCGGAAAAAAGAAGCGTCCAGAAAGAGCCAAATCGGCGCCCAATGCGAAATATCCCCAACCGAGAATTCCCAGGATCGGCACGCCAAGGTGTCCGTGGTCGACCCACCACCAAAAACCAGCTCGCACCGCAATGACTTCCACGAGCGACGCATCGAAAGCCACGACCGCCAGCACGACGAGCGGTCGCCATGTCGTTATGTTCGGCCAAACCGATGCGGCCACATCGCGCGCGGAAAGAATGACCAACGGCCAAATGAGCGGTACGAGCACGGGCACGCAATCGAGCCGCAAATGCCAAGATGGCGCGTAATGGTAATACGCGTAAAACCGCACGCAGGTTTCTTCGCCAAGGAAGCCCGCGACCCCCAACGCTGCATAATCGGTCAATAAATCCCAAATGGGTCGCCGCCGTGCCATGAGCACCAGCGTGAGAACCACGACGACGACGCACGCAATTTCAAAAATCGGCAAGGGCACGAGATCAACCCCGCTCGCCTCGGTCCGCTTCGGGATAATAAAGCTGCCCGGCGAGGATTTCGAGGCCCGACGCAGGCTCCGGTACGTCGGTGAAATCGGGGGCGAATAACGCCGGATCGCTCACGCGTAAGAGCGTTTGGTCGCTGTCGGTCGGATTGTCGTAGCGCCGTGGAAACTCGCGCGGCCAATGAAATGCCGTTCCACGCGTCACCCCCCGTCGCTGCAATAACAAACCGCCGCCGAGCATCATTTCATGGATCGAACCGTAACGATGCCCATGCGTCGGAATGCTCGCTCCGGGTGCAATGCGCAAACGACAAATCTGCAAATTCGGCCGGTCACCGTCGAGACCAGGAACCCGAACAAGTGGTCCTTCATGGAGAATATCTACCCAGCCAAACGGTTTTTCCTCGGTTCGATACTGCATTTCCGCGGCGCGGCGGGTCACTTCGAGCGCCGGAACGGCTTGTCCCGGCAATGCCCGTGGTTTTTCGAGACGCACCGTCACCGCTTGAATTTGGGCGCGATGCGTATCGCGCGTGGGTGGAGCCAAAAGATATCGCGCCAGTGCATTCGCGGCATGCTCGAGCATCCGGAAGCGGCAGCTTTGCAAAAGAAAATATATTTCTCCGGCAATACGCGCATAATCCACGGTCCCTTCGATCCCCGCATCAGCGGTTGCCGGGCGCGTGTCGAGGTACAAATGCAGCTCGATGAGCAGTGGTTGCGGCGCCTCGCGTTCGTGGCGGTACACGCCCACGATGCAATCGATCGACATACTCGATAGCGAAATGCAATCCAGCGGTCGACCTTGGTCATCGAGAAGGTGCTGGCGGCTCATGATGTCTGCGCGACGGGACGAACGTACCAGCAATTCGGACGAACTGCCAGTGTTTCACAAGCAAATCGTCATGAAGCGGGCCATACGACGCCGCGTGCCCGCAGGTCGGCCACCGTGTCGCTCAATGTTTCGCCGGCATCACGCGGAGAAAAGTCGATTTCGCGCATTGCTTTGCTCGCGTCGAGATACCAAAAATGCTGCGCCATTTCGGCACTCACCCGATCCATCGGGCTTTCCGCATTTAATCGTTTCGAAACGCGGTCCACGATCTCCGCACCTGCTTGCGCCAAAAGCAAACTCTTCGGCGCTTTCATCGTGGGCCCTTTGACCCCAGAAACGCGTTGCAACATGCCGAAAAACACATCGAACGTCAGGTTTTTCGCGCCAAGCAAATATTTTTCGCCCGGACGCCCTTTCGTCATGGCCGCCGCCATGGCCACAGCCACATCGCGAGCATCGACGAACGACAAACCTCCCGCGGGAATCACGGGCACCCGCTTGTTCAGGAAATCGACGATATCGTTCGTCGACGAACCCAGCACATCGCCTGGTCCCAAAAGCAACGTTGGATTGATCGAGATGACTTCAATGCCTTTACCATTCTGCTCGAGCGCCGCGCGTTCGGCATAAAGCTTGGAGCGATAATAAGGCCACCGCGCAATGACCCCCTGAGGCGCCAAGGCCCTCTCGTCAATGACCTTGGGCTCGGTGCTTACTGCTATCGTCCCGCTCGTGCTCGCCAAGACAAACCGTTTTACGCCCGCACTTCGTGCAGCCTCGAGAACGATTTTCGTTCCGTCGACATGTACACGAAAAAGCTCGTCCGCGTCCTCCACACGCCGCGAAACTCGGCCTGCGCAATGAAACACGCCTGCGCATCCCGCCGCTGCTTTGGCCACGGCTTCCGGGGCAAGGATGTCCCCAAGCTCGACCGAAACGGCTTTGGGTAAATCTGCCGGCCGTTTACGGCACAATGCGACGACGTCGTGACCATTCGCGACCAAAACGTCCGTGAGGTGACGACCCAAAAAACCCGTAGCGCCTGTGACGAGGTAGCGGCTCATGCCAGATCGAATACCTTTTGAAAGGTTAGAAGGAGCGAAATGTCGTTCGACTTGACTTGTCCCGACATGAACTCCATGGGGCTCGGCGTATATGCTTCGCGACAAATCTTGAGGAAAATGTCCGGCGATGTTTTCAGAACGCAATCGGCCTGCGCTCCTTCGGGTTTGCCCATGCGCGCTTCGCATTTATTGGCCTCGACCCGCAATGTCCACTTCGCCTCGTTTTCATTACCGAGCGTAAAGTAATAGGTCACCGGAGTCGTCACACGACCCGGGACGAATTTGCTTTCGAGCTCTCGGAACAAAAGGACCAGCGGATGCTCTTGCTTCGGCATGGCATCGTCGATTTTGTTCAAATCGCGAATGACGAGCACTTTGCCTTCCTTGAGCATCGTGACCGCTTGCCGCGTCAATTCCGCGACTTTGCGCGAAGCAACTGCCGTTTTCATTCCCGCAGTGAGGCGGCGCAATTCCGCAACCTCGAGCGGCGGACCAATACGCGCCGTAATTTCCCGCTTTTTCGGCACCGAACTGCCCTTGGGCAATGCTTCATAGGTCCCGCCGAGCCAAATCGGCAAAATATCGACGTTATGATGAAGCGCCAAATGTCCAATCGCCGCACCAAAATCATGTACCTGCCCATCGGTGCTGCGCGTGCCTTCGGGGAAAATCAAGATCGTGCTGCCTTTGTCGAGCAAATCACCCGCTTGCCGCAACGCTTGCCGCAAACCACCTTTGCGATCGAAAGGCGCGAGGTTCGTCAAATTCTCGAAATATGCTCTCCGCCACTTACCCGACTCGAAGAAATAATCCTGCGCCGCGAGCGACACGAGATCCGAACCGTAATCGCCCAGGGCGTACTTGACGAACCCCATGTCCAAGTGACTGGCGTGGTTTGACGCGACAATCGTATTCCGATTGTAGGGAATGAATGCCCGGCCCGTAACTTTGGGCCGCATGACCCGGTCGTAAAATCCTTCTTGCGCTTTGCCCATGAAACCTTTGACCGCATCGGCAATGGGCTTCGGAATCTTGATGGGCTCGTCTTCGCTTTTCTCTGTTGCCGCCTCGATTTCGTGCGCCGCTTGGCCACCCAATTCGACGACCAATGCCTCGACATCGGCCACCGTATCGCAACGACTGAGTTTGTCCGTATCGAGGGCCCGACCAATTTGCGCTTCGAGAGCCGCCGCAAGCTCCATCGCCATCAGCGAATCGAATCGCAAATCCGCCCGCAAATTCATCCCCGCCGAAAGCTCACTGGCTTTCTTGCTGGCAATCGTCGCAATCGCGTGACGCACGGACGCATTGGCACTTCCCGCCTCACCTGCTGCAGGTCCCGCCGACGCATTCGCCAAACGCCCCAATACCGTCTTGACTTCGCTGCGCTTGACTTTGCGTGTCGCCGTCCGCGGCAAATCATGATCCCACAAATGCACGACGGACGGTTGCGCCGCTTTCGGCAACGATTGAAATGCCTCACGCAAAGCTTTCATCGCTTTTTCATGACGCTCGGCACGCGACAGCTTGGGCTTCTTGCCCTCGTCATCTGCATTATCGGATTCATCCCGTTCAGGCACGGCCAAACAAGCTACCCGTTCGCCGCCTTGCCCGTCATCGATTCCCACGATGGCCAATTCACGAACATATGCCGTCCCGCCCAGCATATTTTCAACATCGTCGGGATACACGTTTTCGCCGCTCGTCGTGACAATGACGTCCTTTTGCCGACCCACGATGACGAGTTGCCCGCGTTTATCGAATTTTCCTAAATCGCCCGTGTGCAACCAGCCATCCGCATCGATGGTCGCCGCCGTCGCCTCTTCATTGCCCGCATACCCGAGCATGACATTGGGACCGCGCGCAAAGATCTCGCCAATGCCATTGGCATCGGGATTGTTGATTCTGATTTCGACATTCGGAATTGGTTTGCCCACAGTCCCCGGACGCATCTTCGGCGACGCTTTCGCCACCGTCAGCACCGGAGCCGCCTCGGTCAAACCATAACCTTCACTGAGCGGCAATCCGAGCCCGCGGAAAATATTGGCCGTGTCTTTCGGCAATGCCGCACCACCCGAGATGAGGTATTTGACATTGCCGCCAAGCGCATCGTGTACGGTACCGAAAAACATGCGTCCGAGGTTCAAACCCGCTTTTTCCCCAAGCATTCGATTGAGTTCCAAACCCCAATCGAATACCGCCGCGGCCGTCGGCCCTTGCTCTTTCACGCGCGCCACGATTCGTCGTTCCAGCAATTGCCACAACGCCGGAACGCCGACCATCGCCGTAATGCGCCCCTGCTGCAATCCCTTGGAAACTCGCTCGCCAGTCAATTCACCCACGTAAATGATGCGCGTGCCCCGCGATAGCGGCAACAGGAGTCCACACATGAATTCGAATGTGTGGTGTAGCGGCAATACACTCAGGACGCGATCGTGTTGTCCCAAGGGGAAAATGGGCCCGAGCGCCGCTGCGAGCGCCGTGAAGTTATCATGCGAAAGCATGACCCCCTTCGGATCTCCCGTGGTGCCGCTCGTGTAAATGATGCTCGCAATGTCCGAACCCGTGAATTGTATGTCGGGCGGAGCAAGCGAATCCGAAGCATCCGGGTCGGCAAACTTTGCCAGGTCATAAACGGCCAAATGCGGATAGGCTGCACGAGCCCCCGAACCACCTTTTGATTCGACGGTCGCATCCCACAATGCGACTTTTGCGCCCGATGAGCGAATGATGTTTCCAATTTGCCGTTCGTCGAGGGCAGGATCGATCGGCACAGCAATGGCCCCGGCCCGCAAAATACCAAAATACGCAACCGCCCATGCTGTTTGATTGTCGCCCGAAATGATGACTTTATCACCAGGACGAACCCCAATCGAAGCGAGGCGCGCCGCCGTCTCGAGCATCCCATCGCGCCATTCGCGGTACGTCGTTCGCGTGAGCCCCTCATCCGTGAGCATCTGCAACGCCACCGCGTGATCGTGACGCTCGGCAGCTTCTTCGATGACGTCAATCAGCGTGTCATATTTGCGCAGAGCCTTGAGCTCTTTGCGCTGTTTTTCATCAATGAGCGGGAAAACCCACTTTTCGAGGCCCGGAATGTGAATCTCCCACATCCATGTGCGCCAATCTAGTTTCTCTGGTTCCCAGAAAAACTTCGCGCGCTCGTCCTCGGGCATGCGCGCCATGGCCGCACGCGTATTCGCACACGAAAAGACCCAATCCCCCTCGGCCGTAAAAGGAATGAAGAGGTCTATGACGTCGCCGAGTTTGTCCTCGGTACGTGCCGCCGATTCAAGGGCTTCGGAGACGGGTTTGAGAAAAGGTCGAATCGGCCCAGCCGCCGCCTTGCCAAAAATGCCGCTCGCAGTGCGCATGGCTTTGGCCAACACGTGGGCCCCACGAGCGTGATATTGTGCCTTGGTCATGCCGATGGGTTCGAAATATGCCTTGATGTGGTCGAAAAGCGCGCTCTTTTTGCCCTCCCGCGCGAGCCGCCGCTTATATAGACCAATAAGTTCGTAATAACGAACCATTTTGCATCCATTGGTGTCCGTCGTTCCATAGTGATACACCGGCGCTGCCTTGCCTTCGAGCAATTCGCAGAGCGATGCAATCATGCCGCTCGTCACCATGTCGCAAGGAATGATGTCGAGGTGACAACGAGGATCACCGGGAAATCGCACATGACCAGCAATGGCCATGTAAATGAACGGAGCGCTCGTATTTACGCCCTCATTCCAACCAGGCACGGGAAAAATGCTGGATGATTCGATAACGGCCGGACGCACGATCGTAAAGGGCACGCCGCTCGCGGCCAGCACCTGTTCGCCAATGCTTTTCGTGTACGTATAGATATTCGTCCAGCCCCAGAAATGCGCGCGTTCGGTACCCGCATCAACGAGCTGATTTTCAATGAACTTCCGTTTGACCTTGGCGAGTTCGTCCTCGAGGGCTTTGCCCCGACAAGGTTCTTGGCGAGCTTGAAGATTGGCTTTGGCTTGATCGAGAAACGCGCTCTGCCGAAATGCATCACCACCGCGGTGCCGCGCTTGTTTGATGAGGTCGAGGCATTCGTCGATTTCACGTTGGGGATCCCAATGCGAACGATCGAGCGTACGTTTTTCAATGCCTGCACCAAACCAAGTTTCACCTTGGGACCGCGGAAAAGGAACTTCACGAGGATCGACTTCCTCGATGAGACCTTCGCGATATCCAGCCACGTAACACGTGCTCGTGTGCATCACGGGCGCGTTCATGCGTTTGGCCAGTGAAACGAGGTTCGTCACGCCGAACGCGTTGACTTCGAGCGCTTCGTCGAGGGGTGGGTTGAAGTCGACGACGCCCGCGACATTCACGACGGCATCGATGGTCCCGTCGATGCGCGAAAGAAGGTCTGGATCGAGGCCGCATTCGGGCATGACGATGTCACCGGCGCAGGCGGTGATTTTTTGCGCGATCCACTTTTCGAACTCGGAGCCTGGATGCGCTTCGCGGAGCGGATCGAAGCAGGGTGACGAAGCGATTTGAGACCAGAAGCGTTCTTCGGCGGATTGTCCGGCCTTGGGTCGGACCAGAAGGTACAGGTGACCGATGTCGGGAAAACGATGCAGAAGCATCGACACCCAAACTTTGCCGAGAAAGCCGGTTCCTCCGACGACCACTAGCCGCTTACCGGCGAGGATGCGCGAAGGGAGCAGCGGGGTGATGATGGTTGCTCCGTTCGTGTCCGTCTCGCTCATTTGAAATCGCCTCGTTTGCCGCTCGTAAAGGCCATCAAACGCGCGGTTTGCGCGCTCGAGACCACAGACGTGGACCGCACGTCGGCGACAGGATTTCCGGTGCTTCGCGCATCAAGTCAAGGCCAAAGCCAACGCGAACGAAGGTACGCACGAATCAAGAGCGGATTTGGTGACGAGATGCGTCGCTCGGGTGACGGTGGTGGGGAATGAGCCCAAGATCGTCGACGCACAAACGAGCTTGTAAACAAAAAGTCACGAGATGGTTGACAAGCTGTTGCAACTGTGCATTGCCGCTCGGAAGAGTGCGTCCTGGCGAATTGTTTTGCGTTCCAACAAAATTGGTACAGCACCAGCGACTTGGTTTGGCTCGACAATTGTTTCGCCAAACCAATCTATCCACTTACTACTTGCGATGCGGCACGTGCACATGCTTCTCATTGGCCACGCGAACTGCGGTTTCATATCCCGCGTCGGCGTGACGAATGACGCCCATCGTCGGATCGATCGTGAGCACACGTTCGAGACGTTTTGCCGCAGCGTCCGTGCCATCGGCCACGATGACCATTCCTGCATGCAGCGAATTGCCAATACCTACGCCGCCACCGTGATGAAAACTCACCCACGACGCTCCGCCCGACGTATTCGCCAGCGCATTCAAAATCGCCCAGTCCGCAATGGCGTCCGAGCCATCTTTCATGGCCTCCGTTTCGCGAAATGGCGACGCGACCGAACCACAATCCAAATGGTCTCGACCAATCACGATCGGCGCTTTTACCTTGCCCGTACGCACGAGCTCGTTGAAGGCCAATCCAACCTTCGCGCGATCGCCCAATCCGAGCCAACAAATACGCGCGGGCAAACCCTGAAATGCCACCCGTTCCTGGGCCAAACGAATCCATCGCGCCAAGTCGGGATCATTCGGCACCGCTTCGAGGACCGCACGATCCGTTTCCAAAATATCCGCTGGGTCCCCCGACAACGCAACCCATCGAAATGGTCCTTTGCCTTCGCAAAACAATTCCCGAATATATGCCGGGACGAACCCCGGAATGTCGAACGCCCGATCGCAACCGACTTCCATCGCACAGGTGCGAATGTTGTTCCCGTAATCGAAGACTTCCGCCCCACATTGCGCCATTTCGAGCATCGCTTCGACCTCGGCGCGCATCGATTGTTTGGCCCGCAAAACATAATCTTTGGGATTTTTCGCGCGCAGCTCGTCAGCTTCCGTAAGCGACAAACCTTTCGGAATGTAGCCCTTGAGCGGATCGTGCGCTGCCGTTTGTTCCGTCACGAGATCCGGCACCACGCCGCGCCGCACGAGCTCCGGAAAAACATCCGCCGCGTTGCCACAGAGCGCAATCGAGACCGGCGTGCCCTTCTGCATCGATTCCTCTATCGCTGCGAGCGCTTGATCAATGTCGTCGATACGTCGATCCACGTAACGTGTGGCCAACCGGCGATCGATCCGCGTCGGATCAATCTCCACCGCCAAACACGACATGCCCGCCATCGTCGCGGCAAGTGGCTGCGCGCCACCCATGCCTCCAAGACCAGCGGTCAGCACCCAACGCGCCCCCTCGCGACCCGTACGCGCCGCGTGCGCACGGCGTGCCGCGACAAACGTCTCGTAGGTGCCCTGCAAAATCCCCTGCGTCCCGATGTAAATCCACGAGCCCGCGGTCATCTGCCCATACATGATGAGCCCGAGTTGCTCGAGACGGCGAAACTCGTCCCAGTTCGCAAATCGTCCAACGAGATTCGAATTGGCGATCAAAACCCGCGGCGCGTCGGCATGTGTTCGTACCCGACCAACTGCTTTTCCCGATTGCACGAGGAGCGTCTCGTCGTCTTCGAGAGCTTGTAACTCCCGCACGATGACGTCGAATGCATCCCACGATCGCGCTGCTTTTCCCGTCCCGCCATACACGACGAGATCATCGGGGCGTTCAGCAACGTCAGGATCGAGGTTGTTCTGAAGCATGCGTAACGCCGCTTCTTGCAACCATCCTTTGCACGTGAGCGTCGAACCACGATTTGCACGAACAGGACGCGGACCGGATGCACGAATCGACATAAGGGCCTTCCGAGTTAAAACGAGCGTCAAGGCATCGAGCTCGTTCATGATGCCGTCTGTGGCGCGACAACGCGATTGGTCCCAAGACACCAGCGCGTCAAGGACATCGGTCATGACAACATCAATCAATGGCCGGACAGCACGCACTGCGCCGGACTTTGATATCCTCTCGAAACATCACACCCGGCGGCACATGGAACAACCGCAGCACTTCTTTCCGCCAGACAGGTGTAGCCGGTGAGTGTCCGCGGTGAACGCATGAGTGGAGAGCATCCAAATCAGTCCTCGAGTGGAGCATCCGTGTTGCTCGTCGGTTTGTCCGCCGAGGTGCTCGCACGCATTTCCGAGATCGTCGCTCCAATTGGCGCTGATGCCCACACGACGTCGATCGCCAAACTTCGTGACGACACCGCCAAATTCAAACCGTTCATCGTGCTCGTCGACTCGTACCTCTATGATTTCGAGCCTCAGGCCTTCGAGAAACTCGCGCGCACCGCGAACGTCAAACTCGGCGTCGTGAGCGGCATCAAGGACGCCGAATCACTCGTCCAGCGCATGCTGCAAGCCAGGTCTGCGTCCGCATCTTCGACCATGCCGCGCAGCAACTCCACGCCTCCACCACCTCGGCGCCAAGACTTCGAAACCGCGAAATACGACGCGACAACGCTGCACGAGGCCCTCGGACGCATGGGCAACAAACGTCCCGAGTTCGAGACGGCGAAGTACGATGCAAAGACGCTCAGCGAAGCGCTCGAACGTATGAGCACCAATCATTTGGAATCCCAAACCTCGGAACGTACGACGCCTGTACCGAGCACAGCGGCTCCCGATTCATCTCCTTCCGAAATTCCTGCAAATACAGTCGAATACGACGCCAAGACCCTCGAAGCGATGCTCGACGAAATCGCCTCCAAACGCGACGGAGCCAAGACGGCCATGTACGACGCCCGCGACATCCTCGCGCAGCTCGAACGTGAGGACGAACCGTAAACGCCTAGGTTGTCCGGACAATCTCTTTAGGGGTGATCGGTTTCGTGCGCAGGCTCGACGAGCTCGACGAGTACACCACCCGTCGCG